>JBOHLV010000116.1:0-62213 GCA_050729815.1 Allostellaceae bacterium
ACCGTGGCCCAGACCGCGCAAGCGGAAAAGACGGTGGAAGCCGAACGGGCTCGGCTGATTTCGACCGAAGAAACCGTCTTCTACAGCGTGATTCAGGCCTATCTCGATGTCGTCCGCGATCAGGCGACGCTGGATCTCAGCATCAACAACGAGCAACTTCTGCGCAAGCAGCTCGAATCGACGCAAGAGCAGTTCCGTGTCGGCACCGTGACCCGCACCGACGTCGCCCAGGCGCAGGCGCAACTGGCGAGCGCGATCGCCAGCCGCAACCAGGCCGAGGGTAATCTCCAGGTGAGCCGCGCCAATTACCAGCGTGCCGTCGGCCATCTGCCGGCGAAGCTTGCGCCGACGCGGTTGCGGCCGGTGTTGCCGACAAGGCGGGGTAAGGCGCTTGCGCTGGCCGCCAAGGACAATCCGAATGTGATTGCCGCGCTCTTCAGCGAGGACGCGGCACGCGACCAGATCAAGGTAATTCGCGGCCAGTTGTTGCCCACTATATCGGTGGTCGGCGACTATCAACGGCTCAACAATGAAGGCCTTCAGCATCTCGTCGTCACGAACGCGTCGATCGTCGCGCGCATGACGATGCCCCTCTATGAAGGTGGCGCGCTCTATTCCGAGGTCCGCCAGGCCGAGGACAATGTCGGTCAGCTCAGGAGCCAGACCGATGATGCGCGACGCGCCGCGGTGCAGAGCGCGACCCAGGCGTGGGAGACGGTCGTGTCGGACCGCGCCAAGCGCACCGCATTAGAGCAGACGGTGAAGGCGGCCGAGATCGCCTTCGAGGGCACCCAGGAGGAGCAGAAGGTCGGCACGAGAACGATTCTCGATGTGCTGATCGAGGAGCAGGCGCTGTTTTCCGACCGCGTCAATCTGGTCACGACGGAGCATGATCTGGCGCTCGCCGAATTCAACCTGGCGGAGCAGATCGGCCGTTTGACGGCCGCGAATTTGAAGCTCCATGTGAATCTCTACAACGTCGATACCCATTATCGCGCGGTGCGCGACAAATGGTTTGGCTTCGGCAACAGCCCCCGGCATTGATCGCGGGCAAGCCGACTCGAAGACGGTAGTGCTGGCGATCCGCCATTCTTTGCCCTAGTGTTTCCGGCATAACCTGCCGGGGCAAGATATGGCGGATTTGAAGAGTCACAACGAACAGTCGATGGAAGAGATCCTCGCCGCGATCAAGCACATCATGGCGGAGGAAGGGGTGATGCCGATGGAGTCGACGGCATCGTCGTCGGCTGCGGAAAAGCCAGCATCGCCACCGATCGCCGACGAGAAGTCCGCCGCGTCGGAGGCGCCGATCCATCTGCCGGACATGAGCGCGTCCACCAAGTCGCCGAAAGGGGCGTTGCCGTCGTCAGATGCGTCCGTGCCGCCTCGCCTGCCGCCGGTTCAGGACGCGATCCTCGATTTGACCGAACGCATCGATGAAGACGAGTCGCCGGCAAAGCCGATCCCGAGGCCGTCCTCAACGCCGTCTTTCGCGGCCGGTCGGCTCAATCGGCCACCACCTTTGAAGAGCGTGGGAATGATGGGCGATTCGGCGGGACGGCGCATCCTATCCGATGCGACGCTGGCCGCCTCGGTCGCGTCCCTGTCGCAGGTGGCAAGCGCTGCCGCCGCGCGTAAGCAACAGGAACTCGCGCTCGGCGATGTCAGCCGCACCCTTGAGGAGATGGTGCGGGATTTGCTTCGGCCGGCCCTCAAGGAATGGCTCGATGCCAATCTTCCGAAACTGGTGGAGCGGCTCCTGCGCGACGAAATCAGCCGTCTGGTCCGCGAAGCCGAAATGCGGTCGTAAGCTCTTCGTGCCGCGGCTTCGCTTGCGGAAGCGCAAAGCGAGGCTTTGCTGTCGCGTCGCGTCGGCCTAATTTAGCGTCATGTTTGACAAGACCTATCGGGCCGGCGATCGCGAGGCCGAAATTTATGCGCTGTGGGAACAGGCACGCGTATTCGAGTGCCATCCCGAATCGGCGAAGCCGCCCTACACCATCCTGATGCCGCCGCCCAATGTGACGGGCAGCCTCCATATGGGTCACGCGCTGACCTTCACGCTGCAAGACATCCTGATCCGATACCATCGCATGAAGGACCGCGACGCCTTGTGGCAGCCGGGCACCGACCATGCCGGCATCGCGACCCAAATGGTGGTCGAACGGGAATTGGCAGCGGCACAGACGGATCGCGTGACGCTTGGCCGCGACAAGTTCGTCGAGCGCGTGTGGCAATGGAAGGCGCAATCGGGCAACACCATCACCCGCCAGCTTCGCGCCCTCGGCGCCTCGCCGGATTGGAACCGCGAGCGCTTCACCATGGATGACGGGCTGTCGGCCGCCGTCCGCCGCGTGTTCGTGCGGCTTTATCGCAAGGGCCTAATCTATCGCGACAAACGCCTCGTAAATTGGGACCCAAAGCTCCATACCGGGATTTCCGATCTTGAGGTCGAGAATGTCGAGACCAAGGGTTCGCTCTGGTATGTGCGCTATCCGGTTGCGGACAGCGACGAGCATATCGTGGTCGCGACGACGCGGCCGGAAACGATGCTGGGCGACACCGGGGTCGCGGTCCATCCCGAGGATGAACGCTATAAGCATCTCATCGGCCGCGCGGCGGTCCTGCCGTTGGTCGGGAGGCGCATTCCGATCGTCGGCGACGAGCATGCCGACCCCGCCACTGGCAGCGGCGCGGTGAAGATCACCCCGGCGCATGATTTCAACGATTTCGAGGTTGGGCGCCGGCATGACTTGCCGCTTATCAACATCTTCGATCGCGATGCCCGCCTCAATGAGGCGGTGCCGGAGGTCTATCGCGGCATGGACCGGTTCGCGGCGCGCAAGAAGATCGTCGCCGATCTCGAAGGGCAGGGGCTGATCGAGAAGATCGAGCCGCACACGCTCATGGTACCGCATGGCGATCGCTCCGGCGCCATCATCGAGCCGTGGCTCACCGACCAATGGTATTGCGACGCCAAGGTTCTGGCGCAGCCGGCCATTGAAGCCGTCGAGCGCGGCCGGACGGTGTTCGTGCCGCGGCAATGGGAGAACACCTTCTTCGATTGGATGCGCAACATTCAGCCCTGGTGCATTTCGCGCCAGCTCTGGTGGGGCCATCAAATCCCGGCCTGGTACGCGGAGGATGGCCGCATCTTCGTCGCCGAGACCGAAGAAGAAGCGCAAACCGAGGCGGGACCAAATGTGAAGCTGGTGCGCGATCCCGACGTGCTCGATACCTGGTTCTCCTCGGCCTTATGGCCATTTTCAACCCTGGGCTGGCCCGACGAAACGCCGGAGCTCCGGCGCTATTATCCGACCGATGTGCTCGTCACCGGCTTCGACATCATCTTCTTCTGGGTCGCGCGGATGATGATGATGGGCCTTGAGATCATGAACGACGTGCCGTTCCGCACCGTCTATATCCATGCGTTGGTGCGGGACGAGCGTGGCCAGAAGATGTCGAAATCGAAGGGCAATATCATCGATCCGCTGGCGCTCATCGACAAATACGGTACCGACGCCTTGCGCTTTACGCTGACGGCGCTGGCGGCGCAAGGCCGCGACATCAAGCTCAGCGAGAGCCGCGTCGAGGGTTATCGCAATTTTGTCACCAAGCTGTGGAACGCGGCGCGCTATGCCGAGATGAACGAATGCAGGCTGGTGACGGGTTTCGTCCCCGCCACCGCGACGATGACGGTCAATCGCTGGATCGTCGGCATGGTGGCCGATACCGCCGCCAAGGTCGAACGCGCGATCGAAGAATTTAAGTTTAACGATGCCGCAGACGCGCTTTATCATTTCACTTGGCACACCTTCTGCGACTGGTATCTCGAATTCACGAAGCCCATCCTCACCGGCGCAGACGAAGCTGCGAAGGCGGAGACGCGCGCCGTTACCGCCTGGGGGCTGGCGCAGATCGCCCATCTCCTCCATCCCGTCATGCCGTTCGTGACCGAGGCGCTGTGGCGCGAATGGACCGGCTGGCGGGACGGCATGCTGATCGCCCAAGATTGGCCCCGCTTTGACGACGCGACCCCCCGGTCGGGCCGGCGGATCCATGACGCGGTCGCCGAGATGGAATGGGTTGTGGGCCTCATCGCCAAAATCCGCGAGGTTCGTTCCGAAATGAACGTACCCGGCGCGGCGGAATTGCGCGCGTTCATTATTGAAATTCTCGGTCCCGAGAACGGGTTCCTCGACCGGAACGAAACTCAGGTCATTCGTTTGGCCCGCCTCGCCGCGATCGAGATGGCGACGACGCCCGCATATCCGAATTTTGAGCGGGCGAATGATCGCGCCATGATTCACGTTACCGTATGGGGCGCCACGATCGCGCTCGACCCGGCCGGCGCCATCGATTTCGACCAGGAACGGGCGCGGCTTCAGAAGGATCAGGCGGCGGTCGAAAGCGAGATCGCTAAGATCGACCAGAAGCTCGGCAATGCCCAGTTCCTGGCCAAGGCGAAGGAGGAGGTCATCGACGAGCAGCGCGAGCGGCGGGCGGCACGGACCGCCGAGCTTAAGCGAATCACGGCGGCGCTCGGCCGGCTCGGAGCCTGATACCGAGTCGTTGCGGGGGCGTCGCCATCGCGCCGAAAAATGTTAAAGATGGAGCATCAGGACAGCGACGCCATCGGGCCAAAAGGGGGGGTGAGATGGATATCGTCAATCGCGCGAAGACAATGATCGCCTCGCCACGAACCGAGTGGGAGGTAACCGCCGCCGAACCGACCGATACGCAGCAATTGTTTCTCAACTATGTCGCGCCGCTGGCGGCGATCCCGCCGCTGGCGCGCTTTATCGGCAATTCTCTGCTGTTCGGCCGTAGCGGTATCGGCGCCGGGATCCTCGGGGCCATCATCACCTACGTCCTCAGCCTCATCGGCGTCTATGTCATCGGCTGGATCGCGGCAAAGCTCGCGCGGAGTTTTGGCGGCCGCGGCGAGGTCGATCAAGGCGTGAAGCTGATCGCCTATGCGTGGACGGCAAGCTGGCTTGGCGGCGTGTTCCATCTGGTCCTTGCCATCGGCCTTCTCGGCGCGATCGCGTCGTTCTACAGCCTCTATATCCTGTTCATCGGCATCGGCCCGATGCTGGGCGTGCCGCAGGGGCGGGTCGTGGCCCACTTCATCGCGCTCTTCGTCGCCTTGATTGTCGTCTACATCGTGATCGGGCTCGTGGTTGTCGGGATCGTTGGCGCCGGTGCGACGATGGGCGGCGCGGTCTGATCCTTTTCCTTGTGCCGAGGGGCATAGCGGGCTAGCTAGGCGGCATGGCCAAGCCCCTGCGTAGTGCCGACGCGCTGATCGCGGCCGGTCTCGTCGCGGCGGAACGGCGGCAGGAGATTGCTGCCGTCGCGTCGCGATATGCGGTCGCGGTCACTGACGGTGTCGCCAACCTGATCGATCGGCGTGATCCGGCCGACCCGGTCGGCCGGCAATACCTGCCGAGTCGTGAAGAGCTGCAAATCACGTCCGAGGAACGCGACGATCCCATCGGCGATCAGCGTTTCTCCCCGGTGAAGGGCATCGTTCATCGCTATCCCGACCGGGTGTTGCTGATGCCGCACCATGCCTGCGCGGTCTATTGCCGATTTTGCTTTCGCCGCGAGGTGGTGGGGCCGGGAAGTGGTGCCCTGTCGCCGGCCGAACTCACGGCCGCGATCGACTATGTTCGCGACAATCCGGGCATCTGGGAGGTTATCCTGAGCGGCGGCGATCCCCTTTTGCTGGCACCGCGTCAGCTCCGATCGCTGCTCCAGACGCTCGACCGGATTCCGCATCTTGGCGTGGTTCGAATTCACACGCGCTTGCCCATGGTCGACCCCGCGCGAATGACGCCGGCCCTGGTGGCCGCGCTCGCCACCCGAAAGGCGCTATGGCTCGCCGTCCATGCCAACCATGCCCGGGAGTTCGGACCAGAGCAGAAGGCGGCATTGGCGCGGCTGGCGCGTGCGGGGATTCCGCTCCTTGGGCAGAGTGTGCTGTTGAGGGGCGTCAATGACGATGCCGCCGCGCTTGAAGCCCTGTTCCGCACCATGGTGGCGAATCGGGTCAAACCCTATTATCTCCACCATCCGGATCTGGCCCGCGGCACCGGGCATTTCCGTCTCGGCATCGAGGAGGGCCAGATGCTGGTGGACCAGCTTCGCGGCCATGTCTCGGGTCTCTGCCAGCCGACCTATATGCTCGATCTGCCAGGCGGCTATGGCAAGGTGCCGCTGACCCCCGGCCATGCGGTGCCGGACCCGGCCGGCGGGGCGTGGCGGATCCGGGATGCTGCCGGCATGACCCATCGCTATCCGCCACCGGCCGAGGCCGATTGACGTGGTGCAATGCTCTTTAACCGGTTTCTAAATCACGGCCGCTATTGTCTTGAAGCTTGGTCGGGATTAAAGAACATCGGGTTTGGAAAACCGATCATCGATGACGACCCTACGCCGCATGGCCATGGCGCTGGCGATCGCAGGGGCGCTTGCCTCGGCGGGTGGCTTTCCCGCCATCGCCCAGACCGGCCGGACCATGACGCGGCTGACGCTCGACAGCAATACCGGCGATCTGGTGCCCGGCGCCGCCACCCTGCCGTCATTTCACATGGATTTTCTGCTCGACGATGCCGAACGGCTGAATGGCGTGCCGATCGGCACCACGCATGACCTTGAGATCTCGCTGACCTCGCCCAATACGCCGGTCTTCAATTTTCTCTTCTCGCCGCGCCCGCAATTCGGCATTGGCTATGATCCAGTCGCCGGGGCAAGCAGGGCCTATATCGGATTGACTTGGAGCCTCTTCGCCGACAATTCGATCTATGGCCGGTTCGGGCTCGCGGGTAGCTATAATTCGCCCGTGAGGGCCGGTTCCGGGGAGCAGCAGCTGGCGCCGTTGATGTTCCATGGCGCGGTCGAATTCGGCTATCGCCTGGATCGGGTCAACAGTCTCTCGCTTGCGATCGACCAGGGCGTTGCGCCTGACAATCATGGCTCGGGGCCGCAACCGATCGACAATTTCCTGTTGCGGTTCGGCGGCAAATTCTAGCGATCGCGAAGCTCGCACCACGCGGGTGTGTGATCTGAGGCCTTTTCCTTGCCGCGTGGCCCCTTGTCAATATCGGCGGCTTCAAGCCGGTCGGCCGCGTGCGGCGACAACAGAAGATGGTCGATCCGGAGCCCTTCGTCGCGCTGCCAGCGGCCGGCCTGATAGTCCCAGAAGCTATAGCGGTGCGGCTCGGCATGCAGGGCGCGAAACGCATCGATGAGGCCGAGATGGAGCAGCCGGCGATAGGCGGCACGCGAATCCGGCCGAAATAGCGCGTCCTCTCGCCACGCCGCCGAATCGTAGACGTCGATATCTTCGGGAATGACGTTGTAATCGCCGGCAAGAACGAAGGGCTGCTCGCTTTTCAGCAGCTTCGCCGCATGGTGCCGCAGGCGCTCGAGCCAGGTGAGCTTGTAGGGAAACTTGTCGCTCGCGACCGGATTGCCGTTCGGCAGATAGAGCGATGCGATACGGACGCCGTCGATCGTCGCTTCGACATAGCGGGCCTGGTGGTCGTCCTCGTCGCCGGGAAGGGCCGTGATGACCTCTCGCGCCGGCGACTTCGACAACAACGCGACGCCGTTATAGGCCTTCTGGCCGACGATCTCGATGCGGTAGCCGAGGCCCCCGATCTCGAGGCTCGGGAAGTCCGCGGCGAGGCACTTGATCTCCTGGAGACAAACGACGTCGGGCCGCGCCTCGCCGAGCCATGCCAGCACCAGCGGCAATCGGGCTTTGATCGAATTGACGTTCCAGGTCGCGATCCGCAAAATCGCGATCAGCCGACCGAGAACGAGTTGCCGCAGCCGCAGGACGATGCGGCGTTGGGATTGCGCACCTGGAAGGAGGCGCCCATCAGGTCCTCGACGAAATCGATCTCGGCACCTTTTACAAGTTCGAGCGAGACCTCGTCGATGACGAGAATGACGCCGCCACGCTCGAAGACGATATCGCCGTCCTGGTGTGCGTCATCGAAGGTGAAGCCGTACTGGAAGCCGGAGCAACCGCCGCCCGACACGGCGAGCCGCAGGAACGAGTTCGGCACGCTCTCCTCGTCGCGCAACGCCGCCACGCGGCGGATGGCGCTATCGGTAAGCCTTACCTGTACTTCGGCCGGAGTGATGTCGGTATTGGTTTCGGGCATGCCCTCTTATTTAGACCGGACGGCGGCAATGTCAAATGCCGGTTGGTGGTCCGACCTGGCACGAAACAGACGTCCGCCGGTGACGGGACGCGGCACGCCGGTAGTGCTGGGGATGCTCAAGGGAAGGCCCAGGAGCGAGCGCACCGCGAGATAGGCGAAGGCCTGCGCCTCAAGCGCGTCGCCGTCCCAGCCGGCAACCTCCACCGGGGCGATGATCGCCTCGATCACTCGCTCGAGATTGCGCATCAGCGCGGGGTTGTGCCGTCCGCCGCCGGTCACCAGCCAGAATTTGGCACGCGCCGGGAAATGCGCCATCGCCCGATAGACCGCGACGGCGGTCATCGCGGTCAGCGTCGCGGCGCCGTCCGCCGGCGACAGATGGTCCGGCACCAGCGCCATGAATTCGTCGCGATCGAGCGATTTCGGCGGCTTGCGCGCGAAATAGGGATGGGCGAGGAACTTCAACACCCATTCCTTGTCGATCATGCCTTGCTGTGCCAAGGCGCCGCCGCGGTCGATCGGTTGGCCGAGATGGCGCAGCGCCCAATCGTCGATCAAGGCGTTGCCGGGGCCGGTATCGAAGGCAAGGAGGTCGTCCGCGCCAGTCCCGATCCAAGTCACATTGGCGACGCCGCCAAGATTGAGAATCGCCATCGGCCGTGGCAGGTCGGCCGCGAGGGCGGCGTGGTAGAGCGGCACCAGCGGCGCGCCTTCGCCGCCGGCGGCGACATCTTCATTGCGGAAATCGCAGACGACATCGGTGCCGGTGAGGCGGGCGAGCAGCGCGCCATCGCCGATCTGCCGCGTCAGACCCTCGCGCGGCCGGTGGAGAATGGTGTGGCCATGACAACCGATGAGATGCACCGCGCCGATCTCGTGCTTCGCGCGCAACGCCGCGACGGCGGCGGCGAAGGCTTCCGTCAGGCGCCGCTCGACCCCGGCGACATCGCCGGTGCCGCCCGCCACGGCGCGCAGGCTGGCGCGAAGATCGTCGTCGTAGGGCAGGGTTAGGTTCGGTCCGGTTTCGATCCGGGAATAGCCGTCGGTCACCATGAAGGCCGCATCGATGCCGTCGAGCGAGGTGCCGCTCATCAGCCCGATGACGCGATAGAGCGCGCGGGTCTTCGGCTGGTGAGCGGCGGCGGCTTTTGTGCTAGACGATGCGCGCATGACCGAATTCCAATCCGCCTTCCTTAAGACCGTCTTTGAACGTGGCTATGTTCAGGACTGCACCGACCGCGACGGGCTGGATGCCCGGCTTAGGGCGCAACCACTTGTCGCCTATATCGGTTTCGACTGTACCGCCGATTCCCTGCACGTCGGTAGCCTCATCCAGTTAATGCTGCTGCGGCGTTGGCAGCAAACCGGCAATAAGCCGATCGTATTGATGGGCGGCGGCACGACGCAGATCGGTGACCCCTCGGGTAAGGACGCTTCGCGCCAGCTCTTGAGCAAGGCCGAAATCGCCCGCAACAAGGCCGGGATTGGGCAGGTATTTGCGCGATTCCTTCGCTTCGGCGACGGCCCGTCCGACGCCATCATGGTCGACAATGCTGACTGGCTAGACGAACTGCATTACATCCCGTTCCTGCGTGAGGTCGGCCGCCATTTTTCCGTTAACAGGATGCTGACTCTCGACAGCGTCAAACTGCGCCTCGATCGCGAGCAGACTCTGAGCTTCCTCGAATTTAACTATATGGTGCTCCAGGCCTATGATTTTCTGGAGCTGGCGCGGCGCCACGATTGCGCGGTGCAGATGGGCGGCTCCGACCAGTGGGGCAATATCGTCTCCGGCGTCGAGCTCGGCCGGCGCATCGAGAACCGCGCGCTCTATGGGCTCACCTCGCCGCTGCTCACCACGGCGTCCGGTGCCAAGATGGGCAAGACCGCCGAAGGCGCGGTCTGGCTCAACGCTGCCCGTCTTGCGCCTTACGGCTATTGGCAGTTCTGGCGCAACACCGAGGACGCGGATGTCGGCCGGTTCTTGAAATTGTTTACCGATCTGCCGATGGACGAGATCGCGCGGCTCGACGCGTTGCGTGACGGTGAGATCAACCACGCCAAGGAAAAGCTGGCGACCGAGGCGACCGCGATGCTGCACGGCGGCGATGCGGCCCACGCCGCCGCCGAAACGGCGCGGCGGGTCTTCGCCGAAGGCGGCACGGGTGCCGAATTGCCGACGCTGGCGATCAGTGGCCAGAACCTCGCCGCGGGGGTTCCGCTCATTCAGGCACTCCATGAAGTAGGGCTGGTATCCAGCCGAAGCGATGCGCGGCGCCAAATTCGCAGCGCCAATACCAGCGTCAATAATGCGATCATCACCAGCGAAACGCATCTGCTCACCGAGGTCGATGTCAAAGACGGGGTCATCAAGCTCTCCGTTGGGAAGAAGCGCCACGGCCTGATCCGTCCCGTCTAACGGGGGGGGTGTTCAGCCGCCCTTCGGTGCGGCGTTGCGGCCGGCATCGTTGGTATCGGGCGTGCCGGGTGCGAACAGGAACAGCCGGCGCAGAAAGCCGGGCGCGAGTGCGCTCAACGGGTTGACCGAGATTCCGGGGTTGGCCATCGGGCCTGCGACACGGTAATTGGCGGCGAAGATGCCTTCGCCCTTGCCGCCCAGGAGCAGGTTGCCGAGTACCGGAATGTTGCTGAGAAAGCTGTTAAAAAGGTAGGCCGGCACGATGGTGCCGGTGAGGTTGATCCGCTGATCGCGATAATCGAAAAGACCGCTCGCATTGATTCCGATCGCCTCGCCAAAGGCGCGCGCGTTCGACAGTTCCACGGCGCCGTCGGCCATGACGAAATTGCCCTCAACCCGACTGAAGGGGATGCCCTCGCCGCTGAGCAGCGCCGCCGCACCGGTCAATGAGGCCGCCGACAGCAGTCGCGCGAAGGCCGGCACGTCGATCACGCGATAGTCCTTGCCGACGAAACGGCCGCGCAAGACGCGGCGGTTGCCGAGATCTTCGGCATGACCAATTACCGAAAGGTGGCCGCCGCGCACCTTGTTGGAAATATCGAGCAACCGCAGCAACGCGCCGAGATTGTTGGTGGAGAGGTGGAATTGAGGTGTCTTGCCGGCGGTGCCGAAGCGCAACCGCAACATATCGCCGGGCGCCGTCCGGGCATCGATGCTGGCGCTTTTCCAATGCCATCCATCGCTATAGAGCCGGGCGCGGACGGCAGTTGCGACGCGGTCCGGGGCTAGATAGACCCGACCGAGGTTTGCCGTGATCCAGAGCCGAGGATCGCGGACCCGGTTAGGTCGGGCGGCTTGGAGCTCGTCGAACAACGGGGCGGCATCGAAGCTGTTGCCGGTCGCCCAGATCGCCCATCCGCGCGGCCGCCGCGTGATGACACCATGAAGATCATTCCTGCCGACGCGGAGATGGCGGACATCGATACGCGCGATTCCGGCATCAACGCTGCTGCCGGTCATCTTGATATCGGCGCGGGCCTCGAGCCCGCCGCCATCAAGCCGGATATTGGTGATGCGGGTCGGCAGGCCTTTGCGCGCCCTGATATCAAAGCTTGCCGTCGCCGGCTGCCCGCTCTTCTTGGTCCAGCCCAATCGCTCGAGGGTGAGGGCCGTCGGGCCGAGGTCGAGCGTCACATGGCTGTCCGCGTTGCCCGATCGTTTTCGAAGAAAGGTGAGGTCGACGCCGATCGGGCCACGGATATGGTTTGGAAGTACCCCGATGCCGAGCCGGCGCCGCGCGGCGTCGTCGAAACGGCCATGGAGGTGGTAGCGGGTCCGAAGGCCGCCATCGCCGAACCGCTCGGTCCAGGCGAGGGCGACGGGCACGCCTTGCAGCTTGGCGGTGCCGTCGATCTTGAGGCGGCCTGGAACCACATCCAGCCGGAGGTTGCCGGCCGACAGGTCGCGATTGAAGAAGACGCGTTCGACCGCGACGTTATCGAGCCTGCCTTGCGCGGCGTATCGCACCTGGGAAAAATTCAAATCCATCTTCATCGGCAGATGAAATTGGACATGGGCAATCGCCGTTCCGGCGACATGGGCGGGATCGATCCCGAGTGCGCGGGCGTAACCCAGCGGCTTCTTGTTCAACTCGTCGAGGATCGTGGAGAGCGGCCCCGAAAGCTTTACCGCGATCGCCGCCTGCTCATGGTTGGTATTGAGCTCGGTCAAGTGAATGGCGGCGTCGGAGACCTTGACGTCGCGCGATATCCCGCCATCGGGAAGGATATCCATATGCTTGCGGTCGAAGCGGGCGGTGCCGTCGATGTCGTCGACCGGCGCCAGCGGGTCGAAATAGTTCACCGAAGCGCCGTGAAAGGAAAAGCGGCCAGCGACCTTGCCGATATGCGCCATCATTCCATGTTGTCCGTTCGGGACGATGGTGCCGGCAAGCCTAATGTCGGTATGGTCGATCTCGCCCTTCAGAATATGCTTCAGGATCCAGGCCCGCGCCTTCGCCGTGACCGCGCGCGGCCATAGTTTCGGAAAGTCGGACGCCTTGAGGTCGTGGACCTGCAAATCGCCTGAAAAGGCGAGCGGGCGCACCGCTTCCGGGTCGAAATCCTTGATCGTGGCCGTGAGATCAAGCTTCGGTCCATCGGGCTCATCGAGCGTCGCGGCAAAGTGCCGAAGCTGAAGCGCCTTCGTCTTGCCGTTGAAGGCCATGCTCAAGGCGCCCTTGATGACGGTCAGCGCGCCGCCGGCGAGTTTCGGATCAACGATGTGGCCTTTGCCCAGCTTCACGTTGCACCAGAAGCCGGTAATGCGGCGCGCATCGGCATCGAGCGTCATCCCCGCTTCGCCCGCCAGCGGCAGATCGAGCGCCGCGAGCGGTTGCAGCACCCGCGTCGCCGGCGCAAACACCGCCGGTCTCAGATCATGGAAGTTCACTTTTACCGACAGGCGCCGAGGCGTGCCGCTGTCAAGCAGATAGCCATGGATCGTGGCGTTTGTTCGGCCGCGTCCGATTGTAAGGGAAAGATCGCCGGCGATCCCGTCTTTGGTCCGCACCAAGGTGGCGTCGAGCCCCGTCGCCTGCCAGGTTGCGTCAAGCTTGCGGTCTTCGACATCGAGACTGGCGTCGCGTACCGCCACCCGGCTCAAATGGCCGAACGCGCCGCGCTGGTTAGGCGGTTGGGCGAGGCCGCGCAACAACGCCTCGGCCCAGTCGCCGGTCCCCGGCTGTTCGCCCGCGATGCCGATATGGAACGCGCCGTCGGCGGTGCGGAGCAGGTGGATCCGGGCACCGGTAATCTCGATCCGTTGCGGTGCGATTTTGCCTTCGAGCATCGCTTGCGGTGAAAGCGAAAGGGTTAGGCTTGGCAGATAGAGCGCTGCCTTGCCGTCGGTGCGGGTAAGATGAATGCCCTTCGCCATGATTTTGAGGCGCGGTCCTTGGGCAAGCCGCACCCTGGTATGATCGATCGATGCCACCAGCCCCGGTTCGGCGCGCGTCAAGCTGCGCGCGACCAGCGGGGCCAGCCAGTCGAGCGAGATCGGCCCCTGCGACAGCAGCCAGAAACAGGCGGCCAACACAATGGCAAGCGCGGCCAGAATGCCGCCGAACCATTGCGCAACCTTGACACCCTGATGGAAGATCATCGGCCTGAGCTTGACCGGCCGGGCGCCGCCGCGCAACCTCGGAACGGCTTTATCCTGGGAGTTCGCGGTCAATGGCTTCGCCGATTCTGCCGAATTTCGCCGATTCGGCGATGCCCGCGCCCGCCGATCCGCATGCGCTCGAAATCGGCATGGCCCGCTGGGAGGAAGCCGCCGCGGCAGCCGAGCCGGCATTCGCCAGCAACATGCGCGACCTCGCCACCGATGCGGCGGGGCACCGGTTGTTGGCGGCGATGTTCGGCGCAAGCCCGTTCCTGAGCCAGTGTTGCGTTACGAATCCGGAAATACTCCTGATGCTGGTCCGCAATGGCCCAGATCGCACTCTCGCCGAGATTGTGTGTGGCCTCAACCGGCAATTGGAATCGGCCGGCGATCGCCAGGCGCTGATGCGCAGGCTGCGTCAGGCACGGCGGCATGTCGCGCTGGTCGTGGCCGCCGCCGATATCGCCCAATGGTGGCCGCTCGAACGGGTGACGGGCGCGCTCAGCGACTTTGCCGAGACCGCCCTGAAGGCGGCCATATCGCACCTGCTCACAATCGCCGCGGCGGCCGGCGAAATCGAATTGCCGCATCCGGCGCTTCCCGAGCAGGATTGCGGGTTTTTCGTTTTGGGCCTGGGCAAGCTCGGTGCCCAGGAACTCAATTATTCGAGCGACATTGACCTCGTTCTGCTCTACGACGCCGAAAAGGTCCGCTATCACGGTCGTTTCAGCCCCTCGCAATTCTATTCACGCCTTACGCAAGAGCTTGTCCGGGTGTTGGCCGAGGCGACCGGTGACGGCTATGTCTTTCGTGTCGATCTGCGTTTGCGGCCCGATCCGGGCTCGACCCCGGCCGCCATGTCGACTCTTGCCGCCCTCGCTTATTACGAAAGCACCGGACAGAATTGGGAGCGCGCGGCGCTCATCAAAGCGCGCCCGGTGGCGGGCGACCGGACGGCGGCGCACGAATTCCTTGCGGATCTCGGCCCCTATCTGTGGCGCCGCCATCTCGATTTTGCCGCGATCGAGGACATTCACTCGATCAAACGCCAGATCGACGCCCATCGTGGCGGCGGCCGGATTGCCGTCGCCGGCCACAATATCAAGCTCGGCCGCGGCGGCATCCGGGAAATCGAATTCTTTGCCCAAACCCAGCAGCTCATCTGGGGCGGAAGGCTGCCGGAATTGCGTGTTCGCGGCACCGTGGCGGCGCTCGATGCCCTGGCGCAGGCCGGCAAGATCGGGACCGATACGGCGCAGGAACTGACCGAGGCCTATCGCTTTCTGCGCCAACTCGAGCATCGTTTGCAGATGGTCGATGACGCGCAGACCCATACCTTGCCGAAAGACGAGCCCCGCCTCCAGCGTATCGCGATCTTCCTGGGGTATCCCGGGATCGAGGCATTCGCGGCCGAACTCCTCGGCCATCTTTCCACCGTCGAGCGGCATTACGCCCAGCTTTTCGAGGAGGCGCCGTCCTTGGCGGCGCCGGGGAATCTGGTCTTCACCGGCCATGAGGACGATCCCGAGACGCTGGCAACCCTGGCGCGGATTGGTTTCGTGGAGCCTCGCCTCGCCGCGGCGACGGTGCGGGCCTGGCACCATGGCCGCTATCGCGCCATGCACAGTCAGCGCTCGCGCGAGTTGATGACAGAACTGGTGCCCGCGCTCTTGCATGCGTTCGGTGCCGCGCCGGCGCCCGACGCCGCGTTGCGCCGTTTCGACCGGTTCCTCGCCCAGTTGCCGGCGGGGGTTCAGCTTCTCTCGCTGTTCCAACACAATCCGAAGCTGATCGAAGAGATCGCCGAGATCATGGGGGCAAGCGCCCGCATCGCCGACCAGCTCGGCCATCACCCCGCCCTGATCGAAGCGCTGCTCGAGGATGACGGGACGCCGCCGGCCAATGCGGCCTTGCTTGCGAGCGATCTTGAGCGCGCCCTTGCCGAGCCTCGCGACGCGGAAGAGCTGCACGACCGGGCGCGGCACTGGGTCGGCGATCATAAGTTCCGGGTCGGCATCGCCCTGTTGCAGGAGCGGATCGACGGCGAGGAAGCGGGCCGCGCCTTCGCCGCCACCGCGGAGGCCAGCATCTCGGTTTTATTGCCGCGCATCGCCGAGAATTTCGCCCGCACCCACGGTCCGGTGCCGGGCGGCGGCTTGGCGGTGCTCGGGCTCGGCAAGCTCGGCGGGCGGGAGATGTCGGCGATCTCCGATCTCGATCTCATCCTCGTTTATGATGCACCGGAGGAGACCGAATCCTCGCAGGGACCGCACCCATTGCCGGTACAGACCTATTTTGCCCGGCTGTCGCAGCGGCTCATTTCCGCGCTGACCGCCATGACCAGGGACGGCAATCTCTATGATGTCGATATGCGGCTCAGGCCCTCGGGCAATGCCGGGCCGCTGGCGACGAGCCTCGCCGCGTTTCGCCGCTATCACCGCGAGGCGGCCTGGACCTGGGAGCAGATGGCCTTGACCCGGGCCCGAACGGTGGCGGGGCCACGGAGCCTGCGCCAGGCGATCGAGGCAGCGGTCAAAGCGGCGTTGATCCAGCCGCGCGAGCGGCGCCGCCTCGTCGCCAATATCGCCGAGATGCGGGCAAAGATCGCCGAAGCTCACAAGTCGCCCGGCTTCTGGAATGTCAAGCACCGCCGCGGCGGCCTCGTCGATATCGAGTTCATCGCGCAATATCTCCAGCTTCGCGAGGCTCATGGCCGGCCCGATCTTGTTCACCCCAACACCATGTCCGCGCTTCATGGGATGGCGGCGGCGGGCGTGCTCGATCAAGATGCCGCCTTGGACCTGACCCAGGCTCTCCGGCTCTGGCACGCGGTTCAACAGATGCTGAAGCTCGCGACCATGGACCAGGAAATCGACGAGAATTCGTCACCCGCCCTCCTCGCGCTGATGGCGCGCTCGGGGGGTGCCATTGACTTCGCCGAGTTGAAGCGGAATATGGACGACCGGGCAGGGCGGGCATACGCGCGGTATCAGGTGCTGATCGCGGAACCGGCGCAACGGGGGTAGGCATGGCATTGAAGGTGGGCGACAAGGCACCGGATTTCACGTTGGCCACCGATGGCGGCGGCGAGATCAACCTCGCGAAGCTCAAGGGCAAGAAGGTCGTCCTCTATTTTTATCCGCGCGACGATACCCCCGGCTGTACCAAGGAGGCCTGCCAGTTCCGGGATTCCTTTCCCCGGTTCGACAAGAGCGATGCCGTGGTGATCGGCGTCTCGAAGGACAGCGTCGCCAGTCACGACAAGTTCAAGAAAAAGTACGAACTGCCCTTCATCCTCGGCTCCGACAAGGAGCTGACCACGGCGAACGCCTATGGCGTCTGGGGCGAAAAGAGCTTCATGGGCCGCAAGTTCATGGGCATGAAGCGATCGACATTCCTGATCGATGGCAAAGGCGTGATCCGCGCCATCTGGCCACAGGTCAAGGTCGCCGGTCACGCCGACGAGGTACTGAAAGCGGCAATGGAACTTTAGTTCTCGGCCGCCGGCCCGATACGCCGGCATGTAATTTCACATTTCCCTAATCTTTGGCGCGTATCTCCATGGCTAACGCCTTTTAACCAAACTGCGCGTCAAGGATGGGACATGGAAACGCTGTCGGGCCAACGAGCCGATCCGCTGCTGGAATCCGAAGAGGAGCCGATCGGCAATGCCGCGATCTCGGCGCTTGCCGAGCAGGTCGCCCGTCTCAGCCAAGAGCTTGCCCAGGCGGACCAGCGTGAACACCAAACGCGCCGGCTTCTCGACGAGCTGATCGAGCATCTGCCGGTCGGCATCAGCATCGTCGATGCGGATTACCATGTTCGCGCCGCGAACCGCGCCTTTTTCAAGCTGCTGGAATTGCCCGAGGAGCTTCTCAAGGTCGGCGATCCCTTGGAAAATTTTGTCCGCTACAGCGCCAACAAGGGCGATTACGGCGAGGGCGACCCGGACGAGATCGCGCGGGCTTGGCTCGCACGGGTGAAGACGTCGCCGAGCCAGAAGATGGAATGGGCCCATCGCAACGGGCGAATTCTCGAGATCAGCCGAACCGTTCATGCCGGCGGCGGATTCAGCACGATCTATCTCGACATCACCGAACAGCGCCGCCGTGAGGCGGAGCTGGCATCCGCCAAGGCGGAGGCCGAGCAGGCGAACCGCGCCAAATCGGAATTCCTCGCCAATATGAGTCATGAAATCCGCACGCCGATGAACGGCGTGATCGGCATGATCGGCTTGCTGCTCGAAACCCGGCTCACCGAGGAACAGCGCGAATATGCCGACGCGGTTCGCACCAGCGCCGATTCGCTGCTGCGCGTCATCAACGACATCCTCGACATCTCGAAGCTCGAAGCCCGCCGGGTGGAGCTTGAGAGGATCGATTTCGATCTCGTCGAGCTGACGGAAGGCGCGGTTGGGCTGCTTGCGGCGCGGGCCGTCGAAAAGAGCGTCGAGCTTGGCGTCTTCATCGCGCCGGAGTTGCGCCAATCCTATTGCGGCGATCCGACAAGGTTGCGTCAAGTTGTGCTCAATCTGATCGGCAATGCGATCAAGTTTACCGAAAGGGGCAGCGTAGAAATCGATGTCTGCCCGACGGCGCGGGAAACCCAAGAGGGCAGCCGCTTCGTTCGCTTCGAGGTCAGCGACACCGGTATCGGCATGAGCGAGGAAACCCGCACCAAGCTGTTCGAGAAATTCATTCAGGCCGACAGCTCCGTAACCCGTCGCTTCGGCGGCACCGGTCTCGGTCTCGCCATCTGCCGCGAACTGACGGAATTGATGGGCGGCCAAATCGGCGTTGAAAGCGAATTTGGCCAGGGCAGCAAATTCTGGTTTGAGGTTCCGCTGGCCGCGGCGGCCAATTCGGTGCCCCGCCTTGCCAAGGCGGCGCCGTCGGAATTACGGGGATTACGGGCGCTCATCGTCGATGATGTCGAAATGAACCGCCGCATCCTCACCGGACAGCTCAACAGCCTCGGCATGGAGGCCGAAGCCGTCGAAGATGCCTTCTTCGCCATCGCGGCGCTCGAGCGCGCGCAAAGCCGTGGTGAGAATTTCGATCTCATCCTCCTCGACCAGATGATGCCCGATATGTCGGGAACGGCCCTTGCCCAGCGCATCCGCGCCATGCCCTGGGGCACCGACCTCAAGCTGGTGCTGGTCTCGTCGGCGATGGATCATTCCGCCGGCGGCCGGATCGCGAAGGGCCGGATCGACGCCGTCCTGATGAAACCGCTGCGCCAGCAGGCCCTGCTCGATTGCCTTGCCCGGGTGTTTGGCACGGCGGCGCCGGAGACGCTGGCTGCCATCGCCCATGACGCGCCAGTTAAGGCGCGACCGCTCAATGTCTTGCTGGCCGAGGACAATAAGATCAACCAGAAACTGGCTCGAGCTATCCTTACCAAGGCCGGCCACGACGTGACCGTCGCCGGTAACGGCGAAGAAGCCGTGGCCGCAGTCAAGGCAAGTGACGACCTCGATCTCGTTCTCATGGACATCCAGATGCCGATCATGGATGGCGTTCAGGCCACCGCGGCGATCCGGGAACTCGAACCGCCGAAATGCGATCTGCCGATCATCGCGCTGACCGCCCATGCCATGGTGGGCGCGCGTCAGCAATATCTCGAAGCCGGGATGAACGACTATCTGTCAAAGCCGCTCAATCCAGCGACCTTGCTGGCGAAGCTGGCCGAATATGGGAGCTGTCGTGATTGCAAGGACGCGGCGGCCAAGCCCGAGTATCTGGGAAACGTTCCCGTTAGCGGCATCGACTTCGACATCCTGGAAGCCCTGCATGCCAGCGTCGGCCTCGAATTTGGCGATCTCTTGAATCAGCTCTTGGGCGCCGTCGCAGATGGCATCGCGTCGATCGAGCGGCTGGTGCATGGCGGCGATCTCGCGGCCGCGGCGCGCGAGGCGCATGTCCTGATCGGAACCGCGGGCAGCGCCGGTGCCAGCCAGGTCAGCGAGCTTGCTCGCCGGATCGAGACCGCGGCCAAGGAGAGCGACGTCGAGGAATGCCTTTATGCCTTGGTCGAACTGCGAACTGCCTTCAAGCGCAGTCAGCGGCCGTTGCGCGATTATGCCGATACCGTCCCGGCACCGACTCCGGCCGGGGATGGGCCATCGAAAGCCGCCTTGCTGTAGTCCGAACGCAGGGCCGCGGCAGCCTTTCGCCGCGTGCCGCAAATAATTTCGACGGTTCGCGAATTTCTTCTTGCGCCGACACATCAAACGCTTATGTATCGCGCCTCGCGACGCACTCGCACGTGCCTATGGCCCATCGTGGTTATGCAACGACGTAACGCGTCCTTTTTGGCAGAACCGGTCATGGTGGGCCGGTCCCGAGAGGGAGGTCGATATGGTTGCTTTCCAGCGCAGGGCCGCGATGCCCTGGTCTGACGCCGGTTTTGTGGTTCGGCTCAAACTGGGTGCCCGCGGCAGCGGTCGCCGCTTTCCAGTTCAGTAACGTCGTTGGACGACAATCGCGGGTTTTCCGGGAGCGGGCGCTTTGGCCTCGCGAACGGATTGATTGTGCTGGACGCTGCCGTTGATCTTGCGCGCCCTCGGCGTAAACGCGCCGTGCGCAAAGGCGGCATCAGCGAGCGGACGGCGCGGTTCCTCAAGGAACAGCAACCGGCCACGCCCTGCCTCGTCGTCGATCTCGAGATCGTGGCGGAGGCCTATCGCCTGTTGCGAGCCTATCTGCCGCTCGCCCGCGTGTTCTATGCCGTGAAGGCGAACCCCGCCGATGCGATCGTCGCCATGCTGCGCGACATGGGGTCGAGCTTCGACGTCGCGAGCCGCGGCGAGATCGACCTTTGCCTCGGCCACGCCATCGCGGCGGAGCGCATCTCCTTCGGCAACACCATCAAGAAGGAAGGCGACATCGCCTACGCCTTCGCACGCGGGGTCCGCCTCTTCGCCTTCGACAGCGCGGAGGAGCTGGAGAAGCTTGCCCGCTCGGCACCGGGCGCCCGCGTCTTCTGCCGCATCCTGGTCGATAGCGACGGTGCCGAATGGCCGCTGTCGCGGAAGTTCGGCTGTTCGCCCGAGATGGCGGTGGCGCTCTTGCGGGCGGCGAAGGCGGCGGGCCTCGACCCCTATGGCGTCTCGTTCCATGTCGGCTCCCAACAGACGAAGCTCGAACAGTGGGACAGCGCCGTCGACCGCGCCGCGCGCATGTTCTCGCTGCTGGCCGAGGCCGACATCAATTTGAAGATGGTCAATATCGGCGGCGGTTTCCCGGCGCATTATCGCGGCGACGTGCCGGCGGTAGAGCGCTATTGCGATGCCGTGATGGCGGCGGTGACACGGCATTTCGGCAACGACCTGCCGGAGATCATCGTCGAGCCCGGCCGCTCCATCGTCGGCGATGCCGGCGTCATCGAAAGCGAAGTGGTGCTGATCTCGAAGAAGAATTTCGGCGACGACAAGCGCTGGGTCTATCTCGATGTCGGCAAGTTCAACGGCCTCGCCGAGACCATGGACGAAAGCATCAAGTACCGCATCGAGACGCCGGGTGATGGCACGCCCATGGGGCCGGTGGTGATCGCGGGGCCGACCTGCGACAGCGCCGACATCCTTTATGAGAAGACGGAATACAAGCTGCCGCTCGGCCTCAAGATCGGCGACAAGGTGCGGATCCTGGCGACCGGCGCCTATACCTCAACCTATGCCTCGGTCGGCTTCAACGGCTTCGAACCGCTGAAGACCTATTGCGTCTAGGCGCGTGACATTCGGCCGGGTGTACGCATCCCATATTCGTCATCGCCGGGCTTGACCCGGCGATCCATCGATGGACCCGCGGGTTAAGCCCGCGGGTGACGAATAAGGGAATGATTCAGGTTCAACGAATGCCGCTCTAGGGGCGTTATCATCGGGAACCAATTCAGCAGAAAGAAGCCGCCCCGAGCGGGGCGGCTTCCTTGGATTTCGGGAGTGTAAAGAATTCCGTCAGGAGGCCTTCCGGCGCCGTATCCAGGTGAAGCCCCACAGCCCGATCAGCGCCACGGCGAACAGCGACAGCGATGCCGGCTCGGGGACATCGAAATTGTAGGTATTGCTGGTGCCGCCAAAAGCCAGCGTGAAATCATCCACGTTGCCGTTGTAGCCGGTCTGGTCGGAGCCGGCCTTAAACAGCACATCTTCTGCCGCAATGCTGTTCGCAGAAAGAAATGCTTCTGCTGTTGCAAATGAACAGGGGGCATTGATCGTGCAAGTGGCTCCATCCAAGGAATGACTAAACCACCAGCCATTGACGCTCGTGACATCCCAAGATTGCCACGTTCCGAGCGTTACATCGCCTGACACGTCACCAGGATCGAATACCAACCGACCTTGATAAGACCCTTTGGTCAGATCGAACTCCAGCAACGGAGTGGCTCCCTCAGTGGTGCCCACCGAATTGCTGGTTACATAGGTGTAGTAGCTTGCGCTGAAACCGGACGTCAAATCCGGCTGAATTGAGACGTCTCTGAGTATTTCGCTCGATTCCTTAGTGGGGTCGTTGACCACGAGATTCGCGCTGCCGTTGCCGAGAGGAGGCGTCGCCGGGCCAATAACATAGCCGCCACTCGCGGCGTCGTTACTATTATCGGTGTTGCTGAAGGCCCATCCGTTGGGGTTGCTTCCATCGACCGTGATGGTTGCGGCGTATGATGCCGAACTGACGATCGCGACCAAGCCAAATACAAAAAAAGCATACATTGTCCGGAGCATCTACCTTTTCCTCCTCTACCGTCGATGCGCGACCGCTGGGAGCGACCGTTGAGCTATGGCCATATGAAGCAACCTCCGTGCCAAGACACGATTTATAGTGTTTTCAATCCCTTACCGGTTCCGTCCGGTTGGCGGCAGGGAAAATCGTAAAGATTCTTGACGGCCGAAAGAGGAACAATCCGGGAAATCACGAGCCTGTAGCCCGGCATCGCCTTCGCTTTCGTGCTTCCCGGGCGTTTGAGCGTTCCGTCAAGTTGGTGACCCAGCTCGCCACACCCGGCACGACAAATGGAGCAATCGCGCCACTCCCGCCTTGAAGGCGTCACAAAAGATCGCCACTCTGCAGCCCTCCTGAACGGCGGGCGGGCATGCGCATCATCAGATTTCTTTTTGGTTTGATCCTGTTCGCCGTGGTGGGGATCGGCATCGTCGTCGGCGTTACGGTCTGGTATTTCGGCCGCAACCTTCCCGACTATAAGGCGCTCGCGACCTATCAGCCGCCGATCGTGTCGCGGGTTTATGCCGCCGACGGGCGCCTCCTCGCCGAATATGCCACCGAAAAGCGCATCTTCGTCCCGGTGGATGCGATTCCGAAGCGGGTGATCGATGCCTTCCTCGCGGCCGAGGACAAGGATTTCTATCATCATCCCGGGGTCGATTTCCTGTCGATGATCCGCGCCGCCGTCACCGATGTCTCGCGGCTGCGCGAGGGGCTGCGGCCGATCGGCGCCTCCACCATCACCCAGCAGGTGGCAAAGAATTTCCTGGTCGGCGACAAGCTCACCCTGCGGCGCAAGATCCGGGAAGCGCTGGTCGCGCTGCGCCTCGACCAGATTTTGAGCAAGAACCGGATCCTCGAACTCTATCTCAACGAGATTTATCTCGGCCGCGGCTCCTATGGCGTCGCGGCGGCGTCGCTCACCTATTTCAACAAGCCTCTGGATCAGCTCAGCATCGCCCAGGCGGCGTTCCTCGGCGCACTGCCCAAGGCGCCGAGCGGCTATAATCCCGCCATTCACCACAAGGCCGCGCTCGACCGCCGCAACTGGGTGATCGACCGCATGGCGGATGACGGCTTCATCACCCGCGCCCAGGCAACGGCCGCCAAGCCGGTGGCGCTGGTCACGGTGAAGCACAGCCATTCCGACACGGTGACCGCCCCCTATTTCGCCGAGGAGGTGCGGCGCACCCTCGTCGCGCGCTATGGCGAGAAGGCGCTCTATGAAGGCGGCCTCACCGTGCGTACCAGCCTCGATCCGAAGCTCCAGACGATGGCCGATCAGGCGTTGCGTGGCGGCCTCATCGCCTATGACCGTCGTCACGGCTATCGCGGTCCTGTCGCCTATTTCCGCCATACCGGCAAGTGGCAGGCGCAATTGAAGACGGTGCCCGTCGTCGCCGGCGCCGACAGCATGGGCTGGAAGCTCGCTTATGTGCTGTCGCTCGGCCGGGACGACGCCCGCATCGGCTTTGCCGATGGCGGCAAGGGCGTCATCCCGATGGCGCAGATGAAATGGGCGCGGCGCGAGCTCGATCATGATCGCGGCGTCGGACGGGTGCCGCGGCGTCCCCGCGACGTCATGAAACCGGGCGACGTCGTGCTGGCCGGGGCGACCGGCAAGGCCGGCGTCTATGGGCTTGAACAGGTGCCGGAGGTGTCGGGGGCGATCGCCGTCATCGATCCCCACACCGGAAGGGTTTTGGCGCTCGCCGGCGGCTTCAGCTATGATCGCAGCCAGTTCGATCGGGCAACCCAGGCCTTCCGCCAGATGGGCTCGGCGATCAAGCCCTTCGTCTATATCGCCGCCTTCGAGCACGGCTTCACCCCCTCGACGCGGCTGCTCGACGAGCCGGTCGAGATCAGCCAGGGGCCGGGCCTGCCGATGTGGCGCCCCCAGAATTACGCCCATGAACTGTCGGGTCTGATGACCCTCCGCGTCGCGGTTGAGAAATCGCAGAATCTCGTGACGGCGCGGCTGGCCCAGAAGGTCGGCCTCGATGCCATCGCCAAATCGGTCCAGGATTTCGGCATTATGAAGAAGATGCCGCATGAATATTCGATGGTGCTGGGTGCCGGCCTGACAACGCCGCTGCGCCTCACCGCCGCTTATGCCATGCTCGACGATGGCGGCCGAAAGCTGACGCCGACCGTGATCGACCGGGTCCAGAACCGGGACGGCATCACCATCTATCGCGCCGATACCCGCGTTTGCCAGGGTTGTGAGGATGTCACCTATCACGGCCAGCCGCCACCGGCGCCGCCCGACAACCGGCCGCAGATCGTCGACCCGCAAAGCGATTATCAGATCGTCTCGATCCTTGAAGGCGTCGTGAAATACGGCACTGGCCGGATCGTGTCGTCGTTGGGTCGCCCGATGGCCGGCAAGACCGGCACCACCAACGATTCGAAGGATGCCTGGTTCGTGGGTTTCTCGCCCAATCTCGTCGCCGGGGTCTATGTCGGCTTCGATACCCCGCGCACCCTCGGCCGGCACGAGACGGGCGCCAGCGTCGCCGCCCCGATCTTCAAGGAATTCATGGCGACGGCGTTGAAGAACAAGCCGCCGGTGCCGTTCCGTACGCCGCCGGGGATTCTCCTGGTGCGGGTCGATCATTATACCGGCGAGCTGCCCTATCCCGGCGACAAGAACGTCATCCTCGAAGCCTTCAAGCCCGGTACCGAGCCGACCGGCGAGGCGACGGCGGGCAACTCCATGTCGTTACAGCGGATCGAGGATGACGAAGACGCCGCCTCGCTGGAGCAGCCGGGCCAAAACGAGTATGGCAATAGCAGCGGGTACCAGCAGTCCGCTGCCGCGGCGACGCCGGTGAGCGCCGGCTCCGGTTCCGGCTCCGGCTCCGAGCCGGTACAAGTGCTACAGATGCCGCACAATGCTCCCGCCAGCGGCACGGGCGGACTATATTAGACCCGCATCAGCCATTCATTTCCGAGAGTTCCGTTTATGCGCGCTGAAATAGAGGCGGTCGAAAGCGAGATCAGGCGCTCGCTGGCACTGCTGAGGAGGCACCTTTGACTGGGAGCATTCCCTCAAACGCCTCGACGAGCTGAAATCCCTCACCGAATCCTCCGATCTCTGGAACGATCCACAGCGCGCCCAGGCGCTGATGCGCGAGAAGGCGCGGCTCGAGCGCGGTATCGACAGCTATCGCCGGGTCGAGCGCGAGCTTGACGACACGCTCGGCCTCATCGAGTTGGCGGAGGCGGAGGACGACAAGGCGATCCTCGCCGAGGCGGAGGCCAATCTCGCCCGGCTGCGCAAGGAGGCGGGCAAGCGCGAGCTCGAATCGCTGCTTTCGGGCGAGGCCGACGGCAACGACGCCTATCTCGAGGTCCATGCTGGCGCCGGCGGCACCGAGGCCCAGGACTGGGCCGAGATGCTCTTGCGTATGTATGCCCGCTGGGCCGAGGCGCATGACGACAAGGTCGAATGGATCGAGGAATCGCCGGGCGAAGGCGCCGGCCTCAAATCCGCCACCATCCGCATCGCCGGCGATAACGCCTATGGCTGGCTCAAGACCGAAAGCGGCGTCCATCGTCTCGTCCGCATTTCGCCGTTCGACGCCAACGCGCGGCGCCAGACCAGCTTTGCCTCGGTCTGGGTCTTTCCCGTGGTCGATGACAAGATCGAGGTCACGATCGAGGACAAGTATCTGCGCGTCGACACCTATCGCTCCTCGGGCGCCGGCGGCCAGCATGTCAACAAGACCGACAGCGCGGTGCGCCTCACCTATCAGCCGCCGGGCGACGACCCGGTGGTGGTGGCGTGCCAGAGCGAGCGCTCGCAGCATCAGAACCGCGCCCACGCCATGGCGATGCTGAAGGCACGGCTCTATGAGATCGAATTACAGAAGCAGGAGGCCCAGACCGCGGCGATGAATGCCTCAAAGACCGATATCGGCTGGGGCCACCAGATTCGGTCCTATGTGCTTCAGCCCTATCAGATGGTGAAGGATCTGCGTACCGGCGTCGAAACCGGCAATCCCACGGCGGTGCTTGACGGCGATATCGATCGTTTTCTCGAGGCGGCGCTCGCCCAGCGTATCAAAGGCGCCGATGACATATGACGGAGATCAGGGATCAGACGCCAGAAGCGTTCTTGACGGGCGCGCGCGCAAGGCTTAGTTGAACGGCGCGGCGGCGGGTGTAGCTCAGTTGGTTAGAGCGCCAGATTGTGATTCTGGATGTCGCCGGTTCGATTCCGGTCACTCGCCCCAATTCTCTTCCCTCGAGGCCTCGAATGACCGCTGCGAAACTGGCCATGGCCGGGCGCATGAAGGTGCTCGGCACCGAATCCGCCTTCGAGGTGCCGGCGCGCGCCGAGATGCTGCAACCCCTCAAACCTGGCGCCGCGCGAAGATCGCGTTGAGCTGCGCCTTGACGGCGGCATCGTCGCGCAGCGACGACATCTGCCAGGCGGGATTGCGCGGCGGGTAATAGCCGCCGGCATAGAGTCTCTTGAAGTATTCGCGCAGATCATTGACGTCGTTGATGATGGCGTCGAGGAATTGGTAGCCGCCGATGCCGCGGCGGGGATGGAAGGTCGTCACCGGGAAGCCGTCCTCGGCGCCGGGCGCGAAGGGACGTCCCGATTCCGCGTTGTGGTGGACGGGGGGATATCTGCCGCCCATCGCCGCCACCAAGCTGCCGATGATGGCCAGGATGCGCGGGGTGAGGTTGCCGCGATCGGGATCCTCCGGCGTGAAAGCGGCGTTGATCTTGGCCTGGGACTCGCGGGCCCGTTCGACCATGGCGATCTGAGCCGGGTTCGGGACCATGCCGGCCTTGATCGCGGTCTGGCGCGCGGACGCGTTCTGCTGTGGATTGTCGAGCGTCGGGTCCATCTTACGGTCCATGCCGCCATGGCTGGCCCAGGACGGACACACCGCGAACAGATCGTAATCGCCAGTGATCGCCAGATCGGCGCCGGGCACCGTCATGACCAGCATTGGCTCGGCCGATGATTCCTTCAGGAACAACTGACGTTCGTTCGTCTGTGGCGCGTCGAGCGGGAACGTGAAAATCTGGATGCGGCCGTCCGCGGCTCGCTTGCCGAACAGCACATAGGCCTTGCCCGGCTCGGTCGGACGGTCGTTGGGCTTGGTGCAGAAAAAATACATGATGCCGTCGCGCGGCCGCGTCACCCGGTCGATCGGGGGCCGTCCGGCGCTGCCCTTCGGAACGAGCAGGTTCTGTTCGATGAACGCCTCGCTGAGGAACAACGGAATCGGACGGGCGAAATTTTCCGCGATGGCCTTTCGGTTGAGGGCGAACCCCTTCTGGATGTCGGCGTCCTTAAAAGCCTTGCTGAATTCGGAATTGTACGGCACCAGGCCGGCCTGCGGACCCCAGTCGCTGCTCTTGCCCTTGACGTGGAAGGGCTTGGTCGGATGGCCCAGCGCGATATAGGGGCGCGACCAACAGCCGGTGTCGCGAAACATGATGATCTCGTTTCGCTGTGCCGCAACTCGCTGCGTCGCGAACATGTCGTCGCGCGTCATGCCCTGATCGGGATGGTCCGCCGCCACATCGGCAAAGAGGGGCATGCGATGACACCTCCCTAGGATATGGATAATTATTTTCTCCTGTTACCATCTTACGCTTGTGGGTTTTGCTTGTCGAGGCGCCGGCGTTGGGATGGATTGCGATGGCCGTGGCGATGGATCACTATGCCGGGCTGATCGAGACTCCCGCCATTTGTCGACAGAATCAGGATCGCCCGCGCCGTTTTTCCCCCGAGGCAGACATTGACCGCTGCGAAACTGGCAATGGCCGGGCGCATGAAGATGCTCGGCACCGAATCCGCCTTCGAGGTGCTGGCGCGCGCCGCCGCGTTGCAGCGCCAGGGCAGGGACATCATCAATCTCGGCATCGGCCAGCCCGATTTTCCAACCCCGCCCCATATCGTCGAAGCGGCGCAAAAGGCGCTGGCCGATGGCCAGCACGGCTATACGCCGGCGAACGGGATTCTGCCGCTGCGCGAGGCGGTGGCCGCCGACCTACATCGCCGCCACGGGGTTCGGGTTTCGCCCGACCGGGTGCTGATCGTGCCGGGCGGCAAGGTGACGATGTTCTTCGCCATCCTGATGTTCGGCGAGGCGGGGACGGAGATCATCTATCCCAATCCCGGCTTTCCGATTTACGAAAGCGTCATCCGGTTTTCGGGCGCGACGCCGGTGGCGATGCCGCTCCACGAGGCCAAGGGATTTTCCTTCAACGCCGAAGAGGTGCTGGGCCTCGTCACGCCGAAGACCCGGCTCATCATCCTCAACAGCCCCGCCAACCCCACCGGCGGCGCGGTGCCGAAAGGGGAGATGGACCGGCTGGTCGCTGGCCTCGCGCGCCAGCCCCAGGTCGCGATCCTCTCCGACGAGATCTATGGCGAGATGCTTTATGACGGACAGAAGCATGTCAGTCTGACGACCTATCCCGAGATCGCCGACCGGCTCATTCTGCTCGACGGCTGGAGCAAGACCTACGCGATGACGGGCTGGCGCCTCGGCTATGGCGTCTGGCCGGAGGCGCTGTTCGCGCACGCCGAGCGGCTCGCCATCAACGATCATTCCTGCGTCAATGCAGCGGCACAGTATGCCGGCCTCGCCGCGCTCCAAGGCCCGCGTGAGCCGGTGGAGCGGATGGTCGCCGCCTTTGCCGAGCGCCGCGCCTACATCATTCCCGCGCTCAATGCCTTGCCCCGATTCCGCTGCGCCAATCCCGGCGGCGCGTTCTATGCGTTCCCGAATATCGAAGGGACGGGTATGGATTCCCGCACGCTGCAATCACGGCTGTTGGAGGAATGCGGCGTCGCCACCGTCTCCGGCACCAGCTTCGGCGAATTCGGCAGCGGCCATTTGCGCTTTTCCTATGCGGCCAGCCTCGATCAGATCAAAACCGCGATCGGTCGCATCGGGGATTGGCTCAAGGAGAAGTGAACTACCAAGGCAAAAGCCGGGACCCATGACGGAATAGACACCGGCTTTCGCCGGTGAAGGGAAATTTTGCGGCGGGGGAAACTTGGTGCCTTGGTGTCTTGGTGGTTCAAATTTTCTTTAGTTATTCCGCCGCGGTCGGGCGATCCTTCGCGGCGGCGCGGTCGCGGTCGATGTGAGCCATCGTGTCTTCGACATGGCGCGAGAACACGAATTCGGCCGGGCGCTGCTTATTGAGCGCAATTTCCGGCGCCATCGGGCCATCGATGCGCGGCCCACGCAGCTTGACCCACATCGCCTTCAAGGGGTGGCGTACGGCATCATCGGCGGCGGTCGGCTCATAGCCGCAATGGACCATGCAATTGGCGCATTTCTCGTAATTGCCGGTGCCGTATTTGTCCCACTCGGTCGTGGTCATCAGCTCTTGGAAACTCTTGGCATAGCCTTCGCCGAGGAGATAGCAGGGCCGCTGCCAGCCGAACACGTTGCGGGTCGGGTTGCCCCAGGGCGTGCAGTGGTATTCCTGGTTGCCGGCGAGGAAATCGAAGAACAGCGCCGACTGGCTGAAACGCCATTTCTTGCCCTGGCCGCGTCGAAAGATGTCGCGGAAGAGTTGCTTCGTGTTTTGTCGGCCGAGGAAATGCTCCTGATCGGGCGCACGCTCATAGGCATAGCCGGGCGAGATGGTAATACCGTCGACGCCAAGGTCGTCGGTGGCGAAATCGAGGAACTGGGCGATCCGGTCGGGCGCCATGCCAGCATAGATCGTCGCGTTAACGTTGACATGGAAGCCTTTGGTTTTCGCTAATTTTATCGCCGCGACGGCGCGCTTGAACACGCCCTCCTGACTGACCGCATGGTCATGCTCCGCCTCGAGCCCGTCGAGATGGACGGAGAAGGTGAGATAGGGCGAGGGCTTGAACAGATCGAGCTTCTTTTCGAGGAGCAGCGCGTTGGTGCAGAGATAGACGTATTTCTTCCGGCGGATGATGCCGGTCACGATCTCGCCGATCTCGCGATGGAGCAGCGGCTCGCCGCCGGGGATCGATACGATCGGCGCGCCGCATTCATCGACCGCGTCGAGGCATTCCTTTACCGACAGGCGCTTGTTCAGGATCGCGTCGGGATAATCGATCTTGCCGCAGCCAGCGCAGGCGAGGTTGCAGCGGAACAACGGCTCCAGCATCAGGACGAGCGGATAGCGGCGCGCGCCCTTTAGGCGCTGCTTCATGACATAGGCGCCAACACGCGCAACCTGATGCAGGGGAACGCCCAATTTCAGTCCTCCCTCAACGCATGAACAGCCAGGAACACGCTCAAGATAGAGACCCGCTCAGGCCTCGGCAAGCTCGACCGGCATGCGGAAGCGGACATTTTCGGTAATTCCCGGCAGGCCTTCGAGCTCGACGCTGTCGAATTGCTTAAGCCGGTCTATGAGCTGCTGCACCAGTGCCTCGGGGGCCGAGGCGCCGGCGGTGATGCCGACCGAGCGGACATCGGCAAGCCACGCCGATTTCAGCGCGTCGGCATCGTCGATGAGATAGGCGGCGACACCCTGTTCCTCGGCGATCTCGCGCAGGCGGTTGGAGTTGGAGCTGTTGGCGGCGCCCACCACCAGCACGAGATCGACCATCTGGGCCAATTGCCGCACCGCCCGCTGGCGGTTCTGGGTCGCATAACAGATGTCTTTGGTGTCGGGGCCGACGATCGCCGGAAAGCGGGCGCGCAACGCCTCGATCACCGCGCGCGTGTCGTCGACGCTCAAGGTCGTCTGGGTGATATAGGCGAGCCGCTCGGGGTCGCCGACGCTGAGCCGGGCGACCTCGGCGGCGGCCGAGATGAGGTAAACCTTGCCGCGAATCCGGCCCATGGTGCCTTCGATCTCGGGATGGCCGGCATGGCCGATCAGGATGATCTCGCGGCCCTGATTGGCATAACGCTGGCCCTCGCTGTGGACCTTGGAGACAAGCGGGCAGGTGGCGTCGATCACCGGCAAATCGCGCATCGCTGCCGCTTCCTGCACCGCGCCGGAGACGCCGTGGGCGCTGAAGATGGTGACGCTGCCGGGCGGGATCTCGTCGAGATCGTCGACAAACACGGCGCCCTTGGAGCGCAGCCGCTCCACCACATGGCGATTATGGACGATCTCATGCCGGACATAGATGGGCGGACCATATTTGTCCAGCGCCCGCTCCACGATCTCGATCGCCCGCTCGACGCCTGCGCAAAAGCCCCTTGGCTGGGCCAGGATCACGCGCATCAACCACCTCATCCAATGTCGTCCCGTCCCCGCGATTATACATGGAACCGCTGTCGCGCCAACGTGTCACGCAATATTCGGACTATCGGCGCCGGTCGTGCCGGGTTAAATCAAAGGGTGCGGGGACGCCGGGGGCACCCCATATCCTACAACGTACAGCTAAATCGGACCGTCAATACGCCCGGACCACGGGCGGGAAAGGTGAGCCTATCGCCATGATTTCGCGTCGTTCGGTGCTCCGTCTGGGGTTGATCGGAACCGCCGTGACGGCGGTCGCGCGGCAGACCGCGGCCCTGGCCGATGCCCCGGGCGCCACGGCGGCTGCAACCATCCGGACCTTTTATCAGACCCTTATCGACACCATGAAGGTGGGGCCGAGGCTCGGCTTCGCTGGTCGGCGCGACCGGCTCGAGCCCGCGATTCGCCAAGCCTTCGACATGCCGCGCATGACCCAGCTCGCGGTCGGCCTGCGCTGGCGCCACCTCACGTCCGAGCAGCAGCGGGAGCTGATTTCCGCCTTCACCGCCTACAGCGCTGCCACCTACGCCAACCGCTTTGTCAAATTTTCCGGGGAACGATTCGAGGTCGGCCACAAAATTACCCCAACCCGCGAAGGCGTGATCGTCGACACCAAGCTGTTCCCGGGCGGCGGCAGCCCGGTGGCGCTCGACTATCTCATGCACCGCACCGCGGCGGGCTGGAAAATCGAGGATGTCTATCTGAGCGGTACGGTGAGCGAGCTCGCGACCCGGCGCTCCGAATTCTCCTCGGTGCTGGCGCGCGGCGGGCCGGAGGCGCTGGTCGCGATCCTGCGCCAGAAGGCGAGCGAGCAGAGCTGAAGCGCGATGACGGCAGCGCTTACGAGGCGGGTTTGCCGGCCGTCGGCGGATGTCCCGCCGGCGGCGGTGGGGGGGCCGGCGCGGTTTCTTCGTCGAATTCATCGAAGGCACGCGTGGGCGATGCCTTGCCATGGCGCAGCACGATCGCCCGCTCCTGACGGCTCAAGCTGCGAATCTCGGCATAGAAATCGATCGCGGTCTTCTGCAGCTCGTCGAGCGTGTTGAGGTGGCGCGAGCGCTCGTCGAGCGTATCGGCGCCGAACTCGCCGTAATTGGCCCATTGCAGCCCCGAGACCCAGAACGCATAGCCGACCGGATCGGCGACCGTGTCGACGCCATAGCCGATCGCGTCCCGTGGATTGGTCGGGCCGATCAGGGGCAGGAACAGATAGGGGCCCGACGGCACGCCCCACACATAGAGCGTCTGGCCGAAATCGCCCGACTGCTTCGGCAGGTCGCTCTCGCTCGCCCAATCGAAAATCCCGGCCAGCCCGAAGGTGGAATTCATGAGGAACCGCGCCAGGGTGGTGTGAGCGGCCGTGAAATCGCCCTGCAGGACATCGTTGGCGAAGATGATCGGCTCGTCCATGTTCTGCAGCACGTTATGGACGGCGTGACGGCCGGGGCTCGGCACCACCGCGACATAGACCTGTGTCACCGGCTTCATCAGCACGCGATCGAGAAACAGGTTGAAACCGAAGAATGCGCGATTCATCGGTTCGAGCGGATCATTGTCCTGCGTCTGTGCGCCGGCGGCACAGGCCGACAACATCAACGCCGACGCCAGCAGGACGATCAAGCTATGACGCTTCAATTCCGAACCCCTTCGCGGCATTGAGTCACTCACCCTATAACACATATCGAAGCAGCAAAGGCGCGCGGCCTCAAGATGAAATGGTTTACGGATGACTCCGCCCGAGGCAAATCAAATTTCCGACTCCTCCTTAATTGACATCGGGGGGCAAAGGCGCAAGGCTTTACCATCCTTCGACAACCTCTTGCCGTAAGCCGTAGCTAGCGATGGTGGTCACGAGTCTCGCATGGGTCCTTTTGGCGGGCGGTATTGCCGGCAGCTTCTACCTTGTTGCCTCGGCGATCGCGGTGCGGCGATTCGTGCGGCGCGCGGTGCCCGCGGCGGCGGGCGAGCCACCGGTGACGATTCTGAAACCGCTCTGCGGCATCGAGCCGGACCTTTATGAGAATCTGCGCGGCTACTGCCTGCAACGCTATCCCGACTGGCAGGTCGTGTTCGGCGTCCAAAACCCGCGCGATCCCGCGATTGCGCTGGTCGAACGGCTGCGCGCCGAATTTCCCGACCGTGACATCGCGCTGGTGGTGGAAAAGGGTGCGGCCGGCGGCAACCGCAAGGTGGCCAATCTCGCCAGCATGCTGCCGGCGGCACGTCACGATATTTTGATCATGGCCGATGCCGACATTCGCGTCGACCCGGATTACCTGTCGGTGATCGCCGCCTCGCTCTCGCGGCCCGGGGTTGGGTTGGTGACCTGCCTCTATCGCGGCCGGGGAACGCGCGGCTTCTGGTCCAGGCTCGCCGCGCTTTATGTCAATCACAGCTTCCTGCCGCAGGGGCTTCTCGGCGAGGAACTCGGGATCGGTGCCGGCTGTTTCGGCGCGACCATCGCGCTGCGTCGCGCGACGCTCGATGCGGCGGGCGGCTTCGCGGTCGTCGCCGACCAGCTCGCCGACGACCACGCCCTCGGCGAGGCGGTGCGCCGCATCGGGCTCCGGGTCATGGTGGCCTCCTATCTGGTCGACAACATGGTGACCGAGCCCGACCTCAAGGCGCTGTGCCGCCACGAGTTGCGCTGGGCGCGGACCATCCGTACGGTGGCGCCGACTGGCTTCATCGGGCTGGTATTCACCCATCCGTTGATGCTGACGGCGTGCGCGGCGTGGCTCGCGGGCTGGAGCGACGGCGCGCTTGCGGTGCTGGCCTGGGTGGCGCTATGCCGGCTCGTGACGGTGCGGGCGATCGATGGCGCACTAGGCCTGCCCCCGTCCGCGCCCTGGTTGCTGCCGGTTCGCGACGTGTTGTCCTTGTTCGTATATATCACTAGTTATCTCACACGCACGGTCGCCTGGCGGGGTCAGAAGCTTCGTGTCGGTCGTCGCGGTCAACTCATCGAGGCCGGAGACAATCTGTTATGATGAAGACGCTTTTCCTGCAGCCGCCGTCGAGCGAAGGATTCGATGGCGGCGCCGGATCGCGATATCAGGCGCGACGCGAGATCCGCTCGTTCTGGTATCCGACCTGGCTGGCGCAGCCGGCGGCCCTGGTGCCGGGAAGCCGACTCATCGACGCCCCGCCGGCGCGCATGGGGGTCGATGCCGTACTGCCACTCGCCCGCGATTACGAGCTCTTGATCGTCCACACCTCGACACCGTCCTTCGCCACCGACGTCAAGGTGGCGGCGGCGATGCGCGACATGAATCCGGATTTGAAGATCGGGTTCGTCGGCGCCAAGGTTGCGGTCGAGCCCGAGGACAGTCTCGCAGCCGCGCCGGTCATCGATTTCGTCGGCCGCAACGAATTCGACTTCACCATCCGCGAGGTGGCCGAAGGCCGCGACCTAGCCGTCATCGACGGCCTCAGCTTCCGCAATGCCGCTGGCGCGATCACGCACAATCCCGAGCGCGCGTCGCTCGAGAACATGGACGCTTTGCCGTTCGTGTCCGAGGTTTATAAGCGCGACCTCAAGATCGAGAATTATTTCATCGGCTATCTGCGCCATCCCTATCTCTCGCTTTATACGGGGCGCGGGTGCAAGTCGCACTGCACCTTCTGTTTGTGGCCCCAGACCGTGGGCGGCCATCGCTATCGCGTGCGCAGCACCGGCCATGTCATCGACGAGATCCGCTATGCCCTCGCCGCGTTTCCGCAGGTGAAGGAATTCTTCTTCGACGACGACACTTTTACCGACAATCTGCCGCGGACCGAGGCGATCGCGCGGGAGCTTGGCCGGCTCGGTATCATGTGGTCGTGCAACGCCAAGGCCAACGTGCCGCGCGATACGCTGAAAGTGATGCGGGACAATGGCCTCAGGCTTTTGCTCGTCGGCTACGAATCGGGCAACCAGCAGATTCTCTATAACATCAAGAAGGGCATGCGCCTCGATGTCGCGCGCCGCTTCACCAAGGATTGCCACGAACTCGGCATCACGATCCACGGCACCTTCATCCTCGGCCTGCCCGGCGAGACCAAAGAGACCATCGAGGAGACCATCCGCTTCGCCACCGAAATCAATCCCCATACCATTCAGGTGTCGCTGGCGGCGCCCTATCCCGGCACCTACCTTTATCGCCAGGCGGTCGAGAATGGCTGGCTCGATTCCGAGCATGCCGAGCTCGTCGATGCCCGCGGCATCCAAATCGCGCCCTTGCATTATCCTCATCTGCGCCATGTCGAGATCTTCGATTCGGTCGACACTTTCTACCGCCGCTTCTATTTCCGCGCCGGCAAGATTGCGTCGATCCTGGGCGAGATGGTGGTGAGCCCCGACATGATGGTGCGGCGCCTGCGCGAGGGCGTCGAATTCTTCCATTTCCTCAAAGAGCGTGCCGTCGCCAACTGAGCCCGTCGCAGGCGCGCGCGGCGCCCCGGCGCGCATCGCCCTCGTTCTGGGCTTCCTCGGCCTCGCCGGCGCGACAGCGCTCATTGCCCGGGCCGGCATCGGGCCGGTGATCGACGCCTTTCTCGCCGCCGGGATCGGCGTGCTCCTCGGCGCGTTGTTCCATATCGTGCCGATGCTGGCGAACGGCCGCGGCTGGCAGGTGCTGCTACCGCCCCGGCGGCGGCGCGATCTCGGCTTTTTCCTGCGCGCGGTGTGGCTGCGCCAGGCCGTCAACAATCTGATGCCGGTGGCGCGGGTCGGCGGCGAATTGGTGTCGATCGAGCTTCTGGTGCGCGGCGGTATCCGCGCCTCGCGCGCGGTGGCGAGCCTCATCGTCGAGATGACGATGTCGCTCGCCTCGCAATTCCTCTTCACCCTTGTCGCGTTGGCGCTGCTACTGCGGCGCGGCGACGGCGGCGACGATCTGGTGCGGGTGCTCGTCATCGGCCTCGGCGTCGCGGCGATCCTGGTTGTCGGATTCTACCTGGTGCAGCGGCGCGGCATCTTTCGCTTCCTGGCGCGCCTCGCCCGGCGCCTCTTCGGCGACCGGATCGCCGCGATTGCCGGCGATGGATTTACGCTCGATCGCGCGCTCCGGGCGCTTTATCGCCGCCGGCGGGCGATGGCTCGATCGTTCCTGTGGTTGCTCATCGGCTGGTTCGCCGGCGCGACCGAGCTTGCGATCGTGCTCTTCTATCTCGGCGAGCCGTTCCGCTATCTCGATGCCGTCATCATCGAGGGCGTGATCGAGGCGATCGGCAGCGCCGCCTTCCTGGTGCCGGGCGCGCTCGGCGTGCAAGAGGGCGGCTTCGTTGCGATCGGCGCGGTGCTCGGCCTGCCGCCCGATATCGCGCTGGCGCTGGCGCTGGCGCGACGCGCACGCGACGCGCTGGTGCTGCTGCCGGCCCTTATCGCCTGGCAGGTCAGTGTTGGGCGGCGGCTCCTGGCGCGGGCCTGACGAGGGCGGCGAGCAGCGCTGGCAGCACGAAGAAGGTGCACACCAGGGTGAAGAACAGCGCCAGGATCAGGAGCTTGCCCATCTCCGCCATCCCTGGGAATGACGCCACTGCGAGGCTGCCGAACGCGGTGCCGGTGGTGAGCGCGCTGAACAGGATGGCGCGCGCGGTGCTGGAGCCGAGAAGGTCGCGATGGCCGTCGCGCCATCGCACCACGAAATAGATGTCGAAGGCGACACCGATGCCGAGCAACAGCGGCAGCGCGATGATGTTGGCGAAATTGAGCGGCATGCCCAGGAGCACGCTGGTCGCGAGGGTAAGGAGCCCGGCCAGGAGCAGCGGCGCCAGCACCAGCGCGATGTCGAGCAGCCGGCGCAGCACGATGCCGACCAGCAAGGCGATCGCCACGATCGCGATCACCGCGGCTTCGGCAAACGCCTGGATGACGGTGTTCGCCGATTGCTGAATCGTGACCGGCGAGCCGGTGGCGCCGGGCGCGACCTGGCGCACCGCCTTGGCAAAGTGCCGCAACACGGCGTTCTTGCGAGCATCGCCGTTGGGATAGACCTCGACGCGGGCGCGGCCGTCCGGCGTCACCCATTCGCGCGTCAGCGCCGGCGGCAGAGTCGCGAGGCTCACCGGCTTCGCCGACAGTGCGAGGCGCAGCTCGTCGAGACGATTCTCGATGCCGGCCGAGAGGTTTGCCTTGAGCCGCGTCAGCACCGCCGCGCTGTGATGTTCGACGAGCCCGAGATCGAGCGCGAGACGTCCCGCCGGGAGGCTACCCTTGCCGGCGACGGCTTTGAGATCGGGCCGGATCTTGGCGATCGCGGCCGAGATCTCGGCGCTGCTCGGTGGCGGCTTGGTGGTGGCCGGCCACAGGGTCGGGTCGAGGAGTTGCCGCGCATCGGCGATGATTGCAAGCTTGTCCGGCTGGCCCGAGGGGATGAAGCTTTCGATCGAGACCGAGCGCGAGACTTCGGGCAACGTCTCGAGCTTCGCGCCGAGCCGCGCCGCGGCATTGGGCGAATGCGTCATCACATCGATGGTGTAGGGCGTGGTGTCCGGGCTCGCCATCAGATCATCGAGGGTCGCCACCGCTTCCGTGTGCGGATTCTGTAGATGCAGCGGATTGAAATCGAAGCGGAGCTGCGGCAACAGCGAGGCCGCGCCGATCGCCACCACCGCCGCCAGCCCCAGCACCCAATAGCGATGGCGCTGGAGGAACTGCCCGACCGGCGCCGCTGCGGCAAAGCCCACGGGGCGTGTCTCGCTGCCCGGCCGGAGCAGGGTCAGGAGCGCCGGCAGCAAGGTCAGGTTCAGGATCAGGGCGACGATCATGCCGAACCCGGCGATGAGGCCGAGATCGGCGACCCCGGTGTAATTCGTCGGTACGAAGGACAGGAACCCGACCGCCGTCGCCGCGGCGGCGATGGTGAGCGCCCGGCCGATGCCGCGCGCCGCGCGGCGTAAGGCGCCGGAGAACTCGTCAAGGCGATAGCGCTCATCGCGATAGCGCACCGTGAACTGGATGCCGAAATCGACCGCGATGCCGATGAACAGCACGGCGAAGGCGATCGAAATCGGATTGAGCGCGCCGACCACCAGCACGGCGAAATCGGCGCAGGCGACCAGCCCCGCCAGGAGGGTCAGCACGATCGCCGCCAGCATGCGCCAGGATCTGAGTCCGAGGAACAACCACAGCAGCAACAGGCCGAGCGACAGCACCGTCGACAGCCCGGCGCCGCGCGACAGGGTGGCGAACTCGGCATCGGACAGCGCCACCGGCCCGGTCACCCGGACGCGCACGCCGCGCGACGGCACGAGGCCGAGCTTCCGCGCCGCAGTATGGATCGCGTTCGTCGCCTTCTTGCCGGGCTGCAACTTGCCGTAATTCAGTACCGGCTTCATCAAGACGAAGCGGCGCAACTCGCCCTGGCGCGGCTCGCGGCCGCTCAAAAGGTGCTGCCAGGAGAGCGGCGCATAGCGGCCATAGATCGCCGCCTCGGTGGCATCGGCGACGGCGTTGAAGGTGGCATCGAGCGTCGATGGCTTGGTGTCGCCGTGAATCACCCCTTGCGCCGCGAGATCGAGCGCGGTGAATACGCCGCGCAGGCTCGGATCGGCCGCCAGGGTGGCGAGCAACGGCTGGGCCGCGATGATCTTGCCGGTGACTTGCGCGATCGCGTCCTTGGACAGGAACAGCAGGCCCTCGCGCTTGAAGAAGGTGCTGTCGCCGGGTCGGCGCACGCTCTTGAACAACGTCTTCTCGCCGGCGAGGTAATGGCTGAGGGCGGCGCTCGCATCCTCGGCGCGGTCCGGCGTGTCGGCATCGACGACCGCGACCAGCAGGTTGACGTTCTGCGGGAACGCCCGCTCCATCTCCGCCTCGCGCACGCGCCAGGGCAGGTTGGGATTCATAAGCTGGTCGACGTCGGTATCGATCCGCACCCGCTGCACGCCGACGAGCGCGCCCAGTACCGCGAGCACCAGCAAGCCCGCCGCGATCCAGCCGGCGCGGCGGCGGCTCCAATCGACGATCTCGACGGCGACCAGCGCGATCGGTCCTGTCGGGCGCCGGTGATCCGAGAGCGGTATGTCTTGCAACATTCTCACTGCCGTTAGAGGCGGGCGCCGCGCCCAGCCCCCACACGCGCCATCCCGTCACCTGTCACTCGCACCACCCCGTCGCGACAAATACTCTCCCGGGATCTCAAGATGTGGGGCAATCGGCGCACCGGCGACCGCGCAACGCTGCGCCATCAATTCCGAGAGAACAAGGCGAAATAAAGGCGAAGTGGTAGCGCGGCGCGATCGTTTCTGCGCCCGCGTCACCTAATTTCCGCAGCCACGAAGCGAAAATGCCACATTATTCGAATCCGGGATTGACCGCCATGCCGCGCTATCCCTAGCCTCGGCCGGAGAAGCGGGGGCGAAGCCATGCGCATTGCCATTTTCGGGGCCGGAGCGGTCGGGCTGTATTTCGCGCGCCGATTCCTCGCCGCCGGCGAGGAGGTGGCGATGGTGGCGCGCGGGGCCGCGCTCGAGGCGTTGCGCGCCGGACGCGGACGATATCACGGGGAGGGCCGGACCTATCCGCTCGTCCTCAGGGCGACTGATCGGCCGGCGGAACTCGGCCCGCAAGAGGTCGTGCTGATCGCGGTGAAGGGGCATGCCTTGGCGGAAGCGGCGCCCGCCATCGCGCGACTCGTCGGCCCCGAGACCGTACTTGTGCCGGCGCAGAACGGCATCCCGTGGTGGTACGGCCATCGCCTCGGCGGCGCGCTCGACGGCGTTCGGATCGAGGCGATCGACCCCAACGGCGACATCACCCGGTACCTCGATCCGGCGCGCGCCTTGGGGTGCGTCGTCTATATTGCGGGCAGCACGCCGGCGCCGGGCGAAGTGCGACACCTCTCCGGCAATCGCATGATCCTGGGCGAGCCCGACGGTAGCATGGGCCGGCGACTCGACGCGGTCGCTTCGCTGTTTCGCCGCGCCGGGATCGCGACCGAGGTGACGGACCGCATCCGCGACGCGTTGTGGCTGAAGCTCTGGGGCAACATGACCGCGAACCCAATCAGCATCCTGACGCGCGGCACCTTGGTCGATCTGTGCGACGATCCGGGCACGCTCTGGCTTCAGCGCGACACGATGGCCGAGGCGGAGCGCATTGCCGAGGCGATGGGCATCCGCTTTCCTTGCGACATCGCGGCGCGCATCGCCGAGACCCGCGGCGTCGGCCCGCACAAATCTTCGAGCCTCCAGGATTTCGAGGCCGGCCGCGTGCCGGAGATCGCCCCGCTCTTAGGCGCGCCGCTCGAACTCGGGCACCAGCTCGGTATCCGGGCGCCGAAGCTCAACGCGATCCTGGCGCTGGCCCAACTTGCGGCGCGGGTCCGGCTCGGGCAATAGCTAGCGGCTGCCGCCGCCGTCGAGCGGTACGGCGCGCGCCCGCAGCTTGCGCTCGAGCCCGGCGAGCAGGTCGGCGATGCTGGCTGAGCGTGCCAGCGGCAGGCGGCCCGCCATCAGGGTGAATTCGCCGCCGCGATCGCCGGCGGGCGTCGCCTTGACGACGGTATAGAGCGCGGTTTCGTTGCTGTGGCGGAACACGGCAAACAGGGCCTTGCCATCCTGTACGCCGATGGCATAGTCGCGCCACTGGCCGCGTGCCACCTGGCGGCTATAGAGCGACAAGAGGAGGTTGAGCTCGGCGCGGCTGAAAAAGCTCGGCCTTGGCTTGCGCCGAACCTCGCTCAGCCGGATGATGTTCGCCATCTGCGCCGCCGCTCCCGTCGTTGCGCCAACGCTTCATGTTTGCCGATTTTCGCCGCGCGGTCCAGCCCCTCGGGCGTTTGCCTCGCTTGCCGGGAGCAGTTATGGTAGCCGCACTGGTTGCCGTTGTCGGAGTATCTCTTGAGCGAACTCTTTCGTGAAATCGATGAAGAGCTGCGGCGGGAAAATTTCGCCCGGCTGTGGAAGCGGTTCGGCCTTTACATCATCGGCGTCGTGGTGGCGGCGCTGCTCGGCGCCGGCATTTACGTGGCGTGGCGCGGCTACGAGGCGCGGCAGCGCGCGGCCGAGGGCGAGCAGTTCCAGGTCGCCATGAATCTCCTGCATGCCGGCAAGCTCAAGGGCGCCGCGAGCGCCTTTGAGGAACTCGCCCAGAGCGGCCATGAGCGCGCCGTGCTGGCGCGGCTCGAAGCGGCCGCGATCGCGACTCGCCAGGGCGATACCGCCGCGGCGATTCGGCGCTATGACGGCGTCGCCGCCGACGACACGATCGACCCCGCCTTCCGTGATCTCGCCACGATCCTGGCGGCACAGGATTCGCTGGCGAAGGGCAATCCGCACCGGATCATCAACCAGCTGCAGCCGCTCGCCGAGGGCAGCGGCCCGTGGCAGCCGAGCGCGCTCGAGCTGACGGCGCTTGCCCAATTGAAGGCCGGCGACCGCAAGGCGGCGTATGCGACCTATCGGCACCTTGCCGACGACCTTGCCGCGCCGCCCGGCATGCGCAGCCGCGCGGCGGAGATGGTAGCCGTCCTGGCGCCATGAATTTCAGGAGTGTGTGACCCGTGAAACGGAGTGTCATCGGCGTCCTCGTCGTCGCCATCGGTCTCGCGCCGCTGCTCGCCAGCTGCGACACGGTATCGGATGCCTGGGGCTCGATTATGGGCACCGACAACAAGGTGCGGATTCCGGGCAAGCGCATCGACGTGATGCCGTCGAACCACAACGTCAAGGCGGACCCGAAACTGGCCGACGCACGGGTGAAGCTGCCGCGGCCGGTGTTGAACACCGCCTGGCCGGAAGCGGGCGGCTATCCCAATCACGCGATGCAGCATCTCGAACTATCGGGGGCGCTCAATCGCGTCTGGGAGGCGGATATCGGCGAGGGCGCGGGGCGGCATTCCCGCATCACCTCGCAGCCGGTGGTCGCCGACGGCCGCATCTATGGCCTCGACGGCGAGGATGTCGCGTTCGCGCTCAATGCCCGGACCGGCAATCCGCTGTGGCACGTCAATACCAAGCCCAAGGGCGCGCGCGAGCACAGCTTCGGCGGTGGCGTGGCGTTCGACAAGGGCCGGCTCTACGTCACCACCGGCTATGGCGATGTCTATGCGCTCAACGCCGCGAACGGCCGGTTGATCTGGCGCCATCGCGCCGAGGCGCCGTTCCACGGCCCGCCGACCGTGGTCGACGGCCGGGTGCTCGCGGTCGATCTCAACAATCAGCTTGTCGCGCTCTCGACCGCCGACGGTCATGAGTTGTGGAACCAGAGCGGCCTGCCCGAAGGCGCCGACATCCTCGGCACACCGGCGCCCGCAGTCGCCGGCGACACCGTCGTCGTTGCCTATTCCTCGGGCGAGCTCTATGCGCTGCGGCTCGAGAACGGTCATACCGAATGGACCGACAGCCTCGCGACGACGGCGCCGATGGGCGCTTTGTCCTCGCTCGCCGACATTCACGGCCGCCCGGTGATCGATCGCGGCCGGGTATACGCGGTGAGCCATAGCGGCCGCATGGTGTCGATCGATCTGCGCACGGGCGATCGTGTCTGGGAGCAGGATATCGGCGGCACCCAGGGCCCCTGGGTCGCGGGCGATTATGTCTATGTCCTGAGCGATGACGCCCGCCTCATCTGCCTCACCCGGAAGGACGGGCTGGTCCGTTGGGTCACCAATCTGCCGCGTTATGAGAATCCGCATCGCCATGAGGATCGCATCCGCTGGACCGGCCCGGTGCTGGCGGGCAACCGCCTGATCGTGATTTCGTCTCAAGGCACCGCCTTCTCGGTCTCGCCCTATACCGGTCAGCCGATGGGCACCACGTCGTTCCCGACCGGGGTGTTCGTAGATCCCGTGGTTGCCGACAACACGCTCTATGTCCTGACCAACGACGCCCAGCTCATCGCGCTGCGCTGACGATGCGGCGATGCCCGCGACTGTCGCGATCCTCGGCCGGCCCAATGTCGGCAAATCGACCCTGTTCAACCGGCTGGTCGGGCGCGCGCTCGCCCTGACCGATGCCGCGCCGGGCTCGACCCGCGACCGGCGGGAGGGCGCGGCTCGGCTCGGTGATCTCGGCTTCCGCGTGGTCGATACCGCCGGGCTCGACGACGCGCCGGCGGGCAGCCTCGAAGCCCGCATGGCGGCGCAGACCGAGCGCGCGGCTGATACCGCCGACGTCATTCTGTTCCTCTACGACGCCAAGGCCGGGGTGACGCCGCTCGATCGCGCGCTCGCCAAGCGGCTCCGGCGAAGGACCCGGCCAGTGGTGCTGGTCGCCAACAAGGCCGAGAATGTGCGGAGCGAGGCCGAGCTTGCCGATGCGTTCGCGATGGGGCTCGGCGCGCCGGTGCCGATCTCGGCCGAGCATGGCGAGGGCCTGGCCGAGCTTTATGCCGCGCTGGCGCCGATTCTGGAACGCGTGCCGGGCGCCGCCGCGGAGGACGAGCAGACGCCGCTCCGAATCGCCGTGACCGGCCGGCCCAATGTCGGTAAATCGACCCTGGCGAACCGCCTCATCGGCGAGGAGCGGCTCCTCACCGGACCCGAGGCCGGCATCACCCGCGATGCCATTCCGCTGCGCTGGCAATGGCGAGGTGAGCCGGTGCGACTCGTCGATACTGCCGGCATGCGTCGGCGCACGCGGATCGAAGCCCCGATCGAGCGCCTGTCGGTCGCCGAGACGCTCGGCGCGATCCGCTTCGCCGAGATCGTGGTGCTGGTGATCGACGCGACCCGGCCCCTGGAGCGCCAGGACCTCGCCATCGCCGAACTGGTCGAGAAGGAGGGTAGGGGCCTCGTCCTCGCCGCCAACAAATGGGACCTCGTCGCCGACCGCCCGGCCGCACGGGCGGCTCTCGAGGACCGGCTCGATACCGCGCTGCCGCAAATGAAGGGCCTCCGAATCGTGCCGCTGTCGAGCCTCCACGGCACCGGCATCGACAAGCTGATGCCGGCCATCGTCGCGACGCGCGAGGCCTGGGGCCGGCGCATCCCGACGCCGGCCTTGAACCGCTGGCTCGCCCGGGTGCAGGAACGCCATCCGCCGCCGTTGGTCGCGGGCCGGCGGCTTCGCTTGCGCTATATCACCCAAGCCAACATTCACCCGCCGACCTTCGCGCTTTTCGCCTCGAAACCCGGGCAATTGCCGGATGCCTATCGCCGCTATCTCGTCAACCTCCTGCGCGCGGAATTCGACCTGCCGGCGGTGCCGATCCGGATGATGCTGCGCAAGGGCGACAACCCCTATGTCTGACACGCTGTATTTTCAGCGAATAGCGGCCGGCCCTTGCCCTTCATGGGGGTGCCGGCCGGGAACGGAACCGTCATGTGCAACTATTTCACCCGCTATCGCGAGCCGCGCCGGCTTGAGGCGTCGTTCCGCTTCGTCGATCCCTTGCCCAATCTCGAGCCGCGCTATGTCGTGCGCCCGACCGATACCGAGCGGGTGGTCGCGATCGGCGGCGACGGCCGGCGGCATTTCGTCGCGATGCGCTGGGGGCTGGTGCCGTTTTGGGCCAGGGACATGAAGACCGGCCTCACCCTCTTCAACTGGCGCAGCGAGGATGTGCTAGCAAAGCCCATCTTTGCCGCGCCGTTCAATCACGGCCGGCGCTGCCTCGTGCCGTGCGACGGATTCTTTGAGTTTACCGGCCTGCCCGGTGCGAAGCAGCCTTATTTCTTTCAACCGAAGGACGGCCGGGTCATGGCGTTCGCCGGCCTCTGGGCGCAATGGCGGGGGCCGCGCGGCCGGCTGCTGGCCGAGCCGCTCTTGAGCTTCAGCATCGCGACCTGCGCCCCGAACCGGACCGTCGCGCCCTATCACGACCGGATGCCGGTGTTGTTCACCCGCGCCGAGGATTGGGATGGCTGGCTCGATCCCGGCGCCGATGCCGACGCGCTGAGGCAACGCCTTGCGCCGGCCGACGACGACCTCCTCGAGGTCACCGCCGTCACCCGCCAACTCCTCAAGCTCAAGGAGCCGGGCCCCGAAGTGCTGCGCAGCGAGCCGGCATGAGGGGGCCAAGGTCGGAATGGTCGTCTATTACCAATTGTTTATTGGGAGGGGGCAGGGATTGACGCAAGTTTCCGCAATGGGCTACACCCACGCTTTATATCTATCAACCAATTGAAGTTGACAGGGAGAGGGAGATGCCTATGGGCCGATTTTCCAAGAGATTGGTCGCCGTTGCCGCCATGCTGGCGGCGGCCGGCGCCATGGCCATGACCAGCGGCGGGCCAGCCGCCGCGGCCATGATGAAGAAGCATGTCACGATCGCGCTGTTCGTCGCGATTCAGTCGAACCCCGTGGACCAGGCGATCATCAACGACTTTCACGCGGTCGCAAAAAAGGATGGCCACACCAAGTTCGTCGTGTTCGACAGCAACAACAGCGTGCAGAAGGAGATCGCCAACTGCAACGACGCCATTACGTCGAAGCAGTTCAACGCCTTCGCACTGAAGGCGGTGGCCGGGCCTCCCTTGATGCATTGCGCGGAAAAGGCGATGAAGGCCGGCATTCCGGTGGTGGTGTTCGGCAATGCGCTCGGTCCCAATCCCAATACTGCGAAGCGCCAGATCAAGGGCCTGTCGGCCTCAGTCATCGAACTGTCGAACGTCAACGGCATGAGCATCGCGAAGCTGACGCATGACGCCTGCATGGCGAAGCACGCCCATCCCTGCAAGGTGATCTACACCTATGGTCCGCTGGCGTTCGACTGGGCCTCGATCTCGCGTAAATACTTCGAACAGACGGTGAAGAAGGACTATCCCAATATCCATATCGTCGCCGAGGGCGCCAACAATTTTGATCCCAACACGGCGCGGACGCTGATCAAGAGTCTGGTTCAGGCGCACCCGAACGTCGATGTCGTCGCCAGCGACGGCGATCTCGGTGCGATCGGGGTCATCGAGGGCCTCAAGGACATGGGTAAGAAGGTCGGCAAGGGCGGCATCCTCGTCACCGGCGGTGCCTTCAGCAAGATCGGCAAGAAATTGATGCTGAAGGGCGAGATGTTCGGCTCGACCTGCCTCTTGCCGACCACCGAGGCCGAGACCGCGGCCAAGGATTCGATCCGGGCCGCCCGTCATGAACATATCGCGCATCCCGATGTTGAGGTCTGCGCCCTGTTCTCGCCGACCGGCAACGCGCCGATTACGATGGCAAACGTTCATAAGTTCACGCCGCAATTCTAGGAAGCGTCACCGGATTTCGGTGTCGTGAGTAACAGCATGCTCGCCGGCGACGGCCCGACAAGGGCCGCCGCCGGCGCCGCTATTGGTCTTGAACTGCGCCACATCGGCAAGCGTTACGGCGGCGCTCAGGCATTGGCCGACGTTTCGATCGCCGTCAAGGCGGGGGAAATCCACGCCCTGGTCGGTGAGAACGGCGCCGGCAAATCCACCCTCGGCAAGATCATTGCCGGCGCGGTCCTGCCGGATGAAGGGCAGATCCTGGTCGATGGCCGGCCGATGGCATTCCATTCGCCACGTCAAGCCATCCGCGAAGGCATCGCCCTCATCCATCAGGAACTGGCGCTGGTGCCGGCCTTGTCGGTGCTCGACAACGTCTTTCTTGGCGTCGAGCCGGGACGAGGCGGCATCATCGACCGTGCGCGGGAGCGTGCGCGGTTCGACGAACTGGCCGACCGGTTTGGCTTTACCCACGCGCCAGGAACGCGCATCGAAACGATGCGGGTCGCCGAGCAGCAGAAGGTCGAGATTCTCCGCGCGCTGATGCGCCATGCGCGCCTCATCGTGATGGACGAGCCGACCGCGGCCTTGACCCGGAACGAGGCTGACCGGCTCCTCGACATCGCGCGCGATTTGAGGCGCGACGGCGTCACCATCATCTACGTCTCGCATGTGTTGGCGGACGTCCTCGCGATCGCGGATACGGTGACGGTGTTGAAGGACGGCCAGCATGTGAAGACCGTGCCCGCCGCCGGCGAGACGGTCGATAGCCTCGTCACCTCGATGCTGGGCCATGCGATGGAGGTGTCGTTTCCGCCCCGCCAGCCGCCGAGGCGCGATGCGCCCGTGCTGCTACGGGTCGAGAAGCTGTCGCGGCCGCCCGTCGTGAACGATGTTTCGTTCGAGATCCGGGCCGGTGAAATTGTCGGATTGGCCGGCCTCATCGGCAGCGGCCGCACCGAGATCGCGCGCGCCATCTTCGGCGCGGACGCCGCGACCGGGACGGTCGAAATCGAAGGCGTCACGTTGCGCCGGCGCCGGCCCCAATCGAGCATCAGCCACGGCATTGCGATGTTGCCCGAAAGCCGCAAGGACCAGGGTTTGGTGATGATGCGGTCGATCCGCGAGAATGTCAGCATGGCACATTTGCGCGAGGTGTCCTGGGGGCAGATCGTCAGCCTGCCGCGGGAGCGCCAACGGGTCGAGGAATTGCTCGCCAGCGTCGATGCCCGCGCGGCCAGCTATCAGTTGCCGGTGTCGTCGCTGTCGGGCGGCAATCAGCAGAAGGTCGCGATCGCCAAATGGCTGCTGAAGACGCCCAGGGTGCTGCTCGCCGACGAACCGACCCGTGGCATCGATGTCGGCGCCAAGCGGGCGATCTATGAGCTGATCCATCGTTTGGCGCGCCAGGGGCTGGGCGTCCTGTTGATTTCGAGCGAGATCGAGGAGGTGCTGGGTCTCGCTCACCGCATTCTGGTGATCCGCAACGGGCGGATCGCCGCGGAATTCCCCGGGGACACCGCCAACGAGGCAACCGTCATGCGCGCCGCCTTCGGCGAAGTGGATACCGCGCTCCAAGAATGAGTGAGGGCATGAGCAACAGCGACGGGGTGCGATCCTCGCGATTCACCTTCGGCGGCGGCGTCGAGATCCTGCGTGAATACGCGATCGTCGTGTCCTTCGTCATTTTGGTGGTGATCCTGTCGGCGACGGCGGATCATTTCCTGACCTGGATCAATCTGCTCAACACGCTCGAATCCGGCTCGATCTACGGCCTCGTCGCGATCGCGTTCACGGTTCTGCTGATCGTGGCGGAATTCGACCTCTGTTCCGGCGCCATCTATGTCCTCGCCGGCATCGTCGCGGCGAAGCTACAGCCGGAGCTGGGCAACTGGCCGGCGCTAGGTCTTGGCGTCCTCGCCGGCCTTCTGATCGGCATCGTCAATGGCCTGGTGGTGAGCTATCTCAAGGTCAATTCCTTCATCGCGACCCTGGCCTCGAGCCTCATGGTGGTCGGCATCGGCACCGAGATCACCGCCGGCTTCCAACTCTACATCGCGAACCCGGCCTTCGGCGTCCTCGGCAACGGCAAGCTGTTCGGCGTCGATTACTTCATCTGGATCTTCATCGCCTTCGCCCTCATCTGCGGCTTTATCCTGTCGCGCACCAAGCTCGGGCGATGGCTCTATGCCGCGGGCGGTAATCCCGAGGCGGCACGGCTATCGGGCATCAATATCCGCGCGCTGCGCATCGGCGCCTTCGCCTTTAGCGGTTTTGCCGCCGGCGTTGCCGGCGCGGTGCTGATCTCGCGCACCGCGACCGCGATCGCCGGCGACGGATTTGCCGATGTGCTGTTCCCCGCGATCGCGGCGGTGGTGGTTGGCGGCACCAGTATCCAGGGCGGACGGGGCGCCATCTGGCGCACCGTGCTCGGCATCTTCTTCCTCGAATTCATTCGCAACGGGTTCAACCTCTTGGAGGTCGACCCCTATTTCCAGAGCATCATCCAGGGCGCGATCATCCTGACGGCGGTCTCGGCCGACGCGCTTTCCCGCCGCTCCTAAACGCGGCTATTTGTGCGGCGGTGCCCCGGCGCCCGTCGGCGGAACGATCTTTAAGACCGGGATAGGTGGATTTTCCTTGGGGCCAAATGGGCCCCGCACCTTATGGTTTACTGGCGGCAGACTCATGAGATAAGCGGCGATGGCGAAGGCGTCGCGGCGGTGAAGATGGGCAAAATCCATCCAGGGCATGATCGGCGCCAGCGTCCGGCCATCCGGCGTTTTGCCGGTGGTGATCGCGGTGACGATCTGCTTTTTGGTCCAGTTGCCGAGACCCGTCTTATCGGGGGTCAGGTTGGGCGCGACGAAAACGCCAAGCCCCGGCACATCCCAACCGATATCGCCCCCACCCAAGAAATGCGCCATGTCGGGCTTGCCTTCGAGCGAGCCCGCGGTATGGCAATCGGAACAGCCCATGATGGTGACGAGATATTTGCCGCGCTCGATCTGTCGCTGGCTGGCTTGTGCCGAGCTGATGGCCAAGCTGAGCGCGGCCGGAATTGCCGCCCAGGCCACGAACTTCGCGATTTGTTGCACTGTCCCCCTCCCAGCAATGCGACGATCGACCCACCCTTAACGATAGCCGGGCGGGTTTGTGAGTCAAGTAGGAGAGGAAGATCGCGGTTCCGGGGTCCGCTGATCTGATTTCGGTTCAAAGACCGAATATCTCGCCGTTGCTGTGGCAATCGGGATCCGCTGCGGCGAGGAATGGCTCCGTCACCTCTTCCGGCTTGCGCAAGAGCGCCTTGTCCTCGGCGGGAAAGGCGTTGAGGCGCAGACGGGTATGTACCGGCCCCGGATCAACAAGATTGACGCAGATCGCCGAGAGCGCGACCTCCGCGGCATAGCTCTTCACCAAGGTTTCGAGCGCCGCCTTGCTGGCGGCATAGGCGTTCCAATAGGGCTCGGTCTCGCGCCCCGCGACGCAGGTGGTGAAGAGCGCGCGCCCGGCCTCGGCGCGGCGCAAAAGCGGGTCGAGCGAGCGGATGAGCCGCCAATTGGCGGTCAGGTTGACGTCGATGATCTCGGCCCAAACCTTGGGATCGAGATGATGGGCGGGGGCGAGATAGGGCAACACGCCGGCATTGCCGACCAGGATGTCGAGATGGCCGAATCGCTCATAGAGCGCGGCGCCGAGGCGGTCGATCTCGTCGAACTGGCGCAGATCGAGCGGCACCAGCGTCGTCTCGCCGCCAGCCTCGCCGATCTCGTCATCGAGCTCTTCGAGTGCACCCTGCGTTCGGCCCAGCAGGATCACATGCGCACCCTCGGCGGCGAAGCGTTTCGCCACCGCGGCGCCGATGCCTCGCGTCGCGCCGGTGATGAGGGCGAGCTTGCCTTCGAGCCTCACGCCGTCTCTTGCAGCAGCGACAATTGCGTGGAGACCTTGCCGGCTTCATGATCGACGAGCGGGATCGGATAGTCGCCGGTGAAGCAGGCATCGCAGAAGTGCGGGGCAGCGGGATCGCGGCGTGGTTCGCCCATGGCGCGATAAAGCCCTTCGATCGAAACGAAGGCGAGGCTGTCGGCGCCGATGAAGCGAGTCATCTCCTCAACGCTCATCTGCGAGGCAAGGAGATCCTGGCGCTCCGGCGTCGCGATGCCATAGAAGCAGGAATGGCGGGTTGGCGGGCTCGAGATGCGCATATGCACCGCGGCGGCGCCGGCGTTGCGCAGCATCTCGACGATCTTGGTCGAGGTGGTGCCGCGGACGATCGAATCATCGACCAGGATGACGCGTCGTCCCTCGATCTCGCTGCGATTGACGTTGTGCTTCAGCTTGACGCCGAGATGGCGGATCTGGTCGGTCGGCTCGATGAAGGTGCGGCCGACATAATGGTTGCGGACGATGCCGAGCTCGAACGGCAGGCGACATTCCGCGGCATAGCCGATCGCCGCCGGTACGCCCGAATCCGGTACCGGGATGACGAGATCGGCCGGCACATGGCTCTCACGGGCGAGTTCGGCGCCGATGCGCTTTCGCGCTTCATAGACGCTGATGCCATCGACGAGGCTATCGGGCCGGGCGAAATAGATATATTCGAAGACGCAAAGCCGCTTCTGCGTCGTGTCGAACGGCTTGCGGCTGTGGACGCCGTCGGCGTCGATCATCACGAGTTCACCCGGCTCGACATCGCGCTCGAATTCGGCGCCGATGATGTCGAGGGCGCAGGTTTCTGAGGCCAGAATCCACGCCTCGCCAAGCCGGCCCAGCACCAGCGGTCGCACGCCCAAGGGGTCGCGCATGCCGATGACGCCGCGTTGGGTCAGGGCCACCAGCGAATAGGCGCCCTCGACCTGGCGCAACGCCTCGACCATCCGGTCCTCGACACTGCCCATGAGGCTGGTGGCGATGAGATGGACGATCACCTCGGTGTCGGAGGTCGATTGAAACAGGCTGCCGCGGCGTACGAGCTGGCGACGCAGATGCCACGAATTGGTGAGATTGCCGTTGTGACAGATCGCGAGTCCGCCAAATTCGAAATCGGCGAACAGCGGCTGAATGTTGCGGATCGCGACCTCGCCCGTCGTCGCATAGCGCACATGGCCGATGGCGGCCTTGCCCGGGAGGCGCTGGATTACGTCCTTCGAGCTGAAATTCTCGCCAACATGGCCGAGGCCGCGATGGGCATGGAACTGCTCGCCGTCCCAGGTGACGATGCCGGCCGCCTGCTGGCCGCGATGCTGTAGCGCGTGAAGGCCGAGCGCCGTCAGCGCCGCCGGCTCGACATGGCCGAAGACGCCGAAGACGCCGCATTCCTCATGCAGCTTGTCGCCATCGAAGGGAAGGGTGGTCAGCATGGCTTTCGAGGCCTCATATAAGCACCTTTCGGGGTCACTGCCAGACCCGACATCAATGTCGGTCCTGCTGCTGTTCGAAGAGGCGGTTCATGCCTTTGCGCTCATGCTGGTTGTAGGCCGGTGCGTCCGATTTCGGGGTGGTACTCGGGGTCGGGCCTATCAGCGCGCGCATCGCCTTTTCGACATTATGGGTGGTGACGGTGTTCGCCGCGCGTGACGCCGTCGATTTCTTCTCGTTTGGCGGGCTCAGCACTTGCGGGGCAAGGCCTTCGATGGCCACGGCGCCCCGCTCCAGAAACCATTTCGAGCGCGCTTCCATAATCCAGTTCGGCATCGGTCGATCTTGTGGGAAGTACCACATCAGCGCGATATAGGCGAGACAGAGCAAAAGCGCGCCGCGCGCCAGGCCAAACAACAGGCCGAATACGCGGTCGAGCGACGACAGGCCGCTTTGCGACACGCGATGGGCGATCATCCCGGTGACGATCGACAGGATGATCAAAACGACGATGAAGATTGCGGCACCGGCGCCGACATTGCGGATCGTCCCGGCGGGCAGGAACCGCATGAACGGGGCAAGACGCGGATAGCCGAAAAAGCCGATCGCCGCCGCCCCCAGCCAGGCGACGATCGACAGTACCTCGCGCACGAGACCGCGGGCAAAAGCGAAGCCCGCCGAGATCACCAGCACGACGACGACGATGATGTCGAGCGTGTTCATCGCGCCTGCCGTGGCCGCACGGGCAGCACTTTGTGCGGGGATTCGCTGTCACCCATGAAGACCTCGATCAATTGCCGCAAATGCCGAATTTCGTGGACGCGAAGCGCGCTCGTACCGCCGCCCGGCGCCGACGGGGCGTAAGCGACGGCAAAGCCGAGCTTTGCCGCCTCGCGCAGCCGCGCCTCGGCCTGGCCGACCGCCCGGACCTCGCCCGAAAGGCCGACTTCGCCGAAGAACACGGTCTTATCGGGCGCCGGCTCGTGACTCAACGCCGAGAGCAGTGCCGCCGCCGCCGCAAGATCGGCCGCCGGCTCGGCGACGCGAAGGCCGCCCGCGACATTGAGATATACGTCGCGCGCCCCGATCTGGACGCCGCAGCGGGCCTCCAGCACCGCGAGCAGCATGGCAAGCCGATTGCCATCCCAGCCGACCACGGCGCGGCGCGGCATGCCAAGCGGCGAAGGCGCGACGAGGGCCTCGATCTCGACCAGCATAGGGCGGGTGCCCTCCATGCCGGCGAAGACGGCGGTGCCGCTGATCGGCTTCTCCCGCCGCGCCAGGAACAGGGCCGATGGGTTCGCGACCTCGGCGAGGCCGCGATCGGTCATCTCGAACACGCCGATCTCGTCGGTCGGGCCATAGCGGTTCTTGACCGCCCTGAGGATGCGGAATTGGTGGCTGCGGTCGCCCTCGAAATAGAGGACGCTATCGACCATGTGCTCGAGAACGCGCGGTCCCGCGATCATGCCTTCCTTGGTGACATGGCCGATGAGGAAGAGGGTGAAGCCATGAGCCTTGGCCAGGCGGATCAGCTCCTGTGCCGAGGCGCGAACCTGGCTCACCGTGCCGGGGGCGGCCTCGACGGTATCGATGTAGGCGGTCTGGATCGAATCGATGACGACGATCCGCGGGCTGCCCGGCCGGTCGAGCGCGGCGGCGATGTCGCGCACGCTGGTGGCGGCGGCGAGCGCGACCGGCGCGCCCGAAATGGCAAGCCGCGCCGCCCGCAATCGCACCTGGTCGAGCGATTCCTCGCCTGAAATATAAAGGCATGAGAGACCACCCGACGCGAGCGCCGCCAGGATCTGTAGCAGCAGGGTCGATTTGCCGATCCCGGGATCGCCGCCGATGAGTAGCGCTGAGCCGGGCACCAGCCCGCCGCCGCAAACCCGGTCGAATTCGCCATTGCCGGTGATGCGGCGGGGCGGCGGTACCGCGCTGTCACCGAGCCCGACGGTCTCGAGCCGCCGGGCCTTGCCGGGTCCAAGACCCTTGGGCGCGCTCTCCCGCGCCGCTTCCTCGATGAGGCTGTTCCAACCGCCACAGGCTTCGCACCGCCCCGTCCATTTCGCATGGACGGCGCCGCATTCCTGGCAGACATAGCGAGATTGGGTTCGCGGCATGTCAGAGCGCCCTCACCTCCATCCGAATCGGCCCCTCGGCGCGGCCGTGGATGAACTGGTCGACATAGGGATTGCCGGAGCGGTCGATATGGTCCGCCGCATCGGACCAGATGATTCGGCCTTTGTAAATCATCGCGACGCGGTCGGCGATCTTGCGCGTCGACGCCATGTCGTGGGTGATCGAGATCGCGGTTGCGCCGAGGCCACGAACGCATTTCACGATCAGTTCGTTGATGACGTCGGCCATGATCGGGTCGAGCCCGGTGGTTGGCTCGTCGAAGATGATGATCTCCGGTTCCGCGGCGATGGCACGGGCGAGGGCGACGCGTTTCTGCATGCCGCCCGAAAGCTCGGCCGGATTGAGCGCCCCGACATCGGCGCCGAGCCCGACCGAAGCGAGCGTTTCGAGCGCGATGTCCCTGGCGCGGTGGCGGTCCATGCCGTGGCCCTGAATGAGGCCGAAGGCGACATTCTCCCAGACGGTCAGCGAATCGAACAGGGCCGCGCCCTGAAACAGCATGCCGAACTTGCGCATGAGCTTGAGCCGCTCGCCCGGCGCCAGGGTCGCGGCCGCCACGCCGTCGATCGTGATCGCGCCCGAATCGGCATCGAGAAGGCCGAGGATACATTTCACCATCACCGACTTCCCGGAGCCGGAGCCGCCGATGACGACCAGGCTCTCGCCCTCCAGGACATCGAGATCGATGCCGTCCAGCACCTGCTTCGCGCCGAACGATTTTTTGAGGCCGCGAACGGCGATCTTGACCTTGCCGGTCATGACGAAAAGAACAGGGCGGTCATGATGTAATCCGTGAGCAGGATCATGATCGAGGCCGACACCACGGCATAGGTGGTTGCGGCGCCGACGCCCTGCGCGCCGCCTTTCGAATGATAGCCATGGTAACACCCCATAAGCGCCACGATGAACCCGAACACCGCCGATTTGATGAGCCCCGAGGTGACGTCGTCGGTCGTCAGGATGTGGGCCATCTGGCTGATGAAGGCGTTCGGATTGTAGTCGAGCTTGTAGCTCGCCACGAGGAAGCCGCCGAAGACGCCGATGATGTCGGCGACCAGGACGAGGACCGGCAGCATCAGCGTGCCGGCCAGGAGCCGCGGCGCGACGAGATATTTGTAAGGGTTGGTCGAGAGGGTCGACAGCGCGTCGATCTGGTCGGTGACGCGCATGGTGCCGATCTCGGCGGCGACCGCGGCACCGATCCGACCGGCCACCATCAGCCCCGCGATCACCGGCCCGAGCTCCCGCGTGATCGCGACGATAACGATGGTCGCGACCGCGGTCTCGGCGCCGATGGTGAAGCCGGTATGGGTTTGCAGCGCCAAGACCATGCCCGTGAACAGCGCCGTCAACCCCACCACCGGCAAGGAATAATAGCCCATATCGATCATCTGCCGGCCGATCAGCCGGAAATAAAAGGGCGGCCGAAAGACATGGCTCACGCCGAGGGTCGTGAAGATCGTGAGCCGTCCTGCCGCCCGCAGGAACACGATGGTGAGGCGCCCGATGCTGGCGAGAAAATTCAGCATCACGCCGCGCCGCGATAGAGGCGGTGGTGCCGCCCGGTCATCTGGGTCAGTACCTCATAGCCGATGGTGCCGGCATCGCGGGCAAACTCGTCGACACCGTAGTGTTCGTCGAGCAGATCGGCATAGGCGCCCGGATGGACGAGAGCCGGATCGACCGCCGTGACATCGATGGTCAGGAGATCCATCGAGATCCGCCCGATCACTGGCGCGCGCCGACCGCCGATCCCAACCGAGGCGCGGTCGCTTGCGGAGCGCAGCCAGCCATCGGCATAACCGATCGCCAGAGTCGCGATCCGCCCCCGACGACGCATGCGGTGGGTCGCATCATAGCCCACGGTCCGGTCTTTCCCGATCTCGCACACCTGAATGATTTTTGCTTTAAGATAAATGGCTTGCTTCATGACGTTCGGCTCGCCCGGCCGTGGATTAACGCCATAGAGGGCGGCGCCCGGACGGACGAAATCGAAATGATATGCGGGCCCCAGGAAAATTCCCGAACCCGATGCCAGGCTGGCGGGCGCCGACGGCAGACTCTTGATGAGGTCGCGGAAGGCGTCAAGCTGCCTTTGGTTCATTATCGAAGCGGGATCGCCAGCGCAGGCAAGATGGCTGATGAAGGCGGCGATAGAAATGCCATTGAGGATGTCTGGCTCCCGTACCAGCCGCGCCGACTCGATTTCGGGCAGGCCGAGGCGCGACATGCCGGTATCGAGCTGGATCATCGCCGGTCGTCCGGCGCAGAGCCGGCGCCAAGCTGCGATTTGGCCCAGGTCACTCAAGGTCGGAATGAGGCCGGCACGGCGGAACGTCGGCGCGTCTTCCGGCAGGAACCCGTTCAAGACCGCGATCCGGGCTTCCGGTACGACGCGGCGCAGCGCCGCGCCCTCGGCGCGATCGGCGACAAAGAAGAGGCGGCATCCGGCACGCCATAGCCGCGGCGCCACTTTCGTCACACCGAGGCCATAGGCATCGGCCTTCACCACCGCGGCCGCCTTGGCTCCGGGTTTGAGGCGGCTGCGCAAGCGGCGCCAGTTCGCGGCAATGGCGTCGAGATCGATTTCGAGGATGATATCGGGACGGGCCACTGCTCCCTCTCCACCCGGTCAGGCGGCGCTCATTCAGAATTGCTCGGGGTGGTGGTCGCTGCGCACGAAGTTTTCAAACCGGGTGGTATGGCCGTCAAAACGCAGGGTGATGGTGTTAATCGGCCCGTGGCGCTGTTTTGCGATCAGGAGTTCGGCGGTGTCGTGAACCTCGGCGAGGCGCTTGTGCCAACGCTCATAGCGCTCATTGAATTTGTCCGCCGCCTCCTCGGGCCGTTGGGTCGGCTGGCCGCGGCTCAGGTAATATTCCTCGCGATAGATGAAGATGACGACGTCGGAATCCTGTTCGATCGAGCCCGATTCGCGTAGATCGGACAGCATCGGCCGCTTGTCCTCGCGCGATTCGACCTGACGCGACAATTGCGACAATGCCAGGACGGGCACGTTGAGTTCCTTGGCCAGCGCCTTAAGACCGCGGGTGATCTCGGAAACCTCCTGGACGCGGTTCTCGTTGCCGCCGCCGCTGCCGGAGCCGCGCAACAATTGGAGATAGTCGATCACGACGAGGCCGAGGCCGTGGGTGCGCTGGAGCCGCCGGGCGCGGGTGCGCAAGCCCGTGATGGTCAGCGCCGGCGTGTCGTCGATATAGAGCCGCACTTCGGCAAGGCTCTGGCTTGCTTTAACGAAGTTGTCGAAATCGGCGTTCGAGACTTCGCCGCGGCGGATCCGGTCCGAGGACACGCCCGATTGCTCCGAGAGCACCCGTGTTGCCAATTGCTCCGCAGACATTTCGAGCGAGAAAAAGCCGACCACCGCGCCGTCCTCGGCGATGGTGCGGCCGTCTGCCGCCTTGCCGGCGCGATAGGCGCGGGCAGCGTTGAAGGCGATGTTGGTGGCAAGCGCGGTCTTGCCCATCGAGGGTCGCCCCGCCAGCACGACTAGATCCGATGGATGAAGTCCGCCCAGCGTCTTGTCCAGATCGGCAAAGCCGGTGCCGACGCCGACGACGCGCCCGGCCTTCTGGAATGCCGCCTCGGCCATGGTGATGGCTTCGGTGAGCGCCGCCTGGAATGGACGGAAGCCGGTATTGTCGTACTTGCCCAGGGTCGCGAGATCGAACAGCTTCTTCTCCGCCACTTCGATCTGGGCCTCGGCCTCGCGCTCCAGATCATAGGCATAGGCGTCGTTGACGACATCCTCGCCGATGGCGATGAGTTGGCGGCGTAAATAGAGGTCATAGACGGTGCGGCCGTAATCGACGGCGTTGATGATGGTGACGACCGAGGCGGCGAGCTGCGCCAGGTATCTCGCCCCGCCGATATCGGCCAGGGCATTGTCCTGGTCGAACATATTCTTGAGGAGGTCGGGCCGGGCAATCTGGCCCCGCTCGATCAAGGTCCGGATGGCGGTATAGATGCGTTGATGGACCGGGAGCGCGAAATGCTCGGGTTCGAGAAACTCCGCGACCCGGCGATAGGCGTCGTTATTGACGAGGATGGCGCCGAGCAGCGCCTGTTCGACCTCCTCATTCTGTGGTGGCGAACGATAGGCGGCGGTGCCGTCGTGCAGCGCCATGACATTGGACGGGGCGGGATCGGCCATGGCGCGATGTTAGCAAGAGCCGGGCGCCGGCGTCAGGGCGAAGGCGACTCGAAGAACGGGGAACCCGGGGGTAACTCATCATGCGGCGCGTTCCGCCTTGGGCGCGACATGGCTGCGCTCCCAATCGGTGATGTAGTCGCGGGTCAGCGGCACGGCATCGACGCGCTTTGCGAGCTGCATCTGGAAATTGAGATGCCCGCCCCAGCGGAACGCGACCTCCGACCCGGCGAGATAGAATTCCCACATCCGGCAAAAGCGTTCATCATAGAGGTTTTTGACGCGGTCGCGGTTGGCGAGGAAGCGCGAGCGCCATTCCTTCAAGGTTTCGGCGTAATGGAGGCGCAGGATCTCGACATCGGTGATCCACATCCCGACCTTTTCGACCACCGGGACGACCTCCGAAAGCGACGGCGAATAGCCGCCGGGGAAGATGTATTTCCTGAGCCACGGATTGGTCGTGGCGGGCCCGTCCATCCGGCCGATCGCGTGGATGAGGGCGACCCCGTCGTCGGGCATCAACTCCTTCACCTTGCGGAAGAACTGACGGTAGTGGACGACGCCGACATGCTCGAACATGCCGACCGAAATGATGCGGTCATAGGTCTCGCGTTCCTCGCGATAGTCGCGCAGCACGAACTTGACGCGGTCGGAAAGGCCGGCGGCGGCGGCGCGGCGCTCCGCCACCTTCAACTGCTCGACCGAGAGGGTGAGGCCGGTCACCGAGACGCCGGCCTCCTTGGCGAGATAGATCGCGAGGCCGCCCCAGCCGCAACCGATATCGAGCACGCGCTGGCCCGGCTCCAGCAAGAGCTTGGCGGCGAGATGGCGCTTCTTGTTGGCCTGTGCCTCTTCGAGCGAGATGCTGGCCGTTGGCCAATAGGCGCAGGAATATTGCCGGTCGATATCGAGGAACAGATCGTAGAGCGTGTCGGAGAGATCGTAATGGTGAGCCGCGTTCTTCCGCGCCGCGCCCAGGGGATTATATTGCTGAAACACGCGCAGCGCCCGGCCGAAGCCGGCATAGAGCGGGGTGACGATGCTGGGCGGCGCCAAGGCCTGGTTTTCGCCGACGAAGAGGAGAAAATCATAGATGCTGGCGTCTTCGACGGTGAAGCTGCCGTCCATATAGGCTTCGCCGAGATAGAGCCGCGGATTGAAGAACAGCTTGCGTTCCAGCCTCGGATCGTGGAGGCGGATCGTGATGGTTGGGCCGGCGTCGCCGGAAAAGCTGTGCACCGCGCCCTTGGCGTCGATGACGCGCAGCGTCCCTTTCTGAATCAAATGGCGGAGCAAAAACCCAAGTAGCATTGAACAGCCCCCTCGTCCCGTGGCGTCAGTCGACTACTATCGACCGGGCGCTATGGGAAGGGCAAGTCTCTCGCTCCTACCACAACTCGTCCGACGCGATCCGGGCGCCCTCGGCCAAGGCGGCGAGCTTCAGCCACGCGACCTTGGGATCGCAGCCGCTGAACCCGACAAAGGTGCCGAAGCCGCAATCGGTTCCCGCCACGACATTCTCCTTGCCGAGGAGATCGGCGAAGCGCCGGATGCGCTGCGCGACGAGGCGCGGATGTTCCACATGATTGGTAACGGTATCAATCACGCCCGGTATCGCCGTCTTGCCGTCGGGCAGCTTGGTGTCTTGCCAGATCTCCCATTCATGCTCGTGGCGCGGATTGGCGGCCTCGAAATAGATGAAGGCGGCACTGGTTTTAAGCGCCGGGCCGATGATTTCGCGCAACTCGACGTCGTGATGATGCGGCCCGGCATAATTGCCCCAGCACAGATGAAGCCGGATCTTTTCCGCCGGCAGGTCGCGGATCGCGTGGTTCATCGCCTCGATCGCCATCGGTACCCAGTTATGCAGATCGACGGTGCCCTTGCCGTCCGAGAAGCAATGACCGCGCATGGCAAGGTCAGGCGAATCGAGTTGCAGATTGAACCCGGCGGCAATGATCGCCTGATATTCGGCGCGCAGCGCCTCGCCGGCGGCCTCAAGATAGGCCTCGGCCGATTTGTAATGGAGGTTCGGGAAGTTGAATGCCATCTGGCCCGGGGTAACCGCCGGGATGAAGGCACCGTCGGGATCGGCGCCGCCGAGCGCGCTTTTGAAATTGGCGATGTCTGTCTGGACTGCGTTCGGGTCCTTCAGCTCGATCGGCCCGGTGACGCAGGGTAGCTTCATATGCGAGCCGCCCGGCGTCGAAAAGATTTGCTGTGCGATCGCCGGCGCATCGCCGAGATCGGTGGCGACGAAATTAGCCTGGTCGCCGAAACCGGTGTAGCGCTGCAACACATAGTTGCTGAAGCCGTATTTGCTCATCTCGCCATCGCTGACGATGTCGATACCGGCCTTGCGTTGGTTCGCCACCATCTCGGTAACGGCCGATTTGACACGCGCCGCCATCGCGGCATTGTCGACCGGCTTACCGTCGATTTCGTCGTAGATCATCTGCGCCAATTCGTCCGGCCTTGGCAGACTGCCTCCATGAGTAGTCAGGATGCGCTCGCTGCTGCGTTTCATGACGGTGCCTCCAGCATGAATTGCTTCGCCGCCCTGATCATAGCGCGCGGCGCAGTTTAGGCTAGATCATTTCCAATCAGATCATTTCCAGTCTCTTGGAACGGCGCGTGATTTTGCCGTGAGCGGTTCAGCTATCGCAAAATTCTTTTATGCTTCATCGTCCGTCTCCGGCGCCGCGCCTTCGTCGGCGAAGATCGCGGCGGCAGCCTCGGCGGCCTCGCGTGCCTCGGTCTCGGCCGCGAGTTTCAACGGGTCGATGCCCTTTGTCTGCATCTCGGCCTCTTCGCGGCTTTGCGCGATGTTCACCGTGACGGCGGCCGAGACCTCGGGATGGAGCACGACCCGCATTTGGTAAAGGCCGAGGCTCTTGATGGCGCGGTCGAGCACTACCTGGCCGCGGCCGACGGTGAAGCCGGTGGCCGTTACCGCCTCGGCGATGTCGCGCGCCGAGACCGAGCCGTAAAGCTGGCCGTTCTCGCCGGCCTGGCGGATGATGACGACATTGGTGCCGTCCATCTTCGCCGCGACCTCGGCGGCATCGCTCTTGCGCTCGAGGTTCTGGGTCTCGAGCTGAGCACGTTGGGTCTCGAAATAGGTGAGATTGTCCTTGGTCGCGCGCAACGCCTTCTTCTTCGGCAGGAGGAAGTTCCGGGCATAGCCCGGCCGCACCTTCACGAGCTGGCCCATCTGGCCGAGATTCTCGACCCGCTCAAGGAGGATGAGTTCGATCATCGTCGCGCCCCTATTGGATCGAGTAGGGCAGGAGCCCCAGATAGCGCGCGCGCTTGATCGCCTGCGCGAGCACGCGCTGCTTCTTCGCCGAGACGGCGGTGATCCGGCTCGGCACGATCTTGCCGCGCTCGGAGATGTAGCGCTGCAGGAGCTTCACGTCCTTATAGTCGATTTTGGGGGCGTTGGGGCCGGAGAAGGGACAGGATTTGCGCCGCCGGAAGAACGGTCGCCGTCCGCCGCCGCCGGAACGGGGCGGCCGATCTGCGCCGGATGTGTCGCTCATTCCTCGACTCCTGCCACGACCGGCGGCGCATCCTCGCGATCGCGATAGCCGGCGCTGCGGCGCCGGTCGCGATCCTCGCCGCGGCTGCGGCTCTGCATCACCACCGACGGGCCGGCCTCGAGCTCCTCGACCCGGACGGTGAGATAGCGCAGCACGTCCTCGTTGATCCGCATGT
>JBOHLV010000117.1:0-4775 GCA_050729815.1 Allostellaceae bacterium
TCGTTGAAGATGCCGCAAGTCTCGAGATAGTAGATGAGGCCGCGGCCCCGCAGCTTGCCCCGCTTCTCGCTTGCCGCCTTGCGCGCGGCATAGCCGTCCCAATCGGCCATGGCCATGGTCTTGGTCATCGTGTCGGCGAAATTACCGCTGTCATAGGTGACGCCGGTCTGGGTGGTGTGCGGCATCGCGCTGGGCGGGATGAAATTGCGGCGGCGAAGCTCGACCGGGTCCATTCCGATCTCGCGCGCCGCATGTTCGATGAGGCGTTCGGTGAAATAGGTCGCCTCCGGTCGCCCGGCGCCGCGATAAGGGCCCATCGGCGTCGTATTGGTGAAGACGGTGTGGCCACTGAGAAAGACCGCCGGGACGTCATAGACCTGCGGGATCATCTGAAGCGCCGCCATCGGCGGCACGATCCCGGCGCCCGAGACATTGGCGCCCAATGGGATCACGGTCTCGGCGCGGATCGCCAGGATCTTGCCGTCCGGATCGAGCGCCATTTCCCCGGTCACGATCTGGTCACGGCCATGCGTGTCGGTGAGGAGACCTTCGCTGCGCGTCGAGATCCATTTCACCGGCCGGCCGATCTTCCTCGACGCCCAGAGGCACAGCGCCTCTTCGGGATAGGGATCGCCCTTCATGCCGAACCCACCGCCGACATCGCGGGCGACGACGCGGACCTGCGATTCCGGCACGTGAAACACCTGCCCCGCGATCGCGCCGCGGGTGCCGTGTGGGTTCTGCGTTGTCGTATAGAGCGTATAGAAATCGTCGGCGGCGCTGTAATCGCCGATGCAGCCGCGCGTTTCCATCGAATTGGCACAGAGCCGGTTGTTGATGAGGCGCAGCTTCACCTTGTGCGCGGCCTTGGCGAAGGCGGCGTCGGTCGCCTCCTTGTTGCCGAACATTAGGGGGAAGATGACATTGCCGTCGGGATTGTCGTCCCAGATCTTGGGCGCCCCGGGCTTCAGCGCCGCCTCGGGATCGATCACGGCCGGCAGAGCATCGTACTCGACCTCGACCAGTTCGGCCGCGTCCTGCGCCTCGGCCAGCGTCTCGGCGACCACGAACGCCACCCGCTCGCCGACATAGCGCACCTTTGGGGTCGCGAGGAGGAGGCGCGGCGAGCGATAGCCCTTGGGGCCGCCCATATCCTCCGGCATCAGCGGGAACATCGGCCCGACGCCTTCGTCCGCGGCATCGGCGCCGGTGAGGACACAAAGCACGCCGGGCGCCGCCTCGGCCTTGCTCTTGTCGATCTTGACGATCTTGGCATGGGCATGGGGCGACAGGACCTGGACCGCATAGGTCTGGCGCGGCAGCGCGATATCGTCGACATAGGTGCCGTGGCCCGTCAGGAACCGCTTATCCTCGACCCGGCGAATGGGTTGCCCAATGCCGAAACCAGCCATGTCCCGCCTCCCTCTCTTATCGCGACGCTCGATTGGCACGCATGCTAACGGGAAATCGCCACGGCATCACCACGAAATTTCGGTTACATCCGCTCCTTGACGCCGCTTCGGATCAGCCACCAATTGACGGGATAGGCAGTCATGAAGCCGAACATCATCGCGATCTGCATCATGAACCAAAATTCAACGCTGTCGGCCTGGAGCGGCACGCCAAATCCGATGGCGAAAATGACGAAACGGGCGATTGCCATGAAGCCGTACATGCCGATTTGCCAGGCGGTAAGAGACAGCGTGTCAGCCTTGATTGCGGCAACGATGCCGGGACCAAACCCGAGGCCGCGCATCGGTGCGATGGTGAAGTATTGAAAGAAAATGCCGAAAATGTAGGCGAAGAGGTAATCGACCACCCAGACGGCGAAGATGCGATCCGCGAAGATACCGTGCCAGCCGAAGGCAATCGCGATCCCAGGCACGGCGAAGACCAGCCATTCGGCACAGATATCGCCGAGGGTACAGCCGCTGCCGCAATGGAGCACGCCGTTGCCGACCATGACCGGAAACGGCGTCAGTCTTCGGCTCGGCAGTTCTTCTTGACGCGCCATCGCCGTCATCACCCGTTCGCGGCTCGCCAGCCGGCCATAGGCGAAGTACTGCCACAGGACCCACACGGTGCCGAACAGCGCCGTGACCGGCCAGACGATATTCATGATCCACATATGCTGGGAATGGCGCGCGAGGTCCGACGCGATCACCACCGCACAAACAGCGCCACAGACAAGGTAGGCGATCGACAAATCGTGGAACCAGACCGGCATTATCGCCAAACAACCCCGCACGTTTCCGGCTGGTTCCGTTACCACATTCCCATCGGCAGTGCCATCCGCGGTCTTCGCGAAGGCGGCCATGCGGGGCGGCCTTGAGCTATATCAGGCGACCTTTCCAGATTGGGCTTGGCGAAGTTCATTTTTTGTTCTCTTTTTTTTAATGCTGCCACGGCCAGAGCCGGAAAACCGCGCGCGTTAACTATTTGGTTGCTGAAGCAGCGCCCGCGACGCCGGCGCGTCACCTGGCGCCTCAAGGAGCGAGCCCGGCCGCGATCCTTCGCTTGCGCCTGGGCCTGCGCCGGACGAGGGCGAGGGTCGAGGAGGAATCAATGCAGCATCGCGGCCGATTGCGCTAAAACCTCCCCAACCAGGGCAAGCCTTCGCCATCGCCCTGTTCCTCGCCACCAACGGGACGGCAGATAACTCATGGATGATTCGCGCGATTTGGCCCTGATGAAATTCGGCATCGGACAACCGGTCTACCGCACCGAGGACCCGGTGCTACTGACCGGCCATGGCCGCTATACCGACGACATCGCCATCCGGGGCCAGGCCTATGCCGTGTTGGCGCGCAGCCCCTACCCCCATGGCATCATCAAGCGGATCGACATCAGGGCAGCGAAGGCGATGCCGGGCGTCCTTGGGATCTATGTCTGGGACGATCTCGAAAAGGCCGGCATTGGCATGGCGAAGACGCCGGGCGCGGTGCCGAACCGCGATGGCTCGCCGATCACGACGACTCCGCGTTCCGCCCTCGCCCGCGGCAAGGTGCGCTATGTCGGCGAGGCCTATGCCGTTATCGTCGCCGATACATTGGCGCAGGCGAAGGATGCCGCCGAGGCGGTGGTGCTCGACATCGATCCCCTCCCCGCCGTCACTCGCATCGCCGATGCGATCGCGCCGGGCGCGCCGCGGGTCGACGACAACGTCCCGGGCAACATCGCGCTCGATTATCACTTTGGCGATACCGCGGCCGTCGATGCCGCCTTTGCCCAGGCCGCGCATACCGTCAAGGTGAAGCCGGTGAGCCAGCGCATCGTCGTCAACCCGATGGAACCGCGCGCCTGCCTCGCCGAATGGCAGGACGGCCGCTATGTCCTGAATGTTTGCTCGCAAGGCGTGTTCGGCCTGCGCCAGAGCCTTGCCAATGATATCCTGAAGGTGAAGCCGGAGGAGGTCCGCGTCCTCACAGCCAATGTCGGCGGCTCGTTCGGCATGAAGATTCAGGCCTATCCCGAATATATCTGCGCTCTCTATGCCGCGAAGGCGCTGAGGCGCCCGGTTAAATGGACCGATGAGCGCAGTGGCAGCTTCGTTTCCGACAATCACGGCCGCGACCATGAGGTGACGGCGGAGTTGGCGCTCGACCGGCAAGGCAATTTCCTCGCCGTGCGCCTCACCGGCCATGGCAATTACGGCGCCTATCTCGGCCTGCCGCTCCAGGTCACGGTCAACGCGGTGAAGAACATCGTCGGTGTCTACAAGACGCCGTTGGTCGAGGTGAACACCAAATGCGTCCTCACCAACTCGACTCCCGTCGGCGCCTATCGCGGCGCCGGCCGGCCCGAGGGCAATTACTATATGGAACGGCTCGTTCAAGAGGCGGCGCGCCAGACCGGCATCGATGTCGTCGAACTGCACCGCCTGAACCACATTCAGCCGGGCGAGCTCCCCTACAAGGCGCCATCGAACCTCGTTTATGACAGCGGCGATTATCCCGCCGTGCTGGCCGACGGCCTCAAGGCCGCCGATTGGGAGGGGTATGCCGCCCGAAAGCGGGAAAGCGAAGGCCGCGGGCGTCTGCGCGGCCGCGGCATCGGCCATTATCTCGAAGTGACGGCGCCGCCGTCGAAGGAGATGGGCGGCATCCGCTTCGAGAAGAATGGCGATGTCACCATCATCACCGGCACGCTCGATTACGGCCAAGGCCACGCCGCGCCCTTCGCGCAAGTTCTGGTCGAGCGTCTCGGCGTGCCGTTCGAGCGCATCCGTCTCCTTCAGGGCGACAGCGACGAGCTGCTGTGGGGCGGCGGCACCGGCGGCTCGCGCTCGATCATGTCGAGCGGCACCGCCATCGCAGAGGCTTCGGACCAGGTGATCGACAAGGGCAAAGCGCTCGCCGGCCACTTCCTCGAAGCCGCCGTCGCCGATATCGATTTCGCGGCGGGCCGCTTTGCCATCGTTGGCACCGATCGCGGCATCGGCATCATGGAGCTGGTGGAGCGCCTACGGAGCGCGCCGAACCTGCCGGAGGAATTGCCGCGCTCGCTCGATGTCGCGCTGGTGGCCGCGACGCCGCCTTCCTCCTTCCCCAATGGCTGCCATATCTGCGAGCTCGAGATCGATCCCGAGACCGGCATGGTCGAAATCGTGAAATACACCATGGTCGATGATTTCGGCATCATCGTGAACCCGCTCCTGGTCGAGGGCCAGGTCCATGGCGGCGTGACGCAAGGCATCGGCCAGGCGCTGATGGAAGCGGCGCGTTATGACCGGGACGGCCAGTTCCTCACCGGCTCCTACATGGATTACGCCATGC
>JBOHLV010000118.1:0-21453 GCA_050729815.1 Allostellaceae bacterium
TTCCAGAACCCCTCGGATTGGGGCATCGTTTCCGGCGTCAGCTATCCCTATCTGACGGCGTTCTTCCCGACCACGCCGCAGGTGATTTCCGGTATCGCCTATCAGGATTCGGGGGTGGCGCCGCTCGCCTCCGGGTCGTCGGGCGCCGCTTATGTCTCGGCCGATGCCGCAGGCACGAGCCTCGGTTCGGTCTCGACCGGCGCCAACGGCTATTACTATTTCCTCGAACCTTCGGGCACGATCTCGGGCACCGGCTCGGCGGTGCTGGCCTATGAGGGCACGACCAGCGCCACCGGCGCGCGGCTTGAGACCCTCACCGGTTCGACCGGCGGCTTCGACATTTGGGGCGCGACCCTGATCGCGCCGACCAGCGCCACGACCTATTCGGCGGCGCCTTCGACCGGCACGGCGCTGGCGGTGACGGCGGATAACATGACGCTGCTCAATTCCGCGCTGGGCTCCAATGCCGCGCCCACCGGCCTCACCAGCCTTGCCGATGCCGGCTATATCGCCACTGGCGGCGGCTTCACCATCGATGAAACGCTGGCGCTGGCGAACGGCCTTTATGTCGAGACCACGACGACCGGCGCCGGCATCACCGTCAGCGATCCGCTCACCATCGCCGGCGCCACCGGCCTGACGCTCGACGCGGCGGGCGCGCTCGCCATCGACGCGCCGGTCACGGTGTCGGGCGCCGGCAAGGTCGCGCTCGACGCCGGCTATGACACGACCACCGTGCCCGGTACGTCGCTGCTCGAACTTTCCTTCGCCCAAGGCAGCGATATCGATTTCACCGGCGGCTCGACGGCCGGTGCCAGCCTCACCATCAACACCCAGCCCTATACGCTGCTCTATGACATGGGCGACGTGCAGAACGTCAACAACAATCTTTCCGGCGATTACGCGCTCGCCAATTCGCTCGACGCGTCCTCGACCACGGGCTGGGTCCCGCTCGGCACCGACGGGTTGGGCGATGTCTGGGACGGGACCGGCTTCGTGGCGAATGGGGAAGTCGGCTTCTCCGGCACTTTCCACGGGCTCGGCAACACCATCGCGAATCTGACGGTCAGTTTGTCCTCTACCGATTTCGTTGGCCTCTTCGGCTTTTCCAGCGGTGTAATCAGCGATATCGGCCTCATCGGCGGCGCGGTCACTGGCACCGGCAACAGCTTCGGCGGGCTGGTGGGGTCAAACCTTGGCACGATCACCGATGCCTATGCCACCGGCACGGTTAGCGGTAACGACAATGTCGGCGGGCTGGTGGGATTTAATCCCGGCGAGATCACCGATGCCTATGCCACCGGCACGGTCGGCGGCAGCGGCGCCACCGCTGTCGGCGGGCTGGTGGGGGGAAATCCCGGCGAGATCACCGATGCCTATGCCACCGGCGCGGTCAGCGGCGGCGGATCAGTCGGCGGGCTGGTCGGGCAGCAAATTGGCAAAATCATCGACGCCTATGCCACCGGCGCGGTCAGCGGCGACTTCAATGTCGGCGGGCTGGTCGGGTACAATTACGGCACGATCACCGATGCCTATGCCACCGGCGCGGTCAACGGCAACTCCCAGGTCGGCGGGCTGGTCGGAATCAATAACGGCACGATCATCGACGCCTATGCCACCGGCACGGTCAGCGGCGACAGTTATGTCGGCGGGCTGGTCGGAATCAATCATGGCACGATCAAAGATGCCTACGCCACCGGCGCGGTCAGCGGCGCCACCGTTGTCGGCGGGCTGGTGGGATATAACGACGGCACGATCACCGACGGCTATTGGGATACCGCCACCACAGGCCAACCAACAAGTTCGGGAAGCTCGAATGCGAATGGCCTGACGACGGCCGCTTTGCAGGGTACGCTGCCGACGTTCCAGAACCCCTCGGATTGGGGCATCGTTTCCGGCGTCAGCTATCCCTATCTGACGGCGTTCTTCCCGACCACGCCGCAGGTGATTTCCGGCTTCGCCTATGGCGACAACGGCGTGACCCTGCTCGGCGGCGGCAACGCTATCGCGATCCTGAGCGGTGGCGCCCAGGTCGCCACCACCGGGACCGGCGCCGACGGCTATTACTATTCCATGTTCCCGTCGGGGACGCTCAATAGCGCCGGCGCGCTCGCCTATCTCTCGGGCGACAGCGTCAAGGGTTCGGCCTTCACCGATGACATCGCGACGACCGGCATCCAGAACCTCGACATCTGGGGCGGCACCACGCGGCTGGTGACGGCGGACACCAATCTCTGGACCGCGCTCGGCAATTTGACGACCACGCTCGGCGCAATCTCGAACGGCGATCTCGGCCTCTCGGCGACGCCAACCAGCCTCACCGCCAGCGCCGGCGGCATCGCCATCGACGCGCCGGCGAGCTTCACCATCGATGGCGGGTTGACCGCCTCGGGGCCGATCCTCGCCGCCGCGCAGGGCGATTTGACGCTGGCCGCGAACGCCGCCCTCTCGAGCGCCGCCGCGGGCGATGCCATCGTGCTCTCCGCCACCGGCGATTTCATCAACGAAGCCGGGGCGTCGGTGCTATCGCTCACCGGCGGCGGGAATTGGCTGATCTATTCCGATGCGCCGGCTACCGACGCCTTCGACGATCTCGACAGCGCCAATACCGCGATCTGGGACGCGACCCTGGCCTCGCTGCCGCCCGCCAGCGTCACCCAGACCGGCGAGCGCTATCTCTTCGCGTTCCAGCCGACGCTGACCGTCACCACCACCGACGTCGCCGCCACCCAGGGCACCAGCGCCACCGCGGCGGTCGCGACCGCCTATACCGTCGCCGGACTGCAACCCGGGGTGACGGGCGCGTTCCTCGGCGACACGGCCGCGAGCGTCTATAGCGGCACGCCGTCGGTCACCTCCACCGGCTCGGCCGCGACCGCCACCGGCACCTTCGCTATCGACGCCACCCAAGGCACGCTCTTGCTGTCCGACAGCTATTTGCTTGCCTTCGATGACGCAGGCGTGCTGACGGTATCCGCGGCGAGGACCAGGCATCATCACCACTTCCGGTTACGGTTCCCGTTGCGGTTCCCGTTCTTCCATCACGTCCATCTGTTCTTCCCGCCGCCGCGTAAATTCCCCTTCCCGCCGAGCCATTTCGGCCATGTGAACCGGGATAAGCGCAGCAGTCACTTCTTCGATTTCGGCCCGCCGCGAGGTTCGCCGTTCTTCATCGTGGCCAATCGTTGAGCCGGTTGCGGTCCGTCCCGGCCGCGAAGCGGGCCGACATTTCGCGGGATCGATCGGCGCATTGAGGAAACAAGGAGGACGGGGCGGCACGGGTGAACGGAATTTCGATGGAGACGTGGGCGGCGCGCGCCGTCGCGGTGGCGCTGGCCGTCCTTCTCCTGGCGCTGGCCGCGCCACCGGGATGGGCGCAGGAATTCCGGCTGATCGCGCCGAGCCAGCCTAAGCCCGCGAAACCCGGCGTGCTGGTCGCGCCGCCGCCGCCAAAGCCGGCCCCGCCACCGGCCGGCGCCGCGAACCGGGTGCTGCTGCCGAGGCTCAAGGGGTTGCGTTTTGTCGCCGAGGTGAAAGACATCGTGCGCGCCGGCGTCATGGTTCATGGCGTCGCGGTCGAACCCGGCCTGGCGCTGCTTGACCAACCCGCGATCAAGCGGAAGCTCGCGGCCTTCCTCGGCAAGCCGTTCCGTCTCGCCGACCTTGCGCGCATCGCCGACCTCGTGCGGGACTGGTACCGTGCCCATCACCTGCCGGTCGTCCATGTCGCCTTTCCGCCGCAGAATATTTCAGGCGGCACGGTGCAAGCGGTGGTCACGGTCTATCGCCTCGGCCGGGTCAGGGTCGAAGGCAACAAGTGGTTTTCGTCGAGCGTTCTCAAGAGCGAGATGCAGCTCGCGCCCGGCGCGCCGGTCGATCTAGCGACCCTCAGGGCGGATATCGACCGGCTCAACCGGAACCCGTTCCGCAGCGTCGACGCGATCCTGGAGCGCAGCGCGACGCCGGGCGATACCGATATCGCACTTAAGGTCGCGGACCGGTTTCCGTTGCGCGTCTTTGCCGGGTTCGACAATGACGGCCTGCCGGCGACCGGCCGCGACCTCTACAGCGTCGGTTTCAATTGGGGCAATGTGCTCGGCCTCGACGACCAACTCTCCTACCAGTTCCTCACCACGCCCGATTTGTGGCAATCGCGCCACCGCGGTCCCGGCCATTCCAACGCGACGCGCTTTATGGGCCACTCGGTCAATTATCTGGCGCCGCTGCCCTGGGGCGATTTTCTCAATGTCTTCGGCTCCTATTTCGAGATGGTGCCCAATCTCGGGTCCAATTTCGACCAGGTCGGCAGCAGCCTCCAGCTCAGCCTGCGCTATGAGCATGATTTGCCGCCGATCGGCGCGCTGTCCCAGCAACTGCAATTCGGTTTCGACTATAAGCGCTCCAACAGCAATCTCGCCTTCGGCGGCACGCAGATCTTCACCGAAGCCACCGATATCGCGCAATTTCCGCTAATCTACGACGCGACGCTGCCCGATCGTTTTGGTCGCACCGCGATCACGAACCAGCTCGTCCTCAGCCCCGGCGGCCTCACCAGCGGGAACACCACTGCGGTCTTCGTCGCCTCGGGAGTCACCGGCGCCAAGGCGGCCTATGCCTATGACAATCTCTCGGTCACGCGCGTCACCTATCTGCCCTGGAAGCTGAGTTCCGTCATCCGCCTCGACGGCCAGGCGGCGAGCGCCGAACTCCTGCCGAGCGAGCAGTTGGGCGCGGGCGGTTTCGGCAGCGTGCGCGGCTATGATCCGCGTGTCGCCAGCGGCTCGGAGGGCGCGCTCGCCAGCTTCGATCTGCGCAGCCCCGGCTTCAGCCTGCTGAAAGGGCTGAACGCCCCGGTGCGGGATTCGGCACAGCTTCTCGCCTTCGTCGATTCGGCCTATGTCTCCTATGAGAACCCGCAGGTCGCCGTGCCGACGACCGCCGCGCTCGCCAGTGTCGGCGTCGGCCTGCGCTATCGCATCGACCGCTATCTCGATCTGCGCTTCGATTATGGCTGGCAGTTGATCACGCCGCCCGGCACCAGCCATCGCGGCAGCCTCGCCGATATGGCCCTGACAATTTCCTATTGAGATAGCTGCCGGCTCGACCAGCCCGCCCGCGCCGCGCTTTCCGTCACCGCCGCGTCCGCGCTGGCGAAATCGGGACGGGGTCCGGCGTCGTTCGCTCGCGCCTTTGTGAGAAATTTGTGAGACGCCCACAGGCGCTCTGAGTTAAGCTATTGAAAAGATTGGCGTCCCCTACCGGATTCGAACCGGTGTTGCCGCCGTGAGAGGGCGGTGTCCTAGGCCTCTAGACGAAGGGGACCGCCGGCTGTTCTAGCCGGTCGGCCCATCGCGATCAAGCGCGGCGCGGGATGGCCTCGGCGTCCGGCCTGTGCAAGACTGCGCCCTCGATGACGACGGCGCTCTTCACCCATCCCGCCTGCCTCGCCCACGATCCGGGGCGCCACCATCCGGAATCGCCGGCGCGGCTCCGCGCCATCCTCGAGGCTTTGTCGGATCCGGCCTTCGCCGCGCTCGACCGGCGCGAGGCGCCGGTCGCCGCGCTCGAAGACCTCGCTCGAATCCATCCGCGGCCCTTCATCGAAGCGATCATGGCGATCATTCCGCAGACCGGCCACGCCGCGATCGACGCCGACACTATCGTCTCGCCCAATTCCGGCGAGGCGGCGCTTCGGGCCGCGGGTGCCGTCGTGGCGGCGGTCGACGGGGTGATGGCCGGCGAATTCGACAACGCCTTCTGCGCGGTGCGGCCGCCGGGCCATCATGCCGAGCCGAACCGGGCGATGGGCTTCTGTCTCTTCAACAATATCGCGATCGGGGCGGCGCGCGCACGCTATCACCATGGCTGCGACCGGGTCGCGGTGGTCGATTTCGACGTCCATCACGGCAACGGCACGGCGGCGGCGTTCGCCCGGGACGGCCATTTCTTCTATGCCTCGACCCACCAATCGCCGCTCTATCCCGGCACCGGCTTAGCGAGCGAGCAGGGCGTCGGCAATATCGTTAATGTGCCGTTGCCGCCGCAGTCGGACGGGCAGGCGTTCCGCGCCGCGTTCGAGGAGCGGATTCTCCCGGCTCTTGACACATTTCGGCCCGAATTCCTCTTAATCTCGGCCGGGTTCGATGGCCATCGCGATGATCCCTTGGCCGCGCTGATGCTGGACGAGGCCGATTTCGCCTGGGCGACCGGCGAACTCCTCGATGCGGCGCGGCGTCACGCCGGCGGACGGGTCGTGTCGTCGCTCGAAGGCGGCTATAATCTCGCCGCGCTGGCCACCAGCGCCGCCGCCCATGTCGCCCGGCTAAGGGTGGCGTAATTCGGACCGTCGCCGAGACGCTTGCCGCCGCCTTGACGGGTGCCTAGAGTACGGGCAGGGGTTGGTCATGGATGAAGCCACAATTCCTGCGGCGATTGCGACGCTGTCATTCGAGGACGCGCTGGCGGAGCTAGAGCAGATCGTGCGCCGGCTCGAAAGCGGCAACGGCAAGCTCGACGACGCGATCTTGGCGTATGAGCGGGGCGCCCTCTTGAAGCGTCATTGCGAATTGAAGCTGCGCGAGGCGCAGGCCCGGGTCGACCGGATCGTGATCGGCGCCGATGGCCAGCCGCGGGCCGAGCCGGTGTCCCTTGAGTAGCGCACCCTGGGTGGCGGAGCCGGATTTCGACGCGGCCCTCGCTGACGTCGCCGGCAACGTCGATTGTGTCATCGACCGGCTGATCCCGGTGCCGGACGGGCTCGAGGCGCGGGTGGTCGAGGCGATGCGCTATGCCGCGCTAGGGCCCGGCAAGCGCCTCAGGCCGTTTCTCGTGATGGCGGGGGCGCGGCTCTTCGGCGTCGGCCAGCGCTCGGCGCTACAGGTCGCGGCGGCGGTCGAGATGGTCCATGCCTATTCCCTGGTGCATGACGATTTGCCGGCAATGGATAACAGCGATTTGCGCCGCGGCCGTCCCACCTGTCACAAGGCCTTCGACGACGCGACGGCGGTGCTGGCGGGCGATGGGCTTCTGACCCTCGCCTTCGAGGTGCTGGCGCACCCCGATACCCATGGCGATGCCGCGGTCCGGTGCGAGCTCGTCGCGTCGCTTGCGCTCGCCGCCGGGAAAGAGGGTATGGTGGGCGGCCAGATGATCGACCTTATCGCAGAGCACCGGCCTGACCTCGACATCGGCGCCATCACCCGGCTGCAACGGCTGAAGACGGGCGCGCTCATCGCCTTCGCCTCGGAGGCGGGCGCGATCCTCGGCAAGGCGCCGCATGATGCGCGTCTTGCACTGCGCGGCTATGCGCACGATCTCGGTCTCGCCTTCCAGATTGCGGACGATCTCCTCGATGTCGAGGGCTCAACCGCGTTGACCGGCAAGCCGGTGGGCCAGGACGCCGCCGCCGGCAAGGCGACCTTCGTCTCGATCTTGGGGGTTGAGCGGGCGCGTGCCCAGGCGGAACTCCTGGTGCAGCAAGCGGTTGCTCACCTTGATATCTTCGATGCCGATACCGAGCTCTTGCGTCAGACCGCGCGTTTCGTCATCGAACGTCGCGCCTGAAGGGAGACGAAACGAAAGTGGCTACAACTCCTTCCTATCCACGCAATACCACCACCCCCTTGCTTGACGGCATCGACACGCCGACCGATTTGCGGCGCCTGCCCGAAAGCGATCTGAGGCCGCTCGCCGACGAGCTCCGCGCCGAGGTCATCAATGCCGTTTCGGTGACGGGCGGTCATCTCGGCGCCGGGCTCGGCGTGGTCGAGCTGACCGTCGCCCTCCATTACGTCTTCGACACGCCGCGCGACCGCCTCATCTGGGATGTCGGCCACCAGGCCTATCCTCATAAGGTGCTGACCGGCCGGCGCGACCGCATCCGCACCCTGCGCCAGGGCGGCGGGCTTTCCGGGTTCACCAAGCGCGCGGAGAGCGAATATGACCCGTTCGGCGCGGCGCACAGTTCGACCTCGATCTCGGCGGCGCTCGGCATGGCGGTGGCCCGCGACCTCAAGGGCGGCAAGAACCATTGCATCGCGGTCATCGGCGACGGCGCCATGTCGGCCGGCATGGCCTATGAGGCGATGAACAATGCCGGCTCGATGGATGCGCGGCTGATCGTCATCCTGAACGACAACGACATGTCGATCGCGCCGCCGGTGGGCGCGATGAGCGCCTATCTCTCGCGCCTCCTGTCGTCGAAGGAATATCGCAGCGTTCGTGCCTTCGCCAAGGGGATGGCGCGGCGCCTGCCGCGCGGCCTCGAACGCGCCGCCTCGCGCGCCGAGGAATATGCCCGCGGCATGATGACCGGCGGCACTCTCTTCGAGGAGCTCGGCTTCTACTATGTCGGCCCGATCGACGGCCACAATCTCGATCACCTGCTGCCGGTTTTGAGGAATGTTCGCGACAGCGAGGAGAAGGGGCCGGTGCTGATCCATGTCGTGACCCAGAAGGGCCATGGCTATCTGCCGGCGGAGCAGGCGGCCGACAAATATCACGGCGTCGTCAAGTTCGATGTCGCGACCGGGGCGCAGGCGAAGGGCAATGGCGGCCCGCCCTCCTATACCAACGTCTACGCCAAGGCGCTCATCGCCGAGGCCGAGGCCGACGACAAGATCATCGCCATCACCGCGGCGATGCCGTCGGGCACCGGGCTCGATAAATTCGCCGCCCGCTTCCCCGATCGTACCTTCGATGTCGGCATCGCCGAGCAGCATGGCGTGACCTTCGCCGCGGGCCTTGCGGCCGAAGGCATGAAGCCCTTCGCGACCATCTATTCGACCTTCCTGCAACGCGCCTATGACCAGGTGGTGCATGACGTTGCGATCCAGCAATTGCCGGTGCGCTTTGCCATGGACCGCGCCGGCCTCGTCGGGGCCGACGGCCAGACCCATGCCGGCTCGTTCGATGTCGCCTATCTCGGCTGTCTGCCCGGCTTTGTGCTGATGGCGGCGGCGGACGAGGTCGAGTTGATGAATATGGTGGCGACCCAGGTCACGATCGACGACCGGCCCTCGGCGGTGCGCTATCCGCGCGGCGCGGGCATTGGCATAGCGCTGCCCGCGAAGGGCGCGGCGCTGCCGATCGGCAAGGGCCGCATCGTGAAGGAGGGCACCAAGATCGCGCTTCTGTCTTACGGCGGGCGGCTTCAGGAGTGCCTCAAGGCGGCGCAGGAATTGGAAGGGCTCGGCCTCTCGACGACGGTCGCCGACGCGCGGTTTGCCAAACCCCTCGATACCGACCTGGTCGAGCGGCTCGCCCGCGACCATGAGGTGCTGATCACCATCGAGGAAGGCGCGATCGGCGGCTTTGCGAGCCAGGTAATGCACCATCTCGCCCATCGCGCGCTTCTGGAGAACGGCCTCAAATTGCGGCCGATGGTGCTGCCCGACCGCTTCATCGATCAGGACGCGCCAGCGAAGCAATATGATACCGCCGGGCTCGACGCGCCCCATATCGTGCGCGAGGTGCTGGGCGCGCTCGGCCGCGAGATGCCGGCCCGCGCCCGTGCGTAAGAGATGAAGGCGGCGGTAAAGCGCCTCGATCAATTGCTGGTGGAACGCGGCCTTGCCGATAGCCGCACCCGGGCGCAGGGGCTGGTGCTGGCCGGTACGGTGTGGTCGGAGGGTCGCCGGCTCGACAAGCCGGGCGTCCGGCTGGCCGAAGACGCGCCGCTCATCGTCAAAACGCGCGGCCACCCGTTCGTCTCGCGCGGCGGCCTCAAGCTCGATCATGCGCTCACCCATTTCGCGATCGATGTCCGTGGCCGCGTCGCGCTCGATATCGGCGCCTCGACGGGCGGGTTTACGGATGTGCTGCTGCGCCGCGGTGCAGCGAAGATCTATGCCGTCGATGTCGGCTATGGCCAATTGGCCTGGGGCCTGCGCCAGGACAGCCGCGTCGTCGTGCTGGAGCGCACCAACGCCCGCTATTTGACACGGACGGAAATTCCGGAAGCCGTCGATGTCATCGTCTGCGACGCGAGCTTCATCGGGCTCGAGATCGTGTTGCCGGCATCGCTGGCACTGGCAACGCCGGGGGCCGATCTCATCGCCCTCATCAAACCGCAATTCGAGGTTGGCAAGGGCCGCGTCGGCAAGGGCGGCGTCGTGCGCGATCCCGCCTTGCATGACGAGGTTTGCGCGCGCATCGAAGCCTGGCTCGGCGCGCAAGCGGGCTGGCGCGTGCAGGGCGTGACGCCAAGCCCGATCACCGGCCCCGAGGGCAACCATGAATTCCTGATCGCGGCGCATTTGACTTGAGCGAATTCACCGCCACAACTCTGCGCATCGGCGCGCGCGGCGACGGTATCGCGACGCATGAGGGCCGGGAGCTGTTTCTGCCGTTCACGGCGCCGGGCGATGTGCTGCGCCTGCGCACGGCGCGCGCCGGCAGGGTCGAGATCGTCGAACGCTTGGCCGATGGCGCACGGCAGGCGCCGCCTTGTCCCCATTTCGGCACCTGCGGCGGCTGCCAGCTTCAGCATCTGCGCGATGATGTCTATGCCGAGGCGAAACGCGAGTTCGTGCGCGCGGCGCTGCGCCATCGCGGACTCGATCCGGCGGTGGTGGCGCCGCTCGAACGCACGAAGCCGGCGACGCGGCGTCGCGCGCGGCTGGCGATGGGGCGTTCACGCTCGGGCGATACCGCGATCGGCTTCCATGCCCGTGCCAGCCACCGCATCGTCGATCTCAAGACCTGCCTTGTCGTCCATCCCGACCTCTTGGCGCTGGTGCCGACCTTGCGCGCGCTGGGTGAGGGGGTGTTACAACCGGGCGAGGAAACTTCCCTATCGCTGACCCGCGCCGCGACCGGGATCGATCTTGTGCTCGACCTGCCGCGCCCGCCCGATCTCGCAATGCTGGAAATGCTCGGCGAATTCGCGGCGGCGCGGAATCTGGCGCGGCTCTCCTGGCGCACCGGGAAAGAAGCGCCGATGCCGGTGGTAGAGCGCCGGCCGGTGCAAATCTCGTTCACCGGCGTCGCGGTCGATCTGCCCCCCGACTGCTTCCTCCAGGCGAGCGAGGAGGCGGAAGCGATCCTGCGGGATCGCGTGCTCGCCTTCCTCGATGGCGCGCGCAGCCTCGCCGATCTGTTCTCCGGCGTCGGCACCTTCACCTTTCCGCTGGCTGCCAAAGCCAAGGTCCATGCCGTCGATGGCGATGCCGCGGCGGTTGCGGCGCTTCAACATGCGGCGCGGCGTGCCGGCCTCGCCGGCCGCATCACGACGGAAGCACGCGATCTCGACCGCCGTCCCTTGCGCGCCGAGGAGTTGGCGTCCTTCGATGCGGTGTTGTTCGATCCGCCTTATGCGGGCGCCAAGGCCGCAGCGTTGGAGTTGGCGCGCTCCTCCGTGCCGCGCATCGTCGCCGTCTCGTGTCACCCCGCGAGCTTTGCACGTGACGCGCGCCTTCTCGTCGATGGCGGCTATCGCCTCGTTCGGGTCGTGCCGGTCGATCAATTCCTATGGTCGGCCGAGATCGAGCTCATCGCGCAATTCGCGCGATAGCTACTGAATCTTCATGGGCGGCATGGTGAGCGAGCCGGGCGGCGCGGTCGCAAGGCGGATCATCGTCAGATAGGGCCGGAGCGTGGCGATCAGCGTCGCCGTGTCGTAACGATGGACGAGGCGCGACCACAGGCCGTGGGTCGCGCGCGGAAAATGCGTCAGGGTGACGCCCTCGGCGCGCGGGATGCCAGCCTCCTGCTTCGCGACCTGGAGTGCGACGTCGAAGCCGCCCAGGCGATCGACGAGGCCGTTCGCCTTCGCTTGCTGGCCGGTCCATTCCCGGCCCTTGGCGATCGCCTCGACCGCGGCGGCGCTGAGCTTCCTGCCCTCGGCGACGCGCGCCTTGAAGCCCGAATACACCTCGTCGAGATAGCTCTCGAAAATCTGGTGCTGGGCCGGAGTAAACGGTTGAAGCAGGCTGTCGATATCGGCGTTGGTGCCGATCTTCGCCACCCCCCAGGAAACCCCGATCTTGTTCGAGAGGCCGGAGATCATGAACTTGCCGCCGAGCACGCCGATCGACCCGGTGATGGTGGCGGGATCGGCGACGATCTTGTCGGCGCCGGCGGCGATATAATAGCCGCCGGAGCCGGCAACATTGCCCATGCTGACGATCAGCTTCTTGCCGGCTTTTTCGGCGCGGCGGCTCGCCTCATAGATCGTCTCTGAAGCGACCGCGGAGCCGCCCGGGCTGTCGATGCGCAGGATGATGGCGCGTACCTTCGAATCTTTCGCCGCCTCGCGGAAGGCGCGGTCGATCGTGTCGGCGCCGATGGTCGAATTCCGGCCGAGAAGGCCACCGCTCGCGCCCGATTGGATAAGGCCGTCGGCATCGATGACGGCGATAGTCGGCCCCGACCGATGGAACGGCCCGATCGCCTCGGTATATTTCTGAAGCGCCATCGGCGTGCCCTTGGTGCCGGCCTTGGCGTTGGCGGCGGCGATCGCGTCGGCGCGGCCGCCAATCGCGTCGATGAGATGCGCTTGGAGCGCCTCTTTGGTGGTGAACGGTCCCTGATCGATGAGGGCGCGCACCTGGGCGTCCTTGAGATGCCGGTCGGTCGCGATGCCGGCGACGATCTGGCCATCGAACGAGGCGAGGAGGCTTGTCATCTGTTCGCGCCCCGCCGGCGTCATTGCGATGTTGGTGATCATGTTCATCGCGGTCTTGTATTGTTCGCGATGATCCATCACCGGCGTGATGCCGAGCTTGTCGAGGAGGCCGCGGAAGAACGGTGCTTCGGCCGCGATGCCGACCAGCCCCAGCGTGCTATAAGGTTGAAGCCAGATGCGGCTCGCGGCGCTCGCCAGGTAATACATGCCAGTGCCACCGCCAAGCTCGCCGAAGGCATCGGCATAGCCATAGACGAACTTGCCGTGGCTGCGGAACCCGGCGATGGCCTGGCGCAGCTCCTCTATCTCGGCGAGGTTCATGCCGCCGGCGCCGCCGAGCCGCACGACCATCCCCTTGACCCGGCCGTCCTGCGCGGCATGGTCGATGGTTTCGATCACCGTGCGCAAGGTCGGCCGCGCCTGGAACAGAAGCCGGTCGAGCGAGGAGGCCGGCGGGCCGTCGGTCAAAGGCTGCGTCAGATCGAGCGACAAGAGCGTCGCGGATTTGACGCGGGGCGCGCTCGGCACCACCAGAAGCCAGATCGCGATGCCGGCGACGATGATCAGCGCCACCAGGAACCCGAACCAGGCGAAGATGCCGCCGACGATGCGGCGTAGAAGCGATCGCTGTCCCGGCTGCGGTGGCATCACGCCTCCCCGCCGCGATAGGCGCGGTCGCGCAACAGATGATCGGCGAGCACGATCGCCATCATCGCCTCGCCGACCGGCACGGCGCGGATCCCGACACAGGGATCGTGCCGACCCTTGGTCGCAATTTCGGTCTCATGGCCGTCAACATCGATGGTGCGGCGTGGGGTCAGGATTGAACTGGTCGGCTTCACCGCGAAGCGCACCACGATGTCCTGGCCGGTCGAGATGCCGCCAAGGATGCCGCCGGCATTATTGGTGAGAAACACCGGCCTTCCGTCCTCGATTCGCATCTCGTCGGCATTCTCCTCGCCCGACAGCATTGCGGCGGTGAGGCCGGCGCCGATCTCCACCGCCTTCACCGCGTTGATGCTCATCATCGCGCGTGCCAGATCGGCATCGAGCTTGTCATAGATAGGCGCGCCGAGCCCGGCGCCGATGCCGCTCGCCACCACCTCGATGACGGCGCCGGTGGAGGAGCCGCGCTTGCGCACCTCATCGAGGAAACCCTCCCACGTCTGTGCCGCCTGGCGGTCGGGACACCAGAAGGGATTGTCGAGGATGGCGTCCCAGTCCCAACGCGTCCGGTCGATGGCATGGGGCCCGATCTGGACGAGCGCGCCGCGGATCGCGACACCTTCGCCGAGCACTTTGCGGGCGATGGCGCCGGCGGCGACGCGCACCGCCGTCTCGCGGGCCGAGGCGCGGCCGCCGCCACGATAATCGCGGATGCCGTATTTCTTCCAATAGGCATAATCGGCATGGCCGGGGCGGAATTTGTCCTTGATAGCGTCGTAATCCTTCGACCGGGCATCCTCGTTCTCGATGAGGAGCGAGATTGGCGTGCCGGTCGTTTGGCCCTCGAACACGCCCGAGAGAATCTTTACCGTGTCGCTTTCGCGGCGCTGGGTCGTGAAGCGTGACCGGCCGGGCCGTCGGCGATCAAGCCATGGCTGAATATCTTTTATATCCAATGGAATAAGTGGCGGTGTTCCGTCGACGACACAGCCGATCGCGGGGCCGTGACTCTCGCCCCAGGAGGTAAAGCGGAAAAGCGTGCCGAAGCTGTTGCCGCTCAAGATGGTCAGACCACGGAAATGTCGGGCGCGTCGACCGCCTTCATGCCGACGACGTGATAGCCGCAATCGACGTGATGCACCTCGCCGGTGACGCCGGCGCCGAGATCGCTCAAAAAATAAACCCCGGCGCCGCCGACATCCTCGATGGTGACGTTGCGTTTCAGGGGTGAATTGTACTGGTTCCATTTGAGGATATAGCGGAAATCGCTGATCCCCGATGCGGCGAGGGTCTTGATCGGGCCGGCCGAGATGGCGTTCACCCGGATGTTCTGGCCGCCGAGATCGACCGCGAGATAGCGCACGCTCGCCTCGAGCGCGGCCTTGGCGACGCCCATGATGTTGTAATTGGGCATCACCCGCTCCGCGCCGTAATAGGTGAGGGTGAGGAGGCTGCCGCCCGCCGGCATCATCGCCGAGGCGCGTCGGGCGAGGTCGGTGAAGGAAAAGCACGAAATGTCGAGCGTCCGCAGGAAATTCTCCCGCGTCGTCTCGACATATTTTCCCCGCAAGGCATTGGGATCGGTGGCGCCGATGGCATGGACCAGGAAATCGAGCCGGCCCCAGCGTTCGGCGATGGTGGCAAAGAGGGCGTCGAGGCTCGCCCCATCGGTGACGTCGCATTCCTGGACGAAATCGCTGCCGACGCTCGCCGCCAAGGGCTTGACGCGTTTCCCCAAGGCCTCGCCCTGAAAGGTGAAGGCGATGTCCGCACCCACCTCGGCGGCGGCTCGGGCGATACCCCAGGCGATCGAGCGCTCATTGGCGACCCCCATGACGAGGCCACGCTTGCCGGCCATGAGCGGCTTGGCATTGGTCATTCTTTCGACACTCCTCGCGCCCTGCCGCGCTCTTCTGACCTCGTTCGCGATCCTACAATAGGCCGGCGCCCTGAAGGGATGCAAACCGCACGGCGGCAGTCTATTCTAGGCACCCCGAAAGGAGCCCGTCTCCCCGTGAGCCCTATTCCCTTTGCCGAGCCCTTTACCCTGTTCGCCCAATGGCTCGCCGAGGCGAAGGCGACGGAGCCGGCCGAGCCCGAAGCAATGACGCTCGCCACCGCGACGCCGGAGGGCGCGCCGTCGTCGCGTGTCGTCCTGTTGCGCGGCAGCGACGAGCGCGGTTTCGTCTTCTTCACCAATTACGACAGTCGCAAGGGCGAGGAACTCTTCGCCAATCCGCGCGCCGCATTGAATTTTCACTGGAAGTCGCTCCAGCGCCAGGTGCGGATCGAGGGCCGGGCCGAGACCGTGACCGAGGCCGAGGGCGATGCCTATTTCGCGCACCGCGCCCGCATCAGCCAACTCGGCGCCTGGGCCTCGGACCAGTCGCGGCCGCTCGAAAGCCGCGCTGTCTTCGAGCAGCGCTTGAAAGCGATGGAACAGCGCTTCGAAGGCGGGCCGGTGCCGCGGCCGCCGCGCTGGTCGGGCTTCCGCCTGGTTCCGGCGACGATCGAGTTTTGGGAGGAGCGGCCGTTCCGCCTCCATGAGCGCATCCTTTATCGCCGCCAAGGCGATGGTTGGACGACGATCCGGCTTTATCCCTGAAGCTCTGTCCAGCTCCGTCGCCAGCCGGCGCCGGCGAGATCGCCGGCCGGCTCGACGATGGTGTCGAAGCGCATGGTCGCGCGGCCTGGAGCGGTATAGGCCGGCCACGGCGCAATCCCGTCATGGCCGGGGTCGCCGGTTCGCACGAAGGCGATGAACGCATCGCCATAGGCAAGCGCCAGCGCCGCCATCGCCGACGGATCGCCGCCCGCCAGCATCGGTGCATCGGGCCAGTCGGCGAAATTGTTGAAGAGGAAGGGCAGGTCGATGCAATGGCAGGCGCCGATTTTCGGCGTCGGCGACTGCCAATCGAACCGATAGAGATGGACCGGGCGGCCTAGCTTCGCGCGTGCCTCGGCGAAGGCGATATTGGCGCGCAGCATGCCCGTGTCGGTCAGCAGATGGCGCAGGAGAATATAAGGGCTGGCATGCGGCCTGAGGCGTGCCACCTCGGCAAGATAATCATCGGCGCCGGCGCCAAGTGTGCCTCTGGCAATGGCGCGAACGCGGCTCGCGTCGGCCGAGGCGATTTCCGGATCGAATGCCGAAAAGGCGCCGAATTCATCGCGCGTGGTGCCGAGCAGCACATCGATCCCGAGCGCTACGCCGCCCAGCGCCGGCGTCACATAATCGTCCGCAACCACCTTCCCGTCGGCGGTCAGCATGAAGGGCAGGCGTGGATCGCCGGATTGCCGATGGCGCCGCGTGAGGTCGAGGCCGGCCGTCAGCAGCCGCTCGGCCGGCACCGAGCGCAGTTGCGCGACATCGTCGGCGCCGAGCCCCAGAATCTCGAGGAATTCGTGGGCGGACCGGGTGGCCTCGTCGGGCGGTGTCGCCTTGGTGCCGAACGGTCCGCTCATCAGGATCGCGCGTTGGAACAGGCGATTGGTGTCGGCGTGGCCCATCATCACCAGCGTCGTCCAGGCGCCGGCCGATTGCCCGCATAGGGTGATGCGTTCGGGATCGCCGCCGAAGCGCGCGATATTGGCGTTGATCCAGCGCAGCGCCGCCTCCTGGTCGAGGAGGCCCATATTGCCGTCCGCAATCCCCGGCAGATGAAGGAAGCCGAGCGCGCCGAGCCGATAGCTGACCCCGACTACGACGATATCGCCCCGTTCGGCCAGATTCTGGCCAGAATACCATGGCAGCTCGGCCGAGCCGACGGTGAAGGCGCCGCCATGCAACCAGACCAGCACCGGCACGGGCGCCTTGCCGATGGCCGGTGTCCAGATTTTGAGGGTGAGGCAATCCTCGCTCTGCGGCATGTCGCAATCGCCCATGACGTCGGCGAGGCGCGAGCGCAATTGCGGCGCGATCGGCGCCGGGCGGGTCGTGTCGCGCACCTCGTGCCACGGCATGGCCGGTTCCGGCGGACGGAACCGCCGCGCCGCCACGGGCGGTGCCGCGTAGGGGATGCCATGGAAGATGGCGAGGCCGCCCGCTTCTATCCCGCGGACCGGCCCAACGGTCGTCTCGACGATGCTGTCGGTGCCTCGCTCGTTGGTCATTTCCGCACCCTCCGCCGGTGTCATGGATTTCGGATTATTAGTCGCGAAGCCTCCCGCGAATGCAAGTTCGGGCGCGGGCCGCATGGGCCGATTGGAAACGGCGCGGTCTCGCCCTACAATTGGTCCATGTCGTTCGAGCGCAGGAACCTCCTCCTCACCGGTGCGAGCCGCGGGATCGGCCATGCCACGGTGCGGCGTTTCAGCGAAGCCGGCTGGCGCATCATCACCGTGTCGCGCGAGGCGGTGCCCGAGGAATGCAAGCGCGATCCCAACTGGTCGCACCATCTGACGGCCGATCTTGCCGAGCCGTCCGATGTCGCGATGGTGACGCGGGAGACGCTGGCGCTTTTGGGCGAGGATGGGCTTCACGCCCTCGTCAATAATGCCGGCATGTCGCCGAAGACCCCGTTCAAGGAACGGCTCGGCTGCCTCAATGGCGATCTCAATGAATGGCGACGCGTGTTCGAGCTCAATTTCTTCACGCCCTTGAGCCTTGCGCGTGGCCTCGCGGCGCCGCTGGCGCGGGCGAAGGGCGCAATCGTCAATATCACCTCAATCGCCGGCCATGCCGTCCATCCCTTTGCCGGCTCGGCCTATTCGACCTCGAAGGCGGCGCTCTCGGCGCTAACGCGCGAGATGGCGGCCGAATTCGCCGAGCTCGGCGTCCGCGTCAATGCGGTCGCGCCGGGCGAGATCGCGACCGCGATGCTGTCGCCCGAAACGGAGGTGCTGCTGCCGCAGATTCCGCTCCATCGCCTCGGCACGCCCGAGGAGGTGGCCGGCACGATCTTCTTCCTCTGTAGCGCCGATGCCGGCTATGTCACCGGCAGCGAGATCTTCATCACCGGCGGCCAGCACCTGTTCTAAAGCATGGCCAAATAGTCGCACAATCCGCCCCGGCGCGGGCATGTTGCGGTTGATTCTGTGCCTGAAAAGTTCCGAATTAGGCGTGGGGTGACGCGTCAGTGCCGACGCTCCAGGATCATCGCGATGCCGTGGCGCGGGCGCAGCGTGATGAGGCCTTGCGGCTCGACCGGATGGCCCGGCTTCAGGTGCAGGCGATAGCGCTGCGCCAGCGTCGCGAGGATCAGCACCGCCTCGGTCATGGCGAAGGCGGCGCCGATGCAGATGCGCGGACCGGCGCCGAACGGGAGATAGGCATAGCGCGGCCGATCAGCCGATTTCTCTTTAGAAAATCTTTCAGGATCAAATCGATCTGGATCGTTCCAGAGAGTTTGGTTGCGGTGAATCAACCACGGTACGAGATAGATGACGGCGCCGGCCGGAATGTGGTGGCCGAGGATCTCGTCCGCCTTCACCGCCTCGCGCGCCAGGGTGTGGGCGGGCGGATAGAGCCGTATCGCCTCGTCGATCACCATCCTGGCATAGGGCAGGTTCGGGATGTCCTCGGCCTGCGGCGTGCGGCCGCCAAGCACGCGGTCGAGCTCGGCATGAAGCTTCGCCTCCTCGGCCGGGTGCTGCGACAGGAGATACCAGGTCCAGGTAAGGGCGAGCGACGTGGTCTCGTGCCCGGCCATGAAGATGGTGACGATCTCGTCGCGCACCTCCTTGGCGTTGAGGCCTTTGCCGGTCTCCTCGTCCTCGGCGTCGAGGAGGCGGGCCAGAAGATCGCGTCTGGCCGCGCCGCCCGCCGTGCGCCGCGCCGCGATCATGCCCTCGATCTTGGCGTCGAACGCGCTGAAAATGCGGTCGGCGCTGTCGTGATTCTGGAGCCAATTGAGCCAACGGGGCAGGGGCAAAAGGTCGAACAGGGTCGGCCGCACCTCGCGCTGATAGCGGCCAACGCCGGTCGAGACGAGATCGAGCACATCGGCCGAATCGGACGAGAACATCGCCTTGGCGATGATCTGGAGCGTCGTGCGCATCATCGCGGCATCGAGGGCGATTTCCGAACCGTCGGGAAGGGCGTCCCATTCGCCGAGCTGCGCCTCGCTGGCCGCAATCATCACCGGCGCATAGGATGCGACGGAGCGCGGATCGAAGGCGGGCGCCATGATGCGGCGGTGGCGGCGCCAGGTTTCGCCTTCACTGGTGAGGAGGCCCTGGCCCAGCGCCGGTTGAAGGAGACGCTGGCCGATGCGCGTCTTGACGTAATTGTCGGCGCGGTCGAGCAGCACGTGCCGGATGCCGTCGGGCGCGTTTACGATATAGGCGTGGGCCCAAAGATAGGATCGGTCGATGAAATCGAGCCGATAGCATTCCTCGGGATAGCTCGCGATCGAGCTGTCGCGCACCGTCCGCACCAGCTTGAAAAAGCCGAGATAGCGGTCGGGCGGCTCGGGGGCGGCGAGTCGCGGCCCGAGCGGCGCGGTTTCGACGGTCATGGTCCGGCCTCGTGGATCCGCATGGTAGGAGGTATGGTAGCCCGGCACGGCGGCGGCGGGAAGTCCCGCGATCTGGCACCGGCTTGCGTCTACGTGGAATTCCCAGGAAGCAATTCTCGATTCCTGCCGTTATAGTTCTGGGTCCGGTCGACGCCGGCCCCCAAATCAAGGATTTTCTCGAGCGGAATGAGAAGATGACAAGACCCGTTCGTAAAGCCGTTTTTCCGGTCGCCGGCATGGGCACCCGTTTCCTGCCCGCTACCAAGGCGATTCCGAAGGAAATGTTGCCGGTGGTCGACAAGCCCTTGATCCAATACGCGGTCGAGGAGGCGATGGCCGCCGGGATCGACCATTTCGTGTTCGTTACTGGCCGCTCCAAGACCGCGATCGAGGATCATTTCGACCTCGCCGTCGAGGTCGAAACCAAGCTTAAGGAAAGCGGCAAGGATGCGCAGATCGATCTCCTCAATGGCTGGGTGCCGGATGCGGGCAGCGTCTCCTATACCCGCCAGACCTCGCCCAAGGGCCTCGGCCACGCCGTGTGGTGCGCCCGCACGCTGGTCGGCGATGAGCCGTTCGCGGTGCTGCTCGCCGACGATTTCATCTTCGGCGGCGTGCCCTGCCTCAAGGAGATGGCGGATGCCCAGGCCAGGACCGGCGGCAATATCGTCGCGGTGATGGAGGTGCCGCGCGAGCATACTCGGCGCTATGGCGTGGTCGAGATCGCCGGCGAGGATGGCCCCTTGGTGCGGGTGCGCTCCGTCGTCGAAAAGCCGGCGCCGGAACGGGCACCTTCCACCTTGTCGATCGTCGGGCGCTATATCCTGCAACCCGAAATCTTCACCTATCTCGACCGCCAGCAGGCCGGCGCCGGCAACGAGATTCAGCTCACCGATGCCTTCGCGCCGCTGATCGGATCGGGCCAGCCCTTTCACGGCCTGCGGTTTTCCGGAAAGCGCTATGATTGCGGCGACAAGATGGGCTGGCTCGATGCCAATATCGCGGTGGCGCTCGCCCGTCCCGACATGGCGCCGGCGGCGCGTCAGGTGGTGCGCGCCCATTGCCAGGCGTTGAAGGAGACCCGATGACCGCGTCCGGCTATCGCTTCGATCCCACCATCCTGCGCGAATACGATATTCGCGGCATTGTCGGCGAGACGCTGGGCGAGGCCGATGCCCGGGCGCTCGGTCGCGCCTATGCCGGGATGCTCCATGCCGCCGGTGGCCGCCGGGTCGCGGTCGGGCGCGACGGCCGGCTGAGCTCGCCGGCGCTCGAGGCGGCGCTCGTCGAAGGATTGTCGGCGAGCGGGCTCGATGTCGTGCGTATCGGCCTTGGCCCGACGCCGATGCTCTATTTCGCTGCCCATACCCTCGGCGTCGATGGCGCGGTGATGGTGACGGGCTCCCACAATCCCGCCAATCATAACGGCTTCAAGCTGATGCTGGGCAAGCGCTCGCTCTTTGGCGACGATATCCGGCGCCTCGGCGAGATCGCCGCCAAGGGCGATTTTCCGGGTGGCCAGGGCCAAATCGAGGAGCATCCCGTCCGCGACGCCTATATCGCGCGCCTCTTTCAGGATTATCGCGGCGGCGACGGCTTGCGAATCGCATGGGATTCGGGCAACGGCGCCACCGGCGAGGTGGTGGAGTTGCTGACGAAGCGGCTCCCCGGCGACCACGTCCTTCTCAACACCCGGATCGACGG
>JBOHLV010000119.1:0-4735 GCA_050729815.1 Allostellaceae bacterium
GGCAATTCCTATGTCATCACGGCGGCGGGCGCCGGCGCCTTTACCGCGGGCAATGTCGGCGTGTCGGGATCGGCCGGCGGCGACACCGTCGCGGTCACGGCAAACGAATCGGCGGCCGATGTCGCGACCGCAGTCAACGGGGTCCAGTCGAAGACCAACGTCAGCGCCACGGCCGACACCAGCGTCGCCCTTACCGTGACGTCGGGCTCGTTCTTCTTTACCCTCGGCAACGGCAACGGCGCCGCCGGGACCAACCCGGTCACCGTCAGCGCAACCATTACCGGCACGAGCGCGAACGACCTGTCGCCGCTAGTCCAGGCGGTCAATGCCCAGACCAGTACGACCGGGGTGGTCGCCACCGTCAACTCGTCGGGCAAGCTGACCTTGACCCAGGAAGAGGGCAAGAACATCTCGATCTCGGGCTACTCCGGGACCGGCACGCTGGCCGCTGGCGGCACCACATTGGCGGCGACTGGCACGACCTCGGCCACGATTCAGGGTGTCGTCACCCTGCAGTCGACCAACGGCTTCACCCTCAATCAGACCGCCGGCAGTGTCGGCCTCGGATCGTCCGCGTCCTTGACGTCGCTGTCGAGCATCAACATCACCAGCCTGGCGGGTGCCAACTCCGCACTCAGCACCGTCAATTTCGCCATCCAATCGTTGGAGAATATCGGCGGTCAGCTTGGCGCGACGCAACAGCAGCTCCAAGCCACCGTGTCGAACCTGCAAACCGCGGCGTCGAACCTCACCACGGCCCAGGGCGTGGTGCAGGACGCCAACATCCCGCAAGTCACCACCCAGCTCACCCAGGAGCAGATCCTGGCCCAGGCCGGCGTTTCCGCCCTGGCTCAGTCGACTCAGTTGCAGCAGAGCTTCCTCAAGCTGCTGCAGGGGTAATCAATAAGTAGTACAATAGGTTGATTCCCGTTCCCAGGCTTCGGCCCGGGAACGGGTCCTTATCCAAAGAAGGTGAGAACCGGTAATGACCGGCCTGACAGGTGTCTCCAGCGGTATTTTGACCTCCAGCGAGATCACCTCGCTGATTCAGCAGGCCAGTGCCGCCTATGACGCGCCGATCACGGCGCTGCAAAAGGCCGAACAACCGATCTCGACCAAGATTTCCGCCTTGGGCCAGGTGCAGAACTCGCTGTCGAGCCTGCAATCCGCACTCGCCTCGCTGGCCGATGTGCAAAGCCTGCCGCAGCGCACGGCGACAAGTTCGTCCGGCGACGTTGCGGCCAGCGTCACCAACGCCGCGGCCACCGGCACCTACCAGATCGGCAACATCCATCTCGCGAGCGCGGAAACGCTGCTCTCCTCGGGGTTTCAAAGCGCCAGCGGTGCGCTCGGCGCCGGCAGTCTCAGCATCCAGGTCGGCAGCGGTGCCGCCACCACCCTCACCATCGCCAGCGGCGAGGACAATCTCGCCGACATCGCCAGCACCATCAACAGCGCCGGTCTCGGCGTCTCCGCCAATGTCGTGTTCGACGGCACCAACTATAGTCTGATGCTAACCGGCCAGGACACCGGCACCACCCATGCCTTCAGCGTCAGCGGCAGCGGCGGCCTCGCCGCCTTCGGCTACAGCACCGGCGTCTCCGGCAGCCAGGGGCTCACCGCCGAGACCACCGCCCAGAATGCCAGCTTCTCGCTCAACGGCCTTGCCATCACCAGCGGCTCCAACACCATCTCCGGCACCGTCGCGGGCCTCACCCTGACGCTGGCGGCGAGCGGCTCGGCCACGGTTTCGGTGGGCCAGAACACCGCGCCCCTGGTCCAGGCGGCGCAATCGGTCGTCTCCGGGATGAACACCGCGCTTGCGACCATCAACCAATACGCCTCCTACAGCCAGACCAGCGGCGCCGGGCCGCTCTTGGGCGATGTCGGATTGCAGATCGTGCGCACCGATCTTCTCGACGCCGTTTCCTCCTTCAATGGCGGCTTCGCGAGCGGCGGGTTAAACTCGCTCGGCGCGGTCGGCTTCGGCATCTCGAAGACCGGGCAGATCACGCTCGACACCGCGACGCTGACGACCGCGGCACAGTCGAACTATACCGCCGTGGCGGGCCTCCTCGGGTCGATCGGGATTGCCAGCAACCCCAATGTCGCGGTGAGTAACCTCGGCGCCGCCACCTCGGGCAGCTATGCCGTGAATGTTGCCTCGAACAGCGCCGGCACAATCACCGGCACCGTCGGCGGCCAGGCCGCCAGCGGCAGCGGCGGCGTCATGACCGTGGCCGGCGGTGCACTCCAGGGCCTGTCGCTCGACATCGCCAACGGCGCCACCGGCGATCTCGGCGCCGTGACCGTGACGTCGGGGCTCTACGGCGAGCTTTCCGCCATCCTCACCGGCGCCCTCGACCCGACCCATGGCAGCGTCACCCAGGAAGTCACCAACCTCAACGCCTCGGTCACCTCGATGAACCAGCAGATGGGGGCGCTGGCGCAAGAGGCGCAGGCGGAGACGCAGCAGCTCACCCAGCAATTCAGCGCGGCCCAATCAACGATTTCGCAGCTCACCACCGTGAGCAATTTCCTTTCCAGCTATTTCAACATGACCTCCGGATAAGGGGAGAATCAAAATGGACGGAGACACAAGGCGTTCCGAGGAATTCGGCGCCTATCGCGCCGCGGCCGCACTCGACGCCGACCCCGAGGAATTCATGATGATGGCGCTCGACTCGCTGCGCGCCTTGCTGACGCGCGCCGAAGCCGCGATCAATACCGGCGACAAGGTGGAAAAGGCGCGGGCGCTCGACGCCGCCGGCAAGCTGGTCGAATTCCTGCTCGGCCTCAGCGGGATCGAGCATGGCGATCTCAGCGACCGGCTCGCCGCCATTTACCAATTCGTGATGACATCGATCTTGCGCGGCAACGCGCTTGACGATACCGAAGCGGTAGCGGCCGCCCGTCAGGCGGTCGAGCATATCACCGGGGTATGGCGCGGCATCTTCGCCGCCAAAGTCATCGATCCGCAGGGAGCGACACCATGACCGATCCGATTCGCGGGGTTCTCGGCGGCAATCCGGCAAGCGAGATCAATCCCGCCTCGGACGCGAAGACCGGCAACGCCGCAAGCGGCACCGATACCGTGACCGGCACCGGCACGTCCCAGGCCGATTCAGCCAATGTCGGACAGACCCGGTCGCTGCTCGAAACCATCAACGCCACCGCCGCGAGCGTGCCGACCATCAACCAGAACCAGGTCGAGTCCCTGCGCCAGGCGATCCAGAACGGCAGCTATCAGGTCGATCCGCACCAGGTGGCGAAAGGCCTCATCCAGGCCGATGCGGGGCTGCCGGCGCCCACCAAGGAGTGATGGCCGGTTATGGCGCGGGTTGGTTCAGACGGTGACGGTTTCGGGTTCAGCCGCGAACAGCGGATCGGCGGCCGCCGCCTGGGCCTCGCGACGGATCCAGTCCTTGACCGCGCCGAGCCGCTCCATCGCCTGATGGATGTCGTCGAAATCGGCGATGTCGCGATAGGCCGCCAAGAGTTGGATCAGACATTCGGCGCGGCTCGCGACCCGCTCGGCCGGAACATCGCCCCATTCTTCGTTCATCGGGCCGCAACCACCGGCGCCGCAGACATTGTCCAGCATCCCCGCCCCCGAGCGTCTCGCTACCTGCCCTCAGACGCCTGCCAAGGTGTGAAGGCAGTCGCAAGTGTAGGCGATCAAAGGCCGGAAGCAACCACTAATATGTTGTTAGCAAGGAAATCATACCAAATCTGCTTTCCGACCCATTCGAGGATGAGCCCGTCATGCTGGAATCAAACATCGTGTTAAGCACCGGAAATTCGCGAATGAAGAGCGAGATCGTGTTTCCAAACAATATACGGTCTCTTCGATTGGAGCGCGGCCTGACGCAACAGAAGTTAGGGCAATTGCTGATGCCTCCAATGGTTGTTTCGGCTGTTTCAAAAATCGAGAATGGCGAGCGCAGGCTGTCCAACCTTCAGATCGCGAATTTTGCCGAGGTGCTCGGCTGCGCGCCGGAGCGGATTCCGGTGATCACCGGCCGCGACAAGCCCGTCGAGGTACAGCGCTGGCAGGCGGCACAGCAGAAGGCGATCCAGCAAAGCATCGACAGCGGCGCCGCGGCGATCGGCTATGTCCTTGCCCAACTTCGCAAAAAGAACGGCAAGACGATGCAGCAGATGGCCGACGTGATCGGCGTCACCATCTCGGTCTATCACCGCATCGAGATGGCGACTCGGATGATCCAGGAAGGCGAGATCCGGTCGCTGTCCACGTTCTATGGCATGGCCGAGTCGCGTCTTATCAAGCTGTTCGAGCAGCGTACCCGCGAGAATCGGGAGCAGCTTCAAAAGGGCGTGCCGCCGGAGCAATTGCTGCCGCGCATGCCGCGCTCGCTGCTAAAGGAAGATGCGAAATGGGGTCAGCTCGGCGCGCTCGAACGCTATGCCATGCGGCGCAGTCTGCGGGTGGTCCCGACGGCGCGGCGGCCCGCCATGCTGTCGGTTCATGGCGAGACCCGGACGGTCGGCGATGACGGCCAGCGCGCCTTCGTGCTTGACCGCGACACGGCGATCGACCGGATCGGCGCTGATGAGCTGATCGATCCACGCGAGGATTGCTTTCTCGTGCGCAATTATTCGACCCGGCTCGGCTTCCTGATGCGTTCCGGCGCGCTCGCCTATGTCGATCCGGCGGCGACGGTGACGGTCGGCGACATCGTGTTCTTCGTCCGCCGGGACAAGTCCGCGGACG
>JBOHLV010000120.1:0-1730 GCA_050729815.1 Allostellaceae bacterium
TTTTATCGTCATTCCCGCGAAAGCGGGAATCCAGGGCATGTGACGCGCCGTTGCCCTGCGTGACACCGCCGAACAAGCCCCCGGCTTGTTCGGGCCGACCGTCCGGGGGACGGTTGGCAGGCGTCACGCCTGCTTTCGCAGGGACGACGGGAAAGTTTTCGGAAGGTAATGCAATAAGAATCTGGCCCTCGCCGAATTCCACCAGATCGTCGTAAAAAATTCGGCATTCGCCCTTGTTTGCGCGCCGCTTGCCGCGCGTCAGGAGTCGCGTCAGCCGGCCGTAGGCGGCGCGGTCGCTGGGGAAACAGAGCAGGCTGCACCCATCGAGCAAATCCAACCGGCATCCCACCACGAGACGTAGGCCATGTTTCTCCGCCGCAACATGGGCGCGCACGATGCCGGCGAGGCTGTTGCGGTCGGTGATGGCGATGGCGGCGTGGCCGAGCGCCTTCGCTTGCGCGACCAGTTCCTCGGGGTGCGAGGCGCCGCGCAAGAAGGAGAAATTGCTGGTGACTTGGAGCTCGGCGTAGCGGGTCATGCGCAGAATCCGTGCAGGAACCAGCGCGCACGCGCCTCGGGCCGGAAGAGGCCCGCGCGGAACAGCCAATAGCGCCTTCCGTCCGCATCCTCGACACGATAATAGTCGCGTAGGAGTTGGGCCTCGCGTTCGCCGCGCCACCATTCGCCGAGGATGCGCTCCGGTCCCTCGGCGCGGGCGACGCGATGCAAGCGCCTTCGCCAGCGAAACATCAGTGGCGGATCATCCGGCACCGGCGCCACCGCCTCGATCGGCTCGGGGTGCGGCAACAGCCGAACAGGTCGCGACTTTCCCATGTCCCAGGATTTGTCGCCGGCCGGCGCGAAGGCGAAGAGGAAGCGCTGCGCGCGCTCCGGCAGGTGACTCTCATGCGGCACCAGGCGGCCAACCTGGCGGGCGCCCAGCCGATTGGCGAGACGGTCGATGAGCGGTGCCAGATCGGTCTCGGCCGCGCTGGCGCCATCGGCCCAAGCGCCGAGCGCCAATTGCGCCGGCGCCAGGGTTTCGACGGTCTTGGCGGCCAACACCATATCCTCGATGCCGAGGCCGGGATCGATCCGGTCGAAACGTTCGGCGAAGAGACGGTGGAGATGCGCAACGTCGCGGCTTGGCCGCGAAGTACCGATGGCAAGCGAGGCGCTGGTCCCATCGGCGCGATGGAGCGTCAGGGTCAGAAGCCGCGCGCCCAGCGCCTCGTCGGCGAGAGGACGGCACAGCGCCTCGATCAAGAGATGGGTCGCGGCGGCGATGTCGTCGCGGGTGGCGATCGGCTCGGCGAAGCGGCGCCGCACCCAGCGCGGCGGGGCCGGCGGCAAGGGCGATAGCGCCGCGCGCCTTTCGCCCAACGCCTCACCGAGCCGTTCCAGCAGTGCCGCGTCGAACCGCACAGCGAGATCGGCGCGCGGCAAGGGATAGAGATCGCGGATGCGGTGCAACCCCAGCCGTTCCAGCGCCGCAACCATCGCCCCATCGAACCGCAGCGCGCGCACGGATAACGGCGCCAACGCCTGCCGCGTCTCGCCGGGCACGACCACGATGACGGGCCGGTCGCCGCCGCGCGCCACGGCCGAGGCGCCGCCGACCGTGTCGGCAATGCCGATCCGGGCGGTAAGGCCGCGTCGGGCCAATCTGTCGTGAAGTTCGGCGCCGAGCTTCTCCTCGCCGCCGGCGAGATGGGCGCAACCGGTAATAT
>JBOHLV010000121.1:0-52362 GCA_050729815.1 Allostellaceae bacterium
GCAACGATTCTTTTGCGGGTATGATTCGGCGGCGCTCTTGCGGTAAGATTCACCGGCGAACGCATCGGGAAAACGAAGGGGGGGTCGCGAAGCGTGCCATGACAGCGCCGCGGCGTCTGATGGCGGCGAGGGGAGGCGTGGCAATGTTCATGCCTGCTCCTCGGCTGGCGATGGCGGTGACGCTCCTTTGCGGTGCCGGATTCGCGCTCCCGGCCCGTGGCCAGGCGGTCACGCCGTCGGGCGCGGTGCAGCCGGGACAGACCCGGCCGCTGCCCGAGGCGCGGACGCCAAAATTCCAATTCCGTATCGAATCGACGTCGCCCTCGCCGGTGCCGAACGCGGTGGAGCGCGTCGTGTTCACGATCCGCAACATCCACGTTGTCGGCAATACCGTCTTTCCCGCCCGCGCGTTCCGCCCCTTCATCGCGCCGCTGGTAGGGAAGAAGGTGCATCTCTCCGACATCATCCATGTCGCCGACGAGATCGAGGCCAAGTATCGCCGCGGCGGCTATGTCCTGACGCGCGCCTATGTGCCGCCGCAAACGGTCAGCAACGGCGTCTTCGGGATCAATGTGATCGAGGGCTATGTCGCCGCCGTGTCGGTGACTGGCGGCTCCGCCGACATCCGTGCCCGGGTCGAGCGCATCCTGGCGCCGGTGTCGGAATCGCGGCCCCTAAAGCTCAAGGTGATCGAGACCGCGCTCCTGCGTGCCAACGAGCTGCCCGGCGTCGGCGTATCGGGATTGCTGCGGCCGTCGCCGACCCGGCGGGGTGCCTCCGACCTCGTCGTGAAGGTATCGGCGCCGCGGGTCACGGTGCTGTTGTCGGTCGATAATCGCGGCGCGCCCCTCACCGATAGCTGGACCGGCGCTGCCAGTTTCGCCATCCGCTCGCCCTTCGGCCAGGGCGGGGTGGTGCTGCTGAGCCTCGCTTCCGCGCCCGATCCGCATGTGCGCTATTCGATCGGCGGCAAGTATGTCTATCCCGTCGGCGATGACGGCCTCATGTTCTCGCTGAGCGCGCTCGATTCCCATGGCCAGCCGGCCGGCAGCATTCCCGGCGCGAATTTCGTCTCCAATAACCAGGCCTATGGCGCGCGCCTCACCTATCCTGTGATCGTGTCGCGGGCGATGACGCTGTCGCTCGATGGCGGTTTCACCTGGCAGACCGCCCGCATCGACGAGCTCGCCGGCACCCTCGGCGCGCATGATGAATGGCGCGAGCTCGATCTAGCCCTCATCTTTCGCCAGAACGGGTTTCTCGACGGCATCACCGATGCCTCGCTCGATGTGACCCAGGGGCTGCCGGTCCTCGGCGCCTCGGCGGCAGGCGATCCCACAACCTCGCGCGGCCTCATCCCCGCCGATCCGAGCTTCACCAAGCTCTCCGGCGTCGCGCGGCGGGTTCAGCATCTCTTCGGGCGCTTCGATCTCGCCGCCACCGCGGTCGGGCAATACGGCTTCGATACCCTCTATCTTGGCGAGGAGATCGCCTTTGGTGGGGCCCAGATAGGGCGTGGTTACGATCCCGCCGCCTTGACCGGCGACAGCGGCCTCGGCGGCGATGTCGAGCTGCGCTATCACCTCAATACCGCCGGCTGGCGGATCGACAGCCCGAAGGTGCGCATCGATCACGCCGAGCTTTATGGCTTCTACGATGCCGCCAAGGTGTGGGATCACACGGGCACCATCGACCAGGATTTCATCGCCTCGACGGGATTCGGCGTGCGCGCGACGGTCGCGGACAAGCTGCAATTGGGGCTTGAGGCGGCGTTTCCGCTGGTGCGCGTCGAAACCAGCGATTTCGACAAAAAAGCGATGCGGGTCCTGTTCGACGCGTCAATCAAATTTTAGTGCGCGGGGCTGGCGCCGTCTCGGCGCTGCCGTTAAGATTGCCTGGACAAAAATGCGATTTCCGTGGGCGAGGGGTCTTCCGCGGCAGGGGGGGATGATTGGGGGAATTCAGCATCGTTTTTGTTACTTGAGCTGCGCCAGAGATAGAGGAGGCGTCGCGTGAGTGTTGGGTCGGGTCACTTCCGGCGTCGTGGCGTCGGGCGGAGGCAGCAAGCCCGGAGCGCGCCGCTCCTGTGGGCCGGCCTCACGGCGTCGGCGTTTCTGATGGCCGCGCCCGCCGCGATCGCCGGCCCGACCGGCGGCACGGTGGTAGGCGGCGAGGCCAGCATCGCCGCGCATGGCGCCGAGACGCTGATCCACCAGGGCTCAGCCAAGGCGGTCATCAACTGGAACAGCTATTCTGTCGCCCCCAATGAATCGGTGATCTATCAGCAGCCGGGGGCGAGTTCGATCGCGCTGAACCGCGTCCTGGGCGGCGCGCCGTCGCAGATTCTGGGCTCGATCCAGGCGAACGGCCAAGTCTGGCTGGTCAATCCCAACGGCGTCTTTTTCGGCCGCGGCGCGACGGTGAATGTCGCCGGGCTACTGGCGACCACCGCCGACATCGCCAACAACGATTTCCTCGCCGGCAACTACAATTTCGGCACGCCCTCGTCCAACCCCAACGCCGCCATCGTCAATAACGGCACCATTATCGCCGCTGCCGGCGGCTCGGCGGTGCTGGCGGCGCCGTCCGTCGATAATGAGGGCGTGATCGAGGCGCGGCTTGGCACCGTGGCGCTTGGCGCAGGCAAGACCTTCGCCCTCGATTTCGACGGCGACAATCTCTTGCGTTTCCAGATCACCAGCGCCGATGACAGTCTGCCGCTCGGGCCGGATGGCAAGCCGGTCTCGGCGCTCGCCAAGAATGCCGGCAGCCTCAAGGCGGGTGGCGGCACGGTCGAGGTGACGGCGCTTGCCGCCCGCGACATCGTCGACAACGTCATCAACACCACCGGAATCGTCGAGGCCGACAGTGTCGCCGTCAGGAACGGCACCGTCATCCTGTCGGGCACGGGCGGCGGTGTCGCTGTCGGTGGCACGGTGAGCGCGGCCGGCAAGATTGCGGGTAGCACGGGCGGCACGGTGAAGGTGCTGGGCGATCGCGTCACCATGGCCGCGGGTGCGACCATCGACGTCTCGGGCGCGGCGGGCGGCGGCACGGTTCTCATCGGCGGCGATACCCATGGCGCCGGTCCCGATGCCAATTCCGCGACCACGACCATCGCCAAGGGCGCGACCATCGACGCCGACGCAACGCGCACCGGCAATGGCGGCGAAGTCGCGGTGTGGTCGGAAGAGGATACCACCTTCGACGGCACCATTACCGCCCGTGGCGGCCCGGGCGGCGGCAATGGTGGCCACGTCGAGACTTCGAGCGCCGGCAGTCTTACCGTCGGCGGCTTCGTCGACACCCTGGCGCCCAAGGGCGAGACCGGCAATTGGCTGCTCGATCCGACCAACATCACGGTGGCGTCGAGCGGCAGCGCGACCCTGGCGGGGACCAGCTCCTACAGCGGCGATGCCGGCGACAGCGACACGATCACCGCCTCGACCATCGACAATGCTGCCTCGAACGTCACCCTGCAGGCCTCGAACCAGATCGAATTCGCGGCGCCGATCAGCATGGCGACCACCGGGTTCGGGCTAACGGCTGATGCCGACAGCGTCCTGGTCGATACCGGCAGCACCATCGCCACCAAGGGTGGCGCCATCACGCTCGCCGCCAATGCGGTCGGCTCTAACCAGTCAGGCACCGGCACGTTGGAGCTCGGCGCCAACCTGTCCAGCGCGGGCGGCGCGATCAACCTTAGCGGCCCGACCGTGCTCACCGGCAACGTCACGATCGATTCCGCCACCGGTGCGACCAATGGCGGCGCCGGCGTCACGTTCGCCGGCACGCTGGATGACAGCACGCGGCAAACGCACGACCTCATAATCGCCGCCGGCTCCGGCGACGTGACATTCGCGGGGCGCGTCGGCATCGACGATGCCGGGAGTGGCACCGATCCCGGCAATGTCGCGATCACCAGCGCCGCCGACGTTAATATGACGATGCCCTACGGAACGGGCGGCGATGGTTTCGCGGCCAAGTCCTTCACCATCGCCGGCAACGCGCTCACCAGCCCCACCTGCGCCGCCGCCGGCACGGGTTGCACGCCCGGTGCCACCGGCAATTTCAATGACGACGAATACATCGTCACCGTCGGCAGCGGGAATGCCGGCAATGTCGTCATCGATGTCGGCGGTGCCGTAACGGATGCCGGCAATATCGTCGCCTACGGCAACGGCAGCAATGCAAACGGCAGCGGCGGCAAGGGCGGCCTCGTCTCGATTGAGGCCGGCGGTGCTGTTTCCATTTATGAGTGCTGCACGCTCGGCTCGCGGACCCAATCCCCCGCGTTCGTTCCTGGCACGGATGATCGCCTGGTGACCGCTTACGCCACCGCGATCTCGACGTTCGGCGGCGAAGGAACGAACAGCGCCGGAAATGGCGGCCCGGTCACCATCATTTCCGGCGGCGATATCGATCTCGGCTTTGCCGTCAATAGCTCGGGCACTTACGGCTCGGGCAGCAAGACCGGCGGCGATGCCGGCGCGATCACGCTAACGGCGCCCAGCGGCCGGATCGAAGTCGGCAATTATGACGGCAATGGAAATTTGACCTCGGGCAATATCATTGGATTGTTCGCGGTCGGCGGCGGTACCGACAGCGGTACCGGCGGCAATGGCGCGCCGATCACCGTCACGGCGCAGACCATCTTGCTGCCCATCGCCGCCAGCCAAGGCGGCGATTCTGAGGCCACCCAGGCGAATGGCGGCGCCGGCGGCAATGGCGGCGACATCACCCTGATCGCGACCGCCAGCAGCGGCGCCGCCGTGACGCTCTATGGCGAGCCGGATGATCCCCAGACGACCTTCCCGCTGTTCGGCACGCTGATCGCCGCCGGCGGCACCGCCGGCGCTAGCATCCCATCGCCCTATACGTCGCCACTCCTCCTGTTCGGAGGCACGCTCAGCGGTAAATCCGGCAACATCACTATCGCGGGCAATTCGTCGGGCGCGCCGCTCGCCGGCACCAGCTTCATTCAACTGGTCGATGACAGCGCCGCCTCGCAATATTATGGCGGCCCGACCGTCGCCATCGCGGCCAACGGCGCTGTGGGCGAAGGCGGCGCGATCTATCTCGGCGGTCCAGTCGAGAGCACGCTCGGGACCGAGAATCTGCGGCTATTCGCCGATAATGGCAGCGCGACCATCGCCGGCCCAGTCGGCGACCAAGTGGCCTTCAACGATATCGTCCTCGGCTGCTGCGGCGTGACGTCGACCGATCCCGACGATCCCACCTATGGCGTGGCCAATCCGACCATCGATGCGTCCGGCAGCAACAGCGGCGCGATCACTTTCGACGGTTCTGTCACAGCAACGAACATCAGTGACGAGCGTCTGTCAGACGGCAGCACCCCGACCAGCCTGACCATGGTCGGCAAGGTCACGACGGCCGATTTTTCACAAGTCTCCGATTACTGCCCGACGTCCGATTGCGAAACCGATACCGGCAACGTCATCAACACCTCCTTCCTCGATGGCGCCGTGTTCTCGGGGATACTCAACAATTCGAACGGCGGAACGCTCGCTTTTAGCGGCGATTTCGTCTTCACCAGCACGTTCCAGCCCGACTCAAACGGTTTGACCATCGACCGTACCATGACCCTGGCCGGCGACACGACACTCGACGCATCGGCCGTGGGGGCCGACTTCTCGATTGGCAGAGTGGGAGCGAACCCGAAGCCCGGAATGATCATGGGCAATGGCCATGACCTGACGGTCGATGCCGGCCCCGGCGCGATCACGCTCGCCAATAACGGCACGCTCGAAGACATCGCTGCCCTGACGCTCGATGGCGGCGCTATCACGCTCAACACCGACATCACGACGGTCGGCGCGCTGACGCTGAACGCCGGCGCCGGCACCATCACCGACACCGGCGCGGTCAATGTTGGCGCCTTCATCCTCGCGGGCGGGAACTGGTCACAGGTCGCCGCGACACTGCCGGCCTTTTCGGCCACGGATTTCGAGCTTCAGGGCGGCACGTTCGTGCGCGCGCTCGGCGGCGACGGGACGAGCGGCAACCCCTATCAGATCGCCGACGTCTATGGCCTCCAGGGCATTGGAACCCTGCTCGCGGATAATTTCGTCCTCGCCAACGATATCGGCGCCAGCGCCTCCGCCAATTGGAACGGCGGCGCCGGCTTCATGCCGATCGGCAACGACAATACCGGAAATTTCTCCGGAAGCCTTAACGGCCAGGGCTACACGGTTTCCGGCCTGACGATCGTTTCCCCGTTCTCCAATGTCGGCCTCTTCGGCACCAATGCCGGCACGATCGCCAATCTGATCGTCGCCAATGCCCAGGTGACCAGCACCGATTCGAACGAAGCGGCCTCCGCTGGAACGCTCGCCGGCACCAATACCGGCACCATCGACAATTCCTCGGCGACCGGCAGCGTCGTCGGCGGATCGAGCGATGGTGGCGATGCCAATCTCGGCGGCCTCGTCGGCTACAATAACGGCGGCACGATCAACGGCGGCTCGTTCGCGACCGTCGTGGTGGCCGACGATGCCAATTACGGCGATGATTCGCTGGGCGGCTTCGTCGGGCGGAACGACGGTACGATCGTAGAGACCTACGCCACCGGCACGGTCACCGGCACGGGCGGCGGCGTCGCCAATGGCTGGGGCGGGCTGGTCGGCACCATGGATGGCGGCAGCATCGATCAGTCCTTCGCCACCGGCATCGTCACCAACAACAGCACCTCCGTGCCCAATCTCGGCGGCCTCGTCGGCACGGAAAATGACGGCACGATCACCAACAGCTATGCGAGCGGTGCCGTGATTTCGCTTACCGCCGATGGCGCGACCTATATCGGTGGCTTGGTCGGCTGGCAGATCGGCGGCTCGATCGCCAACTCTTATGCGACCGGCTTGGTGCAATGCCCGAACAATGGCTGTTCGCAGGGCGGCCTCGTCGGCGTCGGCGGCGGCACCGTCGACGGCCTGTCGTTCTGGGATGTCGATACGTCGGAACAATCCGTCAGCGACGGCGGCGTCGGGCTGACCACCGCGCAGGCGCACAGCGCAAGCTATCTCGCCGGCCTCGGCTGGACCTTCGCCCCGACCAGTACCGTCTGGGCGATCGAGAACGGCACTTCTTATCCCTATCTCCGCTGGTACGGCAGTCCGGCCGCCGTGGCGGAGATCGTGTCGGGGCTTGCGCCCGCCGGCGCCGCGGTCGACCTCCTCATCAACGGGGCGCAGCCGCAGACCACCATTGCGGCCGCCAACGGCGTCTACGATTTCATTCTGACCTCCGGCACCGGGGGCGCGGTGCTGGTCTTTTTGCCGAGCGGCTCGGCCAATGCGGTCAGTCAGCTCGCCCAGTCAGGCGCCGGGGGCCTGACGCTCACCACGGACAATTTGGTCTATCTGACGGGGCAGGGCAACACGGTCTCGACCTCGAATCTCGCGACCGCTCTGGGCACCGCCAGCGCCACCGGCATTCTCTATGGCGTCAGCGGAACCAGCATTCTCCTCAGCCCGGGTGTCGCGCTCAATATCGCCGGCGGCAGCGGCAATGTCGTGATCGATGACGCCATCGCCGGCGCGGGCGGTACGATCGATATCGCTGGCCCGAGGATTTCGCTCGGCGCCAATGTCACCGCGACCGGCATCGATCTCGCCGCGCCCGTCAGCCTCGCCGTGCCCGTCACCCTCGATGGCGGCACCGGCACGGTGACGCTGGGCACGGTCGATACCGGCGCCAACGCCGTGACCGTGGTTGCCGACGGCATCGCGCTCACCGGCGCCTGGAGCGGCACCACCGGGGCGCGGACGCTCTATCCCTTCACCGCGGAAAGCGCCGTCACCCTCGCGCCCAAGTCTGGGACTACGCCGGCGGCGTTCAATCTTGATGCCAGCGAACTCGCCGACCTTGCCGGCGGCGCGCCCAGCCTCGTCACGATCGGCTCGGCGGTGGCGCCCGCGACCGGCCCGCTGACGACCGGCGATTTCGTGTTCGACGCGCCGCTCGAGCTGATCGGCAGCAACATGAAGATCGATCCCCTGGTCAAAAACAGTGGCGCGCTGACCCTGGTTAGCTCGGGGCCGGTGGTGGCCGCGATTGACCTCGCAGCAGGCACCGGCTTCCTCGACGTGACCTCGCCCAACGTGACGGTGACCGGCACCATCAACGGCGCCAGCGGCGCCGCCGCGGCGCAGTATCTCGTACTCCTCACCCCCGGCGCCACCGGCAGCGCGAACGGGGTCGCGGCGGGGACCCAGCCGACCGCACCGTCCACGATCACGGCGGCACAGGTCAATCCGCCGCAGAACGGGACCATCACCAGCGGACCAACGACGGTGCTGACGCCGTCGCTGATCTCCCTTACGCCGACACCGCTTGCTACCGCGCCGGCGCAGACGGAAATGCCGATCGTGACCATGGTCGAGCCGACCTCCTTCACCCTGCCGGAGCCGGCGAACCCCGAATTGACGGGCGGCGAAGGCATCGCCACGGTGGGCGACCTGGATACCGGCGCCGCAATGTTCCAGACCATCAGCCCGACCACCGGCGGTGACCTTAGGGCCTCGTCCTCGTCGGCATCGGATTCGACTCTCAGCGAGATCGCCAATCCGCCGCCGGTGAAGCCGGCCGAACATGCCACGGCGCCGCCGCCGCGGACGGTCCAGGCGGTCGCGGCCTATCTCAATAAGATGCTGACCCCGACCGTGCCGCGTCCCGGCGTGCCCGGCATCTCCTTCGGCTACTCGCTCTCCGGAAACAGCGCTACATGGTAAGGCCGCTCGTCATTGCGGCGGCGTTCGCGGCGCTGGCAGTGGCGGGACCGATCCGTGCAGGCGCGGCGTCGGTGCCCGCGTCCCATGCCGCGATCGCGATGCGGGACCTCGCCGGCGCCGCCTGTCACACCCAACCGCGCGACGACATCGCTTCCGATCCCGACGCGCCAAAGCCGGTCGATGTCATCTGCGGCAAGGCAACGCGGCCCGCCGGCGCGGTCGCGGCGATGCTGCTGCCGCCCTCGCTGCCAAAGAGTGAGGCGGCACGGGAGCCGGTACTGGCCAAGTTGGCGGAGCAATCGCCGGCGGGCCGTGCCGCCACGGCGCGCATGACGTGCAAGGCCGGGCATTGGACTCAAACCCAAGACGGTATTGCCCTCATGGTACGGGCCTGCCGCCTTACCGATGGCGGCTGGCCGCAGATTTGGGTGGTGGCGCGGCTCGGCCCTTATCTCATGCTGGCCGACGGGCTACCGGCGACGCTGCCGGCGCTCGAGGCGGTGATGGCGCGCGAGGCGGGCTATGCCGCGCCCCAGGGCGGTCTCGCCTTCGGCGGCGTCGCCGGTGCGCGCCAGACGCTTACCGCGGCCTTCGGCGCCAAGGAGCGCAAGGTTGGCGCCACCGCGCTCAATCGCTATGCGAGCCTCGTCGAGGCGGCGCGGCTTTATGCGAGCCGGCTTGATTTCGCCGCTGCCGAGAACGCCTATCGCGAGGCGCTCAACCTTCAGGAGCGCGCCTTCGGTGCCCGCAATATCGGGGTGGCGACGACCATCCTTGATCTCGCGCTCATGGTCAGCAATGAAGGCCGCTTTGCCGAGGCTGCGGCGCTGTTCCGCCGCGCCGATCCGGTAATCGAGGCATCAAACAGCCCGATCTATCGCGCCCGCGTGCTCGAATATCGCGGCTTCAACGCCGCGAACCGGGGCAGATTCGCCGACGCCTTGCGCTTTGCCGAGGCTGCGGTCGCGATCTGGCGCCGGATGATCGCGACCGCCCGCGCCGGCAGCGATGTCGCGGAATTGGCCGCCGGCGGCGCCGCGACCGGCGCACTTCAGGGCGAGCTCGCGCACAGCCTCAATCTCGCGGCGGCGATGGCGTGGCGGACGGGCAATCTCGCTTATGCCGAGGCTGCCGCCAAGGAGGCGCTCGGCATCGTCGGGCGCCGGCCCGACCTGCCGCCCTGGTGGGGCCCAAATGTGCTGATGACGCTGGGCAACGTCTATGCTCGCGAGGGGCGGCTCAGTGAGGCCGAGGAGGCGCTGCGCGGCGCCCTCATCTTCAATGAGCGGTTGTTCGGCAATTCGGCGCCGACGGCGATGTCGCTGCTTGCGGTCGGCCGGGTCGATGCCGCCGACGGGCTCTATGACGAAGCCCTGCGCGCCTTCAATTATGCGTTGCAGATCCTGGCCCGGAGCAAGGTGGCGCGCGGGCTTCTCGTCTATGACCAGGTGGCGCCACTCGTCACCACCGTCAACAAGCTGGTGGTGGCGCATCCGGCACGCCGCGCCGTGCTCGACGCGACCCTGTTCCGTGCCCTTCAATATCTGTCGTCCGGTGTCACCGCCGAGACCATCGCCCGGGCCTCGGCCCGGCTCGCCTCGCACAATCCCAAAATCGAGCGGCTGGTCGATGCGGTCCAGGCGACGCAGCGCAAGCGCGACGCGGCGCGCCTCACGCTCGCCTATGAAACCTCGCTGCCGCAGGCTCGGCGCAGTGGCGATCGGGAAGCCAAACTTCTCAAGGAAGTGAATGCCGAGACGGCGCGACTCGTCAAGCTGACGGCGCAATTGAAGACGGCGTTTCCGGCCTATTCGCGGCTGGCGAATCCCAGCCCGGTGGCGCTCGCGGCCGTGCAGAAGCGGCTGAGGCCCGGCGAGGCGGTGATCGAATTCGCCTTCGGCCGCGATGAGGCCGGGGTGATCCTGGTGACGGCGCATGATTTCGTCGCGGCGCCCATCGCCAGCAACGCCTCCAAGATTGCCGCCCGGGTGGCGGCGATGCGGCGGGTGCTCGACGCCCGCAACGCCCGCATCAACGATTTCGATGTCGCCGATGCCTGGCGCCTCTATCGCACCCTGTTCGGCCCGGTCGCGCGCCGTCTCGCCGGCGTCAACCGCCTCATCGTGGTGCCCGGCGGGGCGCTCGCCAGCCTGCCGCTGGCATTGCTTGCGACCGCACCGCCGCGCGGCGGTGACCATGATTATCGGAACGCTGCCTGGCTTGTCCGCCGCTATGCCGAAAGCGTTGTGCCTTCGGTGCGCGCCTTCGTCACCTTGCGCGACAAGACGGCGGTGGCGCAGGCGCCGCAACCATTCCTCGGCATCGGCGATCCCGCATTCCATGGCCGCCCGGCCGGCGCGCATGGCCAATCCGCCCTCGCCGCGCTGGCGAGCACGTGCCGCGGCAACGGGCCGGTGCCGGCGGCGCTCTTGCGGGCGTTGCCGCCCTTGCCGGCGACCGCGGGCGAGGTGGAGGCGGTGGCGCGTCTCCTCGGCGTCGGGCCGGGCGACATCCTTATCGGCCGCCACGCGACCGAGGCCGCGTTCCGCGCCGAGCCGCTGGCGCGGTTTCGCGTCCTCTATTTTGCTACGCACGGCCTTCTGCCCGGCGAACTCGATTGCGCAACCCAGCCGGCGCTGGCGCTGTCGCCGCCGGCGACGCCGGCCAGAACCAAAGCCGATGACGGCCTCCTCGAAGCCGACGAGATTGCCGGCCTCCATCTCAATGCCGATCTCGTCGTCCTCTCCGCCTGCGATACCGCCGAAAGCGGCACGGAGTTCGGCGGCGCCGCGCTGACCGGCGTGGCACAGGCCTTCTTCTATGCCGGCGCGCGCACCCTGGTCGCGACGCATTGGCAGATTCCGTCGGTGCCGACAGTGGCGCTGATGGAAGGCATGTTCCGCCGCCTCGCCGCCGGCGATCATGTCGCCGCAGCGTTGCAACGATCGCAGCTCGCCCTCATGGCCAAGCCGGCGACCGCGAACCCGTTCTTCTGGGCGGCGTTCACGGTGATGGGCGATGGCGACAGCCAGACCCTGCCAACGGCGGCGTCGACGGGCCGCGCGGCGGCCGCGCTTGGGGAGACGATGCAATGAGGCGCGGGTCAATGAGGCGCGCGTTCATTCGGCTTTGGCCGCTTGCGCTTGCCGCGGCGGTCCTCGTTTCGCCGGCCGTCGCCGGCGCCGCGACCCTGGTCGTGGTCTCGGCGCGGGGCATCGATCTGACCCCCGGGGCGCAGGTGGATAGCGCCAGGCCGCTCCCCTTGAAGGACGGCCAGATGGTGACGCTGATCGCGCCCACCGGGACGATCATCAAGCTGCGCGGGCCGCGGGGAGGGCTGCCGGCGCCGGGTGGCGCCGCGCTCTCGACCGTCAATGTCGCGGCCGCGCTGCGTACGCTCGTGACCCAGCAGCTCTCGTCGCGTACCACGCTCGGCGTCGTCCGCGGCGCGTCCGCGGCGCCGATCCCGCCATCGCCCTGGCTCGTCGATATCAGCCATGACGGCACGCGCTGTGTGCCGGCGGGCCGGCGGATCGTATTTTGGCGGCCGGGCGGCGGCGGTGCCGTGACCATGACGATCGCGCCCGACGACCGGTCCTGGATTGCGACCGCCGACTGGCGCGCCGGCCACGATCGCCTCGTGGTGCCGCGCTCGATCCCGTTGCGCGATCGCGAGACCTATTTCGTCGCGCTCGGCAAGCACGGGAATGAACGCGCGATCACGCTCATTCTGCTGCCAGCGGCGCTCACCAACGATGCCATGCGCGCCGCCTGGATGATCGAGGCGGGTTGCGCGCCACAGGTGAGATCGCTGCTGCGGCTCGCCCGGCGTTGATGCGGATCGGCAAGAAAGGGCGCGCGGCGATCGCTTTCGCCGCGGTGGCGATTATCGCCGCCGCGGTCGCAATTCTCGGTGTGCGCCATGTCACGGTGCTGACCCAGCTCGATCGCATCGTCGGCGATATCGAGATCGCGACCATGCTGCCGCCGGCGCCGCAGGATCCGAACGTCATCATCGTCGCGGTCGAGGAATCGACGCTCGCCCTCTTTCCCTATCGCGAGCCGATCGATCGCGGCTTTCTCGCCCAATTGCTGGCGAAGCTCGATGCCGACACGCCGCGCGCCGTCGGCCTTGATGTCCTGTTCGACCAGCCGACGGAACCGGCGAAGGATGCCGCCTTGAAGGCGGCAATCGCGCGGATGAAGGCGCCGCTCTTCATCTCCTATACCGACAATCTGAAGGTAGTCGATCCGGCGCAGCGTAAATATCTCGACGCCTTCGTGCCGCCGGCAAAGCGCGCGCGGGCGGAACTGACGCCCGATCCGGTCGACGGCACGGTGCGCTGGATTTATCCTGGAAAGCTGAACGCGGACGGCAGCTTCACCCCGGGCCTCGCCGACGCGCTCGCCCGAAGCGTCGGGATCAAGACGCCCCGCACCATCGAGCCGCTGGTCTGGCACGGCCGGCCCAACCGCAACACGCCAGCCTTCAAAATCTATCCGGCGCAGCTCGTGAAGTTGCTGCCCCCTTCCTGGTTCGCCGGCAAGATCGTGCTGATCGGCGAGATCGTCAGCCTCAACGACCGGCACCGCACGCCGTTCGCCGTCGTCACCGGCGATCCGCGCGGCCACATGCCGGGCATCGAGATCGACGCCAATGCCGTCTCGCAACTCATCGACGGCCGCCATTCGCAACAGCTCGGGCTCGCCGGCGAAATCCTGCTGGTGCTGTTGCTCGCGATGATCGGCGCCGCGTTCGGCCTCCTCCATCGCGGCCTCGTCTTTTATCTCGCGATCGGCGCCGCGGCGCTCCTGGTGCTGTGGGGCGCCGGCTTTGCCGCCACCGCTGTCAGCGGCCTCCGGGTGCCGCTGGTCGAGCCGAGCCTCGCCTTCCTCTTGGCGCTCTGGGGCACCGACGCCATCACCGGCCGCGCGGCGCGGCGCCAGCGCGAATTCATCCAATCGGCGTTTTCGCTCTATCTCAATCCCCAGATGGTGAAGCGGCTCGCCGACGATCCGGAGCAGCTTCGGATCAGCGGCGAGCACCGCAACCTCACCCTGATGTTTTGCGACATCCGCAATTTCACGGCGCTGTCGGAACGGTTCGACGCGCCGGGGCTGACCCGGTTCGTCAACCGCTATATGGGCCCGATGAGCGACGCCATCCTCGCCGCGAGCGGCACCATCGACAAATATATCGGCGACGCGATCATGGCGTTCTGGAACGCGCCGGTCGATGATCCGGCCCATGCCGAGCATGCCTGCCGCGCCGCGCTCCAGATGCGGGCGGAACTCGTCAAGTTCAACGCCGCGCTCCGCGCCGAGGCGGAAGCGGCGGGCCATCTCCATCATGAGGTGCGGTTCGGCATCGGCCTCAATACCGGCGAATGCTCGGTCGGCAATATGGGGACGGCGCGGCGCTTCAACTACACGGTTCTGGGGGACGAGGTGAACACCTGCTCGCGCCTCGAAGGCCAGAGCAAGACCTATGGCGTCGATATCGTGCTGGCCGAGACCACTGCGGCGGCGGCGCCGGGTTTTGCCTTGCTCGAGCTCGACCTCATCCTCGTCAAGGGCAAGACCCGGCCGGTGCGCATCCATGTCCTGGTCGGCGCCGAGGAAACCGGCAGGAACCCGGCCTTCGCGGATTTGAAGGCCCGGCACGACGCCATGCTCGCGGCCTACCGCGCCCAGGAATGGCATGAGGCGCGGCGCCAGCTTCACGCCTGCCGCGCCGAGGCGCCCGAACTGATGATGCCGGTCTATCGGCTCTATGAGCACCGCCTGCGCCTCTTCGAGCGCGAGCCGCCGCCGCCCGACTGGGACGGCGTCTATACCGCCGCCAGCAAGTGAGGCTTATACCGCATCCCGATGAGCATGACTCGTCGGGATGCGGTATCGCGAGCAAGTGCGAGCGCGCGCCGCACGGCGCGTAGCCAAGCGAGCGGATGCGAGCGCCGGCGATTGAGGTCCCGCTGAGCCGAACCACCAGTTCGGATCAGCGGGATTTGGTATAAGGGATGCGCACACCCAGCCGAAAATCGCTTACGGGCCGGGGCAGGCATGATCCGCCGGCTCGGCCAATTTTCGATCCGATAGCGGCACGGATATTTCCTTATTATTTCTTTTAATATCAATTAATTGTATCGTTTTGTTTCTCGTCAACTGGAATGAAGGCGGCGTGGCGCCGCGTGGCCCGACGGAGATCGCGAGGATGGTCTGGCCCTTAGCCGCCGCTTGTGTCGTCACGATCTCGATCCGCCAGGCGCCGGCGATGCGGGCGAGACGTTGGGGATAGTCGGGCTGCTTTACGAGCCATTCGGCGCCCGTGGGATAGGGGCGGATATTGCGGCCGTCGTAATAATCCTCATAGCCGGGGCCGCCGATGAGGCGGATGGTGACGTGGCGCGGCCACAGCACCTCGATCACCGCCTGGCTCCCGCCATGATCGATGGTGACGCGGTTGGCCCGGGCTTCGAGGATGCCGGCCTCGGCGGTGCCCTTGATGACCCGAAGGCCCTCGACCTTCGGGCGCTCGCGGGTATGGAACAGGAGCCGCACCGTGGCGACATGGCGGAGGCGAAATCGGTCGCGCAAAATGAACACATTCGGCTTCACGTCGATGACAGTGCGTTGATAGGATTCGACATATTTGGGATCGTAATCGACCGTCGCGTCGCCCGATGTGACGGCGATGTCCTTGCCATTATGGAAATAAGTGATCCGGCCGAGATAGCCGGCATATTCGGGATACCAGACGAGCCGGTTGGCAATTGGGTAATGCTCGGCTGAGAGGCAGGCGATCCTGGCGCGGGTCGCCGGGCGCTCGCTCTTCACCAGCCGCTCGCCGCCGACATCACCGAACATCCGGTTGTCATCATAAGTCATCGTCGGGATCGGCCGCTGGCTGCCGTCGAGCTCGGGCGCCTTACTTCCCTCGGGCGCGAACACCGCGGTGTTCCGGGCCAGCGAAAGGACGCTCCAGAGGAGATGATAAGTCGTTGGCCGGCTTAGATAGTTCGAGCCCTCGGTGAGGAGGTCGTCATCGCCGCGCCACAAGGTGAAATGCCCGGCATCCATCTCTGAATGGGCGGTCATCGGGCCGAGATAGAACCAGGCATCGATGTCGTGGGCCTTGGCATTGCCGATATGCCAGCCGGAGCGCATATCGACCATGCCGCCTTGCGGCATGTAGCGCACCAAGGGAATGCCGGCCGCTTGCGGCGGCACCGCCGCGAGGTGATCGTCATGGAAGATGAGATCGAGCCAGCGCGGGCTATCCCACCGCTTGCTGAAGCCTTGTTTTTCCAACAAAAACTGCCCGAGCCATTGGGCGAAGTGGTCATGGAGATCGTCTGCGATGAGGAGCGGGCCGAGCGGCGAGGGCGTGCGTGCGCCGTTGATCATGCCGCGCGAATCGGCGGCCTGATCGCCTGGACCGGCGATGAAATGCCGGCCGCCTTGTGACAGTCGCCGCAGCAGGAATTTGGCATGATTTTGGATAAAATGGTTGCGGCGCACGACATTCTGGCCTGTTGCCATGCTCCATAAGATCGCCGGCGTGATGAGGTACAGATCCTGATAGGCATAGGTCTTATAGCTACCGTCGCCATGAAGCTCGTTGCCGAGTTCGGTCCAGTTCTGGACGACATTCTCGGCCTTGCGCAGGCGGTCGATCGCGCCCGGCTCGCCTTCGATCGCGAGCACGCCCGTAAGATAGGCGTGCATGCCCATGAAGAACGCCTCATGCCATTCAAAGCGCTGATCGAGTGCCGCCTCGCGCACCTTGTTCGCATGGTTGATCTTGGCGACGAGGCGCGCCTTGAGGCGAGGTGTCAGCGCGAAATAGCACCAGTCGAACACCAGCGCCGAGGGGTCGGCATAGTCCCATTGCGCCGGCCCGAAGAGCCGCATGTTGGTGCCGCCGGGCGGACCTTCGGAGAGGTTCATCGCCGGGTGCCAGTTGGGATCGGCGACGGTGCGCGCGGCGAGCTGGCATTCCGCCACGTCCTTCAAGGCGAGGCCGCGCAATGCCTCGCTGAGCGGGCTTAGCGTCGTGTCGTCGTCATATTCGCGCACGATGCCGGCATAGGCCGGGTCGCGCCAATGGCGGCGGAAGCGGGCAAGATGGGCTGGATCGAAGAACAGCCGCGGATGGTTGGGGCGGATATGCGCCGCCGGCCAGGCATCGGGCGGCGTCGCGGTAAGCGGCACATGCGCCGCGGCCCCGGCGCCGCCGAGGCCGAGCGCGGCCACGATCGCCGCGGCCGCCAGCAGCCGGGCGCTAATAGACATCCCCGGTCTTGAAGACGGCGAGCACGGTGAGGAACATGATCTTGAAGTCGAACCACAGCGACCAGTGATCGATGTAATCGATATCGTATTCGATGCGCTGGCGCATGCGGTCTACGGTCGCGGTCTCGCCACGGAAGCCCGATACCTGTGCCCAGCCGGTGATGCCCGGCTTGACGCGATGGCGCGCGGCATATTCGTGAATGATGGCCTCCAGAGGCTCGTCGCCGCTCTCCTGCCAAAGGTCGCTGGCCTGGCGCCACAAGGGATGCGGCCGCGGTCCGACCAGCGACATGTCGCCCTTCAGCACATTGAGGATCTGCGGCAGTTCGTCGAGGCTCCAGCGCCGCAGGAAGGCGCCGACCGGCGTCACCCGGGGATCATGCCGGGTCGCCTGATTCAGCCCGGCATTGCCGCCACCGTCGTTGCGCATGGTGCGGAACTTGAACACCCGGAACGGCCGATTGTTGAAGCCGAGTCGTGGTTGGCGGAAGAAGACGGAGCCGCGACTGGTGAGCTTTACTGCGATCGCGACCGCGACCAACAGTGGCGCGAACCCGATGAGCGCCACCGCCGACAGCATCCGGTCGGTCATGTCCTTGAGGAACAAGCCCCAGGGCGACAAGGGCTGACGCTGGATCACTGGGGCGGGTACCGTGTCGCGGTCGGACGTGCCGAGCGAGGCGAACAGCAGGCTCGAATCCGGCGCCAGCCGGATCGGCAACGGCAGCGCGCGGAATTTCCGCAGAATGTCGAGGATCCGCTTGTCCGCCGCCCAGGGCAGGGCGATCACGACCTCATCGACGGGATTGGTCCGGGTGAACTGAATCAAATCTTCGGCAGTGCCGGCAAAGGGCACATCGCCGATCCTATCCGGGATCGTCTTGGTGCGATCGTCGAAGAAGGCGTCGATGCGAAGACCGCCATCGGGGTCGTGCATCAGGGCCTCGATGAAGCGCCGGCCATGGCTGCCGCCGCCGAATACGACGATCCGTCGCGCCAGCCTGCCGGCCGCCTCCCAATGCCGGATCGCGGTCTCGAAGATGGTATTGAGCGCGCCGCCGGCGAGATAGCTCATGATGAACCAGCTACTGATCCAATGCTGCGCGGGCACCGTCGGCGACAGCGGCAGGTTGGGATAGAAACCGGTGAACGCGGTAACGGCGACGAGCTCGGCGATCGCAAGCGGCGCCACGAGCCGCATGCCCCACATCGCCGCCATACGCGGCGGCCGACCGACGAAGGTGCCTTGAAGGATCGTGGCGACGGCGAACAGGATGGCTGCCATCACGAGGAATAGGAGGCGCGGGCCGAATTCGCCCTGGGCGGTGCCGAAACCGAAGAGGCTCGCCAAGGTCCAGCCGATGGCGAACACCGTTGCCGTTTCGATCACGAGGAATAAGGTTGCGGCGGCGGGCGGATAGACCTTGCCGATGGCCGGCCGCGCAAGCGTCCAGGCGCCGTCCGACCGGCCATGCTCGGCACGCCGGTCCTGTTCCCTGACGGGCGTGATCTTGCGATGAAAGCCCCGGGTCGCGCCCGCGCTCGAGGCGACGGCGTCATGGCTATCGAGAGGACGAACTGGCGGCACGGTAGATCCTGACGACCAAGATGATGGTCGGGGACTCTAGCCAGCCTGCCTTAAGGAGTTCTTAAATGGCTCCTGCCGCGCCGCGCCGCGGCTCAATAACGCCCGATCGTGCCGATCGGTGCACCATGCGTGTTGCGCACGACTGTGATGTCTTCGAGTGGCGAATCAGGCGGCAGGAGTTCGGGCCTCGCGGTCGCGACGATGTTGCCATGGCGATCGTAGATCACGAGGCGCTGGCCCCGCATCTCGGCGCGTCCCGCCGGAATGAAACCCTGTTGTGCACTAAAGACATCATAATGATTGCCGTGGGGCCGCAGGCTCTCAATGACTTTTCCCTGCCGGTTTCGGATCACCAGAGTACGGCCGGCGCCGGGGCCGGGAACCACCTGGCCGAACGCCGCCGACGCGACAAGCCACAACGACATCGCGAGCAGGGTTAAGCGAATCTTACCCCGTAACATTGTCGAGGCGGCGCCTCATAATCGCTGTCCCGGCGCGGCGCCGAGCGGCATCTGCGGAAACACCGCCAGCACCGGCACACCGAGCACCGATTCGATCTGGCCGGGCGTGCTGAAGGCCTCGTCGGCAAGCTCCGCAAAGAAGGTAATCGCGATCCCGAGCGCGATCCCGATGAGGAAGGTAATGCCGAGGATCAGAAGCACCCGCGGCTGCGCGGTATTGACCGGCACCGTCGGCTCCTGAACAGTCGCGACGCTGGTAATACCTTGGCGATTGAGATCGGTGTCGAGCCGCGCGGTCTCCACGCCTTGGAGATAGTTGCGGAAATTTTCCTCGTCGACCTGCTCCTGAAGCTGGAGTTGGTTAAGCTCGCCGGCCTTGCGGCTCAAATCGGCGAGCCGTGCGTCGATGCGGTTGAGTTCCGCCTCGAGCGGGTGGCGCGCGCCTTCGGCGGCTGCCTCGTTGCCGGCGGCGGTGAGGGCATCCTTCTGCATGGCCTCATAGACCGGGTTGGGACCGGTGCGCAGCCGCGCGACGCCCTGTCGTTCCAGGGTGGTGAGTTGGTGCTCGGCGAATCGAATCTGCTTATCGAGATCGACCATCGGTACGCTGTCGGGACGATAATTGAGCGACATGCTATAGGCGCGCTGGCGCAGCTCATTCAGCCGCTCGCGGGTGTCGTCGACCGGCTTGAAGCGGTCGGCCTCGTTGGACAGGGTGATGTGATAGGGCAGCTTCTTCAGCGCCGTCTCGAGCCGTCTATAGCGCTGCTCGGCCTCGTGTTGGGTGCTGACCGTCTGCACCAGCTTTTGCCGGGTCTGCGAGCGTTGGCGCAACAGCAGCGACCGCTCCTCGTCGAGCGAGGCAATCCCGGTGCTGGTCCGGAACGCTTCGACGGCGTTGCGAGATTTGGTGAGCTGGCCCCGCGACTGCTTCAACTGGTTTTGCAGAAAACCGAGCTGTTCCGACTGATAGACCGAGGCCGCGCGCTTCTTGAACTTGGCGATCAGCGTGCGCAGGGTTTTCGCCGCGACCTGGGCGTCGGGATTGAGCAGCGCGACATCGATAATGTCGGAATCCTGACCGCCTTCGGTCTTGAGGTCGTGATTGAGCCGGTTGATCGCCAGATTCTCGAGATCGGCCTGGCTCTTGGCGCTGAGACCGGGATAGACCCGCGCGATGCCGACGGTCTTGAGCACGTCCCGAAGAAGATCGCGGCTGTGCATCAGCGCGATCTGCGAATTGACGATCTCCTTGCGTTCCTGCTGCTGGGCCGGGATCGCCGGGGCGACGCCGTTGATCGCGCTTTGCTGCTGGTTCGTGCCGAACCGCACCAGCAGCTCCGCGGTGCTGCGATATTTCGGCGTCGCGATGAGGCAATAGGCCGCCGCGAGGAACAGGCAGACCAACAGCGTGACAATGAATTTGACGCGGTGGCGGAACACCACATTGAGCAGGCTCCGGGGCGTCATTTCGACGATCATCGGGTCCGTCCGGCGGTTGCTGCGGAACTCATCGGCTTACGGCACATATCTGGTCGAGCCGAACGCGAAGCTGACATTGGGCGGCACGAATTGCATGACATATTGACGCCAATCGACGCCGAGCTTGGCGACGCCGGTACGCGGCACATAAAGGATATCGCGATTGGCGAGCCGGATGTCGGCGGTCGGCGAGCGATGCTCGACGGCGTTGGTGAAGCTGACGTCATAGGCGTGCTCGACATCGCCCTGGCGGCGCAGCAGCACGACGTTGCCGCCGTCTGCCGATTCCTTGAGGCCGCCGGCCCGTGCGATTGCCTGAACCAGTGTCAGCGGCGGCCCCTTGGTCGTAAATTCTCCGGGACGGGCGACCTCGCCGATGACGAACACCTTCCATTGGAGCGGCCCCTTGATGCTGAGCTCGGCCGCCGGGTTCATCAGCGTCTTGCGATACGCCGCCATGATCGTCCGCCGCGCCTCGGGGATGGTTTCGCCCGCGACATGCAGATTGGGCGCGTATTGGAACGACACGTCGCCGTCGAGCCCGACCGTCTGCTGCTCATCGAGCTCGGGACTATAGAGGAATTTAAGGTTGAGCGTGTCGCCCGGCGCGACGCGATAGGCCGGCGGCGGCAAACTCGCCACCCGTGGTGGATAGGGCACGGTGTTGGCCGGTCCGGCGCACGCGCCAAGAACCAGCACCGGTAGCAGCATCGCCACCATCCACCAGCCCGTCTTGCGCGATGTCGATCTGGCCCTTGGATTCACCGCTGTGGTCTCCGACCTTGTGCGGTCGTGCAAGTTTGTTAACGTTTCCTTGTTAGGGTGGATTTGGCGCGAATTGCTCACAGATGCCGCGTGCCGCCGATATTGCCGATCGGAGTCCGCCCATGCCCCATGAAAACCTGTCAATTCCTCCAACCTCACCTCAAGAAGCGATCCGGGTCCGTATAACCTGCGTCGCTTTTGCCGCAAAGGGCGAAGTGTGTCGTCGAGTCGGGCGCGGCTTTCGGCCGGTTTTGAGGCATTTTCATATTAGGGGGAGATAGCCCCGTGGGCCGCGCGCGTCCCGCCGGCGGCAAACCCCGTCCGATGCCGCCGCGGGTCTTGATAATCGTACAGAATCTGCCGGTGCCGTTCGATCGGCGGGTGTGGCTTGAAGCGACGTCGCTGACCCGGGCCGGCTATCGCGTCAGCGTCATCTCACCCAAGATGAAGGGCTTCAACCGCTCTTATGAGGAACTCGAAGGCGTCGCGATTCATCGCTATCGCCTGCCGATCTCCGGCGACTCGAAGTTCGGCTTTGTCGCCGAGTTCCTGTGGTGCTTCGTCGCGACGGCGCTGCTTTCGCTGCGGGTGGCATGGGGCCGCGGCTTCGATATCCTTCATGTCTGCAACCCGCCGGAGATCTATTGGCCGCTCGCCGCCTTCTGGCGCGTCTTCGGCAAGCGCTTCCTCTTCGACCATCACGATCTCTCGCCCGAGATGTACCGGGCGAAATTCGACGGCCGCGATGGCGGGCTCATCCTCAGGGCGCTTCTCTGGCTCGAGCGGATGACCTTTCATGAGGCCGACATCGTCATCACCACCAATGGGAGCCACAAGGAGGTCGCGATCGGCCGCGGCGGCAAGCGCGCGGAGGATGTCTATGTCGTGCGCTCGGGGCCGAGCCTCGACCGCTTCACCCTCTTTCCGCCTGATCCGGACTGGCGTCGCGGGCGCAAGTTCCTACTCGTCTATCTCGGCGAGATCTGCGCTCAGGATGGCGTCGATCATTTCGTCCGCGCGGCGAAGCATCTCGTCGAGGACCGACAGTTCCGCGATTTCCATGCTGTGTTCGTCGGCGGCGGGCCGCACCAGCCGGCGATCAAGCGCTATGCCGAGGAACAGGGGCTTAGCGACTACTGCACCTTCACCGGCCGGGTCAGCGACGAGGAATTGTGCCGGATTCTGTCCTCTGCCGACATCGCGGTCGATCCCGATCCGAAGAACGACTGGTCCGACCACAGCACCATGAACAAGATCATCGAGTACATGTATTTCGGTCTCCCGATCGTGTGCTACGACCTCAAGGAGGCGCGAGTCTCGGCGGCCGAGGCGGCGCTTTATGTCGAGGCTAACAACGAAGCGGCGCTCGCCCGCGGCATCCTCGATCTGATCGGAGATCCCGAGCGGCGCCGACGCATGCGCGAGTTCGGCATGGCGCGGCTGCGCCGGGAGCTGGCGTGGGAATTCTCGATCCCGCCGTTGCTCGCCGCATACGACAAGGCGCTGGGGGGACGCGGCGCGGCGGCAGCGATGGCGCCGGACCTCGTCTCGCGGCCCGCGGCGGAATAGTATCATGTGCGGCATTGCCGGTTTCATCCTGCCGGGCGTGACGCGCGATGCCGGCCGCCGTCTCCAGGCGATGACCGACCGCATCCGCCATCGCGGCCCCGATGGTGAAGGCTTCTTCCTGCAAGAGACGGCCGACGGCGCCCATACCATCGGACTCGGCCATCGCCGGCTCGCGATCATCGATCTTGCCACCGGCGATCAGCCGATGACCCATCAATCGGCCGGGGTAACGCTGATCTTCAACGGCGAAATCTACAATTTTCCGGCGCTGCGCGCCGAGCTCGAGGCGAAGGGCCATCGCCTCCGCACCCGCTCCGATACCGAAATCCTGCTCCATGCCTATGTCGAATGGGGGCCGGCCTGCGTCGAGCGCCTCTCCGGAATGTTCGCCTTCGCGCTGTGGGACGAGACGCGCCAGCGCCTCATGCTCGCGCGCGACCCGTTTGGCAAGAAGCCGCTGTTCATCGCGGAATCGGCGGGGCGGATCCTGTTTGGTTCCGAGGTGAAGGCGATCCTGGCCTATGGCGACGAAGCGCCGGCCCTGGACCGCGCCGCGCTCGCCGATTATTTCGTCTATCGCTATGTTCCGGCGCCGCACACCCTATTCGCCGGCATCCGCAAGCTGATGCCGGGGAGCTATGCCGTCTGGGAAAACGGTGCCCTCGCCGAAACGCGTTTCTATCGCCCGCCCTATGGCGAGCCGCCGGCGCGCGATGCCGGCTTGCCCGAAAATCCCGTGGCCGCGTTCCGCGCCGCGCTCGAAGAGGCGGTGCAGATCCGCATGGTCTCGGACGTGCCTTATGGCGCGTTTCTCTCGGGCGGCATCGACAGCTCCGCGATCGTCGCCCTGATGAGCAAGCATTCGGATCAACCGATCAATACGTTCGCGGTTGGGTTTCGCGAGGCGCGCTATTCGGAGCTGCCTTACGCTGCGCTGGTCGCCCGCCAATTCGGCACGCATCACACCGAACTCGAAGTGGCGGCGGACGACCTCATGCAATATCTGCCGCTGCTCATCGACCATCACGACGCGCCGGTCGCCGAGGCCTCGAACATCCCGATCTACCTCATCTCGCGCGCCGCGGCGCAGCGCGTGAAGATGGTGCTGACGGGTGAAGGCTCGGACGAGCTTTTGGCCGGCTATCCGAAGCATTGGGCGGAGCATGACGTCGTGCCGCTCTATCAGCGCCTCGTCCCGCCTTGCGCCCATGACCGGATGGTGGCGCCGCTCATCAACCGGCTGCCTTATCGCTTCCGGCGTATCAAGATTCTGGCGGCCTCGATCGCGCTGCGCGACCCTCAAGAGCGCATGGCACGCTGGATGGGTGCGCTCACCTATGCCGAACGCGATAGTCTTCTTTCAGGCGTGTCGGAGCGCCGGCCGGTCGATCCGTTCCCGTTCGCGGTCGATCCGCAACGTTCCGCGCTGGAACGTGTCCTCCATTTCGATGAAACCTCGTGGCTCCCGGACAATCTTCTGGAGCGCGGCGACCGCATCACCATGGCCGCCTCGATCGAGGCGCGGATGCCGTTCATGGACATCGATCTCGCCAGGCTGATGGCGCGGCTGCCGGATCGCTGGCGGATTCGCGGCCTCACGCGGAAATACATATTGCGCGCGGCGATGCGCGACATCCTGCCGCCGGCGGTGCTGGAGCGGCCGAAGGTCGGCTTCCGCGTGCCGATCAATGAATGGTTCCGGGGGCCGATGCGCGGCTTCGTGCATGACCTCATCGATGCGCCGGGCTCGCTTTCGCGCGCGCTGTGCGACCGGGGCGAGATCGACCGAACGCTCGCCGAGCATGAGGCCGGCCGCCAGAACCACGAAAAGCTGATCTGGATTCTGGTCAATCTCGAACTCTTTCAGCGTCACTTCCGCCTCGGCTATTGACATGACACCGCCGCTCCGCATCGCCATCCTGCATCAGGGCTGCGTGCCCAATTACCGCGCCGCGTTCTTCTGCCGGCTCGCCGCGATCGGCGCGCGCCGCTATGTCGTGTTCCATGGCGATCCCGAGCCGGGGAACGGCGTCGTCGCGGCATCGCCGCCCTTCGCGTTCGATCATGTCGTCGTCCGTAACCGCTTCTTCCGGCTGTTCGGCCGCCGCCTCGTCTATCAGCCGGTGTTCGGCAAGATCGCGTTCGGCGGCTTCGATGCGCTGGTGGTCGGGCATGAGGTCAAATATTTCATGAATCTGGTGCTGCTCCTGTGGTTTCGCCTGGCCGGAAAGCCGGTGCTGTTCTGGGGGTTCGGCGGCGGTCAGGATTTCTGGGACGAGAAGCGCGGCCCGCTCGGTCGCGCGTTTACCACCCTCGTCAATGGCGCAAAGCGCGGGCTGTTGCGCCTCGCCTCGGGCTATCTCGTCTATACCGAGGGGGGCGTCGCGCCGCTCCGCCGCGCCGGCATGGCTGAGGCGCGCATCACCGTGCTCAACAACACCATTGAGCTCAATGACGAGATCGCCTGCCATGCCGCGGCACAGGCGGCTGACCGCGCGTCCTTGCGCCGGGATTTCGGCATCGCCGTCGATGCCGTGGTCTTCACCTTTGTCGGCCGCCTCCTTGCCGAGAAGAAAGTCGATGAATTGATCGGCGCGGCGCGCGTCTTGCGCGACAGCGGTCACGATGTCGAAATCGTGATCGTCGGCGACGGGCCGCGGCGTGCCGAACTTGAAGCGACGGCGGCCGGCACCGCGTGGTGCCATTTCGTCGGTGCCGTTCATGACGCGCCCGCCATCGCGCGCCTCTACCGCGTCAGCGCCGCGCTGGTGATTCCGGGGTATGTCGGGCTTGCCGTCAATCGCGCCTTCGCCCATGGCGTGCCGGTGATCACGATCGCCTCGCCCTGGCATAGTCCCGAGATCGATTATGTCGAAGACGGCAAGAACGGCCTGATCCTGACGGCCGAGGGATTTCGCGACGGTCTTCGCCGCTTCGCCGAGGACGGGGCTTTGCGCGTGCGGCTGGCCGAGGGCGCGCTCGTCACCCGCGACAGGCTCGACCTTGGCGGCATGGTCGCTTCCTTCGATGGTGGCGTCGCGGCGGCGCTCGGGCGCGCGCGGAGGACCGTGCTCAGCGAACGTCCGGCTTGAGATTCTCGATGATGGGCAGGCGCACCGCCTCGCCGGCGGCAAGGTGTTTTGGATCGATGCCGGGGTTGGCGCGTTTGAGCGCGTCTATCATGCCGTCGCCGCAGACGGCGTAGGCGTCTTCGCAAAGCTGGGTCAGGGTTTCGCGCGACCGCACATTGAAGATGGCGTTGAAGGCGGCGGCGGTATTGTTGTTGGCGGCGGCACCTTCCGTCGCCAGCGCGACCTCGGCGCCCGGTCGTGGCCGCGCGATGCTCGCCTCTCTTGCACCGGAATGCCAGGCGGCGACCGCTGCCGGCGCTGGGCTGTGCGACCACAGATTGGCGCTCAGCCCGATCATCGCGCCGACCACGATCATCGCCGCCATCACGGCGAGGATGGGCGAGACTGCCAGCGCCCGCTTTGTTCCGCCGGCAAGGGCGACGAGGGCCGACAGGCCGGGAATGTCGGGGGTGTTGCCGACAAGATGGGGCGCGATCGCGTCCTTCACGATCCTAGGGCCGACGAGCCGGGCGCGATGGCCGAGCCCGTTGATCAGCGCATTGTCGCAGAACACGTTGATTCGCCGTGGATTGCCGTCCGACTTGGCGATGATGTAATCGAGCGCGGGACGGGTGAAGATTTCGACTCGTTTGCCGGCGGCGCGCTCCAGCCGGAAATGGATGTAGCTAAGGCTCTCGGCCGGGGTGAGGTTCGGGATGCGGGTGCGGACCGCGATCCGCTGATTGAGCTGGCGCAGCTCGCGGCGCGCCAGCTTTTCCTCGAGCTCGGGCTGTCCCGCCAACACGATTTGGAGAAATTTCTGCTTGTCGGATTCGAGGTTGGAGAGCAGGCGCAGGCTCTCCAGCGTCTCGACCGGCATGTTCTGCGCCTCGTCGATGACGATGACGATGAGCTTGCCGCGGTCGTGCAGCGATTTGAGGCGGAACAGGAGATGCCGGATCAGCTCACCGGTGTCCTGGGTCCAGGGGGCGTGGGCCTCCGCGTCGCTCTCCGACAGCTCCTGCCAAAGGAGGGCGAGAAGCTGATGCGGCGTCAGCGCCGGTTGCAGGATATAGACGATCACTGCCTGCCTCGGGTCGAGGCGGCGCAGGCAATAGCGCAACACGGTGGTCTTGCCGACCCCGACCTCGCCGGTAATGACGACGAAGCCCTTGCGTTGCTTGAGGCCGTATTCTATGACGCCGATCGCCTCGCGATGCGGCTTCGTCAGGTAAAGGAAACCGGCATCGGGCGTGACATGGAACGGGTGGGTTTGGAACCCGTAGAATTCCGCGTACACGAGGCCCCTACAGCCGCTGATAGATGGCGCGCGGGATGTGATAGCGCCGCTTGTTCATGATTATACCGAGGAGCCGCCCGCCATTGGCTTCGATCGCGCGCCGCGCCTGCTCGACGATCGGCGCCCGCGTCTTTTCCGCCTCGACCACTAGCACGACGCCGCCGACGCAGCGCGTCAGCACCATGCTCGCGACCTCGGCCAAAATCGGCGGCGCGTCGATGAATACGATATCGACGAGTTCGATGAGTTCGGCCAGCACCTTCTCGAGCCCGCCACTCTCGGACAGGAAGCGCGCGCCGGCGCCCAGCACCGACAGCGAGGCGCGATAGAATGGGCCGTCCCGTGCCGGCGCGATGATGTCGGTGGCGATGGCCGTGCCGGTGGCGACCGCTTCGAGCCCCGGCTCCGCTCCCTCGCGCGATTCGATCGTCACCAACAGCACCCGGAGACCCAGCGTCGCCGCCACCGCATTGGCGAGATCGCGGGTGATGGTCGAGGTGCCTTCGCCATGGGTTGAGGCGGTGATCTCGAAGATCGGCGGCGCGTCCTCGGGCAATTGGGTGCGCAGCGTGTGATAGAGCGCGATCAACTCCTCGCGCGGCAGCACGCTCGGCTCGCCATAGACCTGGGGGCCGGGCTCCGGCATCTCGCGGGCCGCCGACTCGCCTTCGTCATGGATCTGCAACGCATCGAAAATCCGGGTCATCGCTCATCGCCTCGTCAACCGGACTCGTACCGGTATGATGCTACTCTACATCCAAATATGGTGGTCTTCAACGCATTCCCATCAATAAGTATGAGTTTTACGAAAATTCGCTACAGCGTTCGCCCGAACAGGGGATGGAGGACATGGTCCCCCGGCCGGATATCGAGCCGTCGCACCGTGCCGGCAATGGTTTGCACCGCGGCCTTGACCGGAATCCGCGCGGTATAGAGGGTCGGATCATTGGCAAGGATCTCGGCCTCGACCTCGATGATGCGGCCATCGGCGGCCACGAACAGGATATCGGTGGCGAACGGCACGCCGCCATTCGACAACGACATCGGCCGTACGATATCGACCACGTACATGACGGCCTCATCCCGCGCCAGCGGCGGCCGGGCCTTGAGCGCGCTCGCCGGCGTGCTGGGATTATAAAGAATATCGGCGAGGAAGGGGTAATTTCCCGTCACCGTGCGGATGGTGATGGTGTCCTGGGTCGGCGACTGGCGGTTATAGCGCGGCGGCGGAATCGGCCGGTTTTGCGCGCGGGCCACGGCGGCGAAGCCGAGGACGCCACTCGCCACGCCGAGAAGCCGCAGGCATTGCCGCCGCGATAGCAAGGGGATGAAGCGCGCGTCCCGTGGCATGACAAGGCCAGCATACGAAAGTCCGACCCCCCGCCGTTAAGCGGAAATTAGCGACTCGTAAGCCATATCTTGGGGCCATGTATGAAGCCATCTCAAGACGGCCGCTCGCGCCGGGGCTGTTCGCCCTGGCGCCGACGCGCGTGCCGATGAGCCGGATCGAGCGGGCGTTCCATATCCTCGCCATGATTACCCAGTTTGGCGCCATCGTGCCGCTGTTCCTCTATTTCACCGGCCATCCGCGTGCCGATACCGAGGTCGGGGCAAGCGCGCCGATCGACAGCTTCATGATGGCGCTGATCCTGGTGGTCAGCGTGATCATGGCGATCCGCTATCGCGACAACATTATTCGCGCGCTGCCGGCGATGGCGCCGGTCCTGGCCTTCCTCGCGCTGTGCCTCTTGTCGGCGCTGTGGTCGGATTATCCGATGATCACGATCCGCCGCTCGGGCACTGCCATCACCACAGCGCTCTGGGGCGCCTATCTCGCCTCGCGTTTCTCGTTGCGCGACATCATCATCCTGGTGGCAGAGGCGATCGGCATCATCGCCGTCGCGTCGCTCATCGTGACGGTGCTGTTTCCCGGGATCGGCATCGATACCCTGCTCGATTCGAGCTTCAGCGGTATTCCCGGCTGGAAAGGCATCCTCAGCGACAAGAACTCGCTTGGCATTGTCATGGCGACCGGCGCCGTCTCAATGTTCTATCTGGTGCTGACGCCGGGTGGGCGCCGCCGCGACCAGGCTTATTGGTTTCTCGGCTTCTTGCTGTGCGCGGGGCTGCTCTATCTGTCGCAATCGCGCACGGGCTGGATCGCCGCGATGATCGGGCTGATCGCCTGCCTCGCCGGGCGCAGCATGTATCGCCGGCCCCCGATCGGCCTCGTCATCCTAAGCTGGATCGTGTTGCTCGGCGTGCCCTTGGTTTTGTTCGTCTTGAGCGATCTCGGCACCTTTACCGAACTCGTCGGCAAGAACGCGACCCTGACCGGGCGCGTCGAGTTGTGGCGGGTAGTGCTGCCCTACGGCGCCCAGAAGCCGTGGCTTGGCTATGGCTATGGCGCGTTCTGGATCGCGAAGAGCCCGCTGACTCAGGAAATCTGGAGCATCCTCAATTCCTACAAGCCGCCGCATGCCCATAACGGCTGGATCGAGACCTATCTCGAGCTCGGTCTTGTCGGCTGCGCCGTCGTCGCGCTTCAGATGTTCCAGATTCTGATCAATGCGGTGCGGGCGACGCTCGGCGGGCGCGACGTTGATGCGCCCTATCTCTTGATGATCGTGGTCATGATGCTGCTGTTCAACATGGTGGAGGCCGACCTGATCCGCGCCCCGGCGCTGTTCTGGCCGTTCCTCATCATCGGCCCGGTGGCGATCTCTAAAGTGATGCGCCGGCCGCGACAGGTGCCGGTGGCGGGTGGTGCGCTGAGGGCGCGCGCGCCTCGCGGCGGCTGGACGGTTCCCGTCGCGCGTCTCACCGCGCCGCCACCCTTGAAGACCCAGGTCGCCGCGATACCGGTCGGACGTCTGGCGCGGCCCTTGACGACTTAAGCGATGGGCGTCAACTGGTATCTCAATCGCCTGCGTCGCATGACGCCACAGGAAGTGTCCTGGCGGCTGCGCGACGAGGCGCTGAAGCGCGCTTGGCGCGCGCGCAAGGGCAAACCGGCGACCTATCGCCTCGTCGGCACGCCGACCGTCGATTTCGCCCCGCTCGATCCGGCAGGGCTGGCGCTCGATCCCGCGGCGCGCGCCGCCGTCATCGCGGCGGCGGAGCGGGTTCTGGCCGGCCGCATCCCGCTCTTTGAGCGCGACATGCCGTTGCCGCAAACGACCGCGGACTGGTTCACCGATCCCGATTCGGGCCGGATCGCGCCGCGTGACGCCTACACTTTCGACATCGATGCGCGCGATCCCGCCATCGTCGGCAATCTCACTTTCACTCCGTCGCGGCTTATCCATGTGACGCTGCTCGCCGGAGCCTATCTTGCGACCGGCCGCGACGATTTTGCCGAACTCGCCGCGGCGCAATTGCACCTGTGGTGGGAGGCCAATCCCTTCCTCACCGGCATCCACTGGTCGGCGGGGATCGAGCTCGGCCTGCGCCTCGTCACCTTCGCCTGGACGCGGCGGCTTCTGGCGGCATGGCCGGGCGCGGCCCAACTCTTTGAGCTGTCGCCGCTCGCCCGCGACCAAATCTATCACCACCAATTCTATCTCGCCGGCTTGCGCAGCTATGGCTCCTCGGCCAACAATCACCTGATCGCCGAATATCTCGGCCTTTATGTCGGCGCCGGCGCCTTTCCCTGGTTCACGGAAAGCGCCGCCTGGCGCGAGACCGGGCGCACCGGGCTCGTGCGCGAGGCGCGGCTTCAAATCTTTCCCGATGGCTTCGGGCGAGAACTCGCCTCGGAATATCACGGCTTCACGATGGAACTCTTGATGCTGGCGGCGATCGAGGGCGAGATTGCCGCTCAACCCTTCGGCGACGATTTCCTGGGCGCCATCGCACGGATGGCGGACGCCTCCGCGGCATCGCTCGATGTCTCTGGCCGCCCGCCGCGACAGGGCGACACCGACGATGCCTATGCCCTGCTGCTCGATCCGCCGGGGCGCAAGCGGCGTGCATCGGGGCTTCTGGCCCAAGCGGCGGCGCTCGTCGGACCGACGTCCTGGTGGCCGGCGGTGCCGCGTGATCTGGGCAGCGCGATCTTTCGCGCCGTCGTCAAATCGCCATCGCCGCCGCCCTTGCCGCGGCCGGTGCGACGGCCGAATTTCTTTCCCGATGCCGGACTTGCCTTTTTGCGCGACCTCGATGGCCGGCCTGATGAAGTCTCGTGCCGCTGCGATTCGGGACCGCATGGCTACCTCACCATCGCCGCACATGGCCATGCCGATGCGCTGTCGGTCGAGCTGCGTCACGCCGGCGTCGACCTCCTGGTCGATCCCGGGACCTATTGCTATCTGACCGATGCCGCCGCGCGGCATTACTTCCGTTCCACCATCGCCCACAACACGATCGAGATCGGCGGCGCCGACCAGGCGAGCTATGGCGGCTCGTTCCTGTGGCTCGATGCGCCCAAATCCGAGACCGTCGCCCTTGCCGGGCTCAATGACGGACCGGTGGCGCACTGGCAGGCGCGGCATGACGGCTATCGCCGACAGAAGGGTGCGCCCGTCCATCGCCGCGGCGTCACGCTCGACCGCATCGCCCGTCGCATCGAGATTGCCGACAGCATCGATGGCGAGGGCGAATTCGCCGTGCGCCTTGCCTATCATCTCGGGCCCGAGATCGAGGCGCGGCGCGACGGCAACATCGTGCATCTTGGCTGGGTCGCGCTTGGGTCGCGCCATGCGGGTCGGCTTATCCTGCCAGATGCGCTGACATGGATGGACTATCGCGGTTCGGACGATCCGATGCTGGGCTGGTATTCGCCCGCCTTCAACGAGCGCGTGCCGAGCCTCAGTCTCGTCGGCAGCGGCACCCTTAAGGCCGGCGCCGAACTCCTCGCAATCGTCGAAATCGACCCTGTCTGAGCGGCGTTTGCGATTTGGCAACTTTCTTTAACTAGGCTCGACCGTCTGTCGAGCTAAAGGTCGGGAATTACCATGCACGTCAGCGTATTCGGCATTGGCTATGTCGGCACCGTGGTTGCGGCCGCCATGGCGGAAGAGGGGCATCGCATCATCGCCGTCGATATCGCGGCCGACAAGATTGCCGCCATCAATGCCGGGCGATCGCCGATCCTCGAGCCTGGCATCGGCGAGCTAATCGCCCGCGCGGCGGGCGAGGGCCGGCTTACCGCGACCCAGGATGTCCTTTGCGCGATCGCACAGACGGAGCTGAGCTTTATCTGCGTCGGCACGCCGAGCCTTCCCAACGGCAGCCTCGATCTCGCCGCCGTGCGCCAGATCGCGGCCGATATCGGCGCTGCGATCCGCCATAAGAAGGCCTATCACATGGTCGTGGTACGCAGCACGATGCTGCCGGGCGCGCTCGAAGGCACCATCGCTCCGATCCTGCGCGAGCATTCGGGTAAGGAGCCGGGACAGGATTTCGGCCTCGCCTACTATCCCGAATTCCTGCGCGAGAGCTCGGCGCTCGACGATTTCCGCCATCCCGCAACTGCGGTGATCGGCGCCTTCGACGATTGCACGGCGCAGGTCCTACGCGATCTGAACCGCGACAATGGCGCCACGGTGTTCGTCACCGATCCCGGCACCGCGGCCGCGATCAAATATGCCAGCAATGCCTGGCACGCCGTGAAGGTGAGCTTCGCCAACGAGGTTGGCGCGATCGCGAAGGCCTCCGGCATCGATGGCGGCGCCGTGATGGAGATTCTGTGCGCCGACCAGCGGCTCAACATCTCGCCCGCCTATATGAAGCCGGGTTTCGCCTTCGGCGGATCGTGCCTGCCGAAGGATTTGCGTGCCTTGCGCTATCACGCGAAGACGCTCGATGCTGAAAGCCATCTGCTTAGTGCCGCGGTCGCCGTCAACCAGCATCAGATCGATCGCGCCATGTCGATGATCGCCGCCACCGGCAAGCGTGACGTCACGATGCTCGGCCTCACCTTCAAGCCCGACACCGACGATTTGCGCGAAAGCCCACTGGTCGAGCTGGCGGAGCGTCTCATTGGCAAGGGTTATCGCCTTGCCATCTATGACCGTGATTTGCAACTGTCGCGCCTCGTCGGCGCCAATCGCCGCTTCGCTCTTGAGCGCCTGCCGCATCTCGCCGATCTCCTGGCGGGCGATCTCGATACCGCGCTCAAATCGGGCGAGGTGATCGTCGTCGGCACCGGGCACAAGGCGTTCTCCGGCCTGCGCGACAAGCTCGATCTTGAGCAGCATGTCATCGATCTTGCCGGCCGCGATGCCGATCTGCGCCGCCATCCGAATTATGATGGCGCCGGCTGGTAGAAGGGATTGATGGCGCCGCGTCCACGGCGTATTCCTCCCCGCGAACGGTGGGAGGATCAAAATGCAGGATTTTGCGGGCAAGGTGGCGTTCATCACCGGTGGCGGTAGCGGCGCCGGCCTCGGCCAGGCCAAAATGCTCTCGAAGGCCGGCTGCAAAATCGTGATCGCCGATGTCCGGCAGGATCATCTCGACGAGGCGCTGGCGGAGCTGAAAGCGCGCGGCGCCGAGGTCCATGCCATCCGGCTCGACATCACCAACCGCGCCGCCTTCGCCCGCGCCGCCGACGAGACGGAGCGTGTCTTCGGCCCGGTCGAGCTGCTCTTCAACACCGCCGGCGTCTCGATCTTCGGTCCGTTGGAGAACGCGACCTATGATGATTACGATTGGATGATGGGGGTCAATTTCGGCGGCGTCGTCAACGGCATGCAGACCTTTGTGCCGCGCATGATCGGGCATGGCAAGGGCGGGCACATCGTCAACACCGCCTCGCTCGGCGCGTTCCATGCCGCCAGCATCGCCGGCATCTATAGTGCCTCGAAATTCGCCGTCCACGGCATTAGCATGGCGATGCGCGACGCGCTCCGGAAATACGACATCGGCGTCTCGGTGCTGTGCCCCGCCAACATCCGCACCAATATCGCGGAATCGACCAAGACCCGACCGGCGAAATATGCGCAGAGTGGCTTCGCCGTCGATGATGACGAGATCGCGGCCCTGTGCGAGATTTATTCCCAGGGCATGGACCCGGAGGAGTTGGCGGGCCATGTCCTCGATGCGGTGAAACGCAACGATTTCTATATTATTCCCTATCCCGAGGCGCGCGGCCTGCTGGAGGGCTTGTTCAAAGAGGTGCTCGACGCGCTGCCGCCCGCGGAGTCCGACCGGGAGGGGCAGGCGAGGCGTGCGCTCGCGATGGAGAAATATCGCGCCGCCCGCGCCGCGATGGACCGGCGCCGCTACGGCGGCTGAACCGTTCGGAAGACAGGAGAAAGCCGGCAGCACCCTTGACGGCGCCGCCGGCTCCTCAAGGACCGCAACGCCGTTTCCTGCGGAGGCTGCGGCCCCATGCGGACTATCCTCTCACGGGCAAACATGGTTGGCTATCGGCCGTTCTGTTAAAGCTGGGGGTAAAGCCTGTGCAAGACGGGGAAAACCCGCTCAACCTCGATGCCTAATGGCGAGCGCGCCGCCATCGCGGCCATGTCATGGTTCCCGGCCCCGCAGCAAATCCGAGGCGTGCCGCGCAATCATCAGATCCTCGTCGGTCGGGATGACCCAGGCGGAACAGCGACTGCCGTTGCGCGAGATGCGAGGACGGCCCGCGTCGTTGGCGGCCTCGTCGAGCGCGATACCGAGCCAGACGGCATCGCGGCAGACGCGGCGCCGCACCTCGGCAGCATGCTCGCCAATGCCGGCGGTGAAGATCAGCGCATCGAGCCCGCCCAGCGCCGCCGCGAGCGAGCCGAGTTCCCGGCCGATGCGATAGGTGAAGAGCCGGATCGCCTCCTCGGCGCGCGGGTCCGTGCTTTCGATCAGCGTCCGCATGTCGTCGCTGATGCCGGAGACGCCGATGAGGCCGGATTGGTGATAGAGTAGGTGGCGCACCTCGTTGGCGCTCATGCCGTTCTCCTCGATGAGATAGAGCACGACACCCGGATCGAGGCTGCCGCAGCGCGTGCCCATCGGCAGACCGTCGAGCGCGGTAAAGCCCATGGTGGTGGCGACGCTCTTCCGCGCCGTCATCGCGCACATGCTGGCGCCGGCGCCGAGATGCGCCACGACGACGCGACCTTCGGCGGCCGGCCCTATCACTTTCGACATCACGCTCGCGATATATTCATAGGAGAGGCCGTGAAAGCCATAACGCCGCACGCCCTCATTCAACAACGCGCGGGGCAGCGCGAATTGGGTCGCCACCGCGGGCTCGTCCGCATGGAACGCGGTGTCGAACGAGGCAAATTGCGGCAGGCGCGGATGCCGCTTCCGAAGCGCCTCGATGCCGGCGATGTTGTGCGGCTGGTGCAAGGGCGCGAGCGGGATGAGGCGCTTCAATTCCGCCATCACCGCGTCGTCGATCTGCACCGGCGCGGTATAGCGTGTGCCGCCATGGACGATGCGATGGCCCGCCGCCGCCAGCGTTACCTCCGGGAATTGCTTGGCGAGCCAGGCGGCGAGCGTGTCGATCGCCTCCTCGTGGGTCGTCCCTTCCGCGAATTGCCGATCGGCCAACACCGCGTCCCTGGCGTCGCGGGCGATGAAATGCACCGGATGGCCGAAGCCCTCGAATTCACCCTGACATAGGAGACCGTCGCGGCTCGGCCGCGCCTCGGCACGGAACAGCGTGAATTTGAGGCTGGAGGAGCCGGTATTGATGACGAGGATGGCTTGGGTCATGGCACAGCGCCCTTGCGATGCCGCGCCAGGAGCGGCGCGATGGCACGGGAGTTCGGCTCGTCGATCGTGTCGTTCTCGATATGGTCCTTCATGGTCACTCTTGCGATGTCGCTCCAGTGCGGCGCAACATCGGCATGTCGACGTCACGGGCCGACACTCAACTGCGATCAACCGGCCGGCTTTCTAAACTATGCTTAATCCTTCGCCCATTTTCCGCTGATGGCGGGTCCGCTATCAGAGCGCTTCCAGTATTGCCGTGAAGGTCGCGCCGCCGTGCGCGGGCGCGGCGTCGAGAAAGGAAATGCGATGACTCGATTCTTCAATCGTCTCGGCCATAAGCGCAAGACTGCATTTGCGGCGGCGCTGCTCGCCAGCACGGTGCTTGCGAGCGGGGGCCTTGCCTGGTCGCAGACCGACACACCCCACACCACCCCGAGCCGGGAGGCCACCGCCCCGAAGCCGTTGTCGGCTAAGCGGGTCTATAACCAGGCCGGGTTCGCGCCCTTGGTGAAGCAGGTGAAGGCGGCCGTGGTCAACATCTCGACCACGGACTTCGTCAGCAATTCGAGCAGCGAAAGCATGCCGAATCTTCCGCAAAACTCGCCCTTCGGCGACATGTTTCGGCATTTCTTCGAGCATCAGCAGAAGGTTCCCGAGCGCGCCATGGGCTCCGGCTTCATCATCAATTCGGCCGGCTACATCGTTACCAACAATCACGTCATCGACCACGCCCACAAGATCACGGTGACGCTCGACAATGGCCAGATTTATCAGGCGAAACTGGTCGGCCACGACAAGAAGACCGACCTCGCCCTGCTCAAGATCAATGTTGGCCATCCGCTGCCCTATGTGGCCTGGGGCAATTCCAACCATGAGGAGGTCGGTGACTGGGTAATCGCGGTCGGCAATCCGTTCGGGCTCGGCGGCACGGTGACGGCGGGCATCGTCTCGGCGCATGGCCGCAACATCAATGAAGGGCCCTATGACGACTTCCTCCAGATCGACGCCCCGATCAATCCCGGCAATTCCGGCGGCCCGCTGTTCAATCAATCGGGCCAGGTGATCGGCATCGACACCGCGATCTATTCGCCAAACGGTGGCAGCGTCGGCATCGGCTTCGCCATCCCGTCCAACATCGCCTCGAAGGTGGTGGCGCAGTTGCGCGAGCACGGCAAGGTGGAGCGAGGCTGGCTCGGCATCGAGATGCAGGCGATGACGCCGACCCTCTCGAAGGCGATCGGCCTCGACAAGAACCAAGGCGTGCTGATCGACAAGGTGATGAAGGATTCGCCTGCCAAGCGCGCGGCTCTGAAACAGGGCGACGTGATCCTCGCCTACAACGGCAAGGCCATCCATAACGGCCGCGATCTCGCCCTCGCCGTCGCCGAGACCACGTCCGGAACGACGGTGCCGGTGGAGGTGTGGCACAATGGGCATCAGCACCGCGTCTCGGTGACGATCGCCTCGCAATCGGCCGAACAGACCGCCTCGGCCACGACCGGAACCAGCCAGAGCGGCAAGGTCGGCATGGCGCTGGCGTCGCTGTCGCAGCAGAATCGAGCGGAACTCGGCCTCGGCCCGACCGCGTCCGGCGTCGTCGTGATGCACGTCGTCCCCGGCGGCAAGGCCGATCAGAGCGGCATCCAGGCCGGCGATCTTATCGTCCGCATCGGCCATACCGCGATCCATACCCCGGCCGAGGCCGCGGCCAAGATCCACACGGCCGAGAATCAGCATAAGGAGGCGGTGCCGCTCTTGGTGACGCGCAACGGCACCACCTACTACCTCGCCTTGGAGCTTTCCCAGAGCTGACAATCGAGGATCGGGAATCGGGGATCGGCGGACGACGTGCTTTTGCTCTCCGCCGATTCCTGATTATCTGGCATCAGAGCCATGAAGGTCCTGATCGTCGAGGATAACGACCGCGTTGCCCAGTTCGTCGCCAAAGGTCTGCGCGAGAACGGTCATACCGTCGACCGTGCCGCCAACGGCCGCGACGGGCTGTTTCTCGCCTCATCGGAGCACTATGACGTCATCGTCATGGACCGGATGCTGCCGGGCGAGATTGACGGACTCGCGATCGTCGAGGCGTTGCGGCGCACCGGCAACAAGACCCCGATCCTGATCCTGAGCGCGCTTGCCGAGGTCGATGACCGCATCCGCGGACTCCGGGCCGGGGGCGACGATTATCTCACCAAGCCGTTTGCCTTCGGCGAACTGGCGGCCCGGCTCGACGCGCTGGCGCGGCGCGCGCAAGGCGGGGAGACGGTGCGGGACGCCCTTGAGGTCGCGGATTTGCGCCTCGATCTCCTCGCCCATCGGGTGACGCGCGGCGGTGAAGTGGTCCAGCTTAAGCCGCGCGAGTTCAAGCTGCTCGAATTCTTGATGCGGCATGCGGGGCAGGTCGTGACCCGTACCATGCTGCTCGAAAATGTCTGGGAGTATCATTTCGACCCGCAAACCAACGTGGTCGATGTCCATATCAGCAAGCTGCGCCAGAAGATCGATGGCGGCCCGAGTCCGCCGCTACTGCACACGGTCCGCGGCGTCGGCTATCGGCTGGGGGGAGATGCTTAGGCTTCTACGCTCGGCTTCGTTAAGATTTGCGCTGGGTTATGCCGCAATCTTCATCCTATCTTCGTTTCTCCTGGTCGGCCTTCTCTGGTGGCGCACCGCAGCCTACCTCGATCGCGAGGTCGATGCCGTCATCCTGGCCGATGCCCAGGCGGTTGCCGACCGGCTGCATGATTTCGGCATCCTGGGCGCGCTCGAGACGGTAGAGGACCGGGTTCGGGCCGAATCCGACCAGCACGCGATTTATCTGCTCGCCAATCCGGCGCTGACCCCGATCGCGGGTAATCTCGACGCCTGGCCCGCGAAGATCGGCGCGAGGCCAGGCTGGTACGAACTCTATCTCGTCCGTGATGGCAAGCTCCATGCGACGCGGATTCTGTTCGCGTTGCTGCCGGGCGGCTATCGCTTGCTTGTCGGCCGCGATGTTCAGGACCGGGTGGCGATCCGACGGCTGATTCTTGACGGGCTGGGCTGGGCCGCGGCGTTCGCCGTGCTGCTGGCGATCGCCGGTGGGCTCATCGTGCGCCGTTACGTCCTGCGCCGGGTCGAGGCCATCAACCGGACTACCGCGGCGATCGTGGTCGGCGATCTTTCGGGTCGTCTGCCGACCCGAGATTCGCCGGATGAATTCGATCAATTATCTCAGACAATCAATGGATTATTAAGTCAAATTCAGATTTTGATAGAAAGTGTCCGCAACACCTCGAACGCGGTCGCACATGATTTGCGCACGCCACTCGCCGAGCTGCGCGGCCGGCTTGAGGAGCTGCTGCGCGAACGGCCGCCGCCCGACCGGACGCAGGAGGAGGTGCAGGCCGCGGTCGGCGATCTCGATCGACTGATCGGGGTGTTCAACGCGCTGCTCCGGCTCTCCGACATCGATGGCGGGACGCGCCTCGCCGGGTTTCGCGATGTCCGGCTCGACACCATTGCCGGCGAGGTGGTCGAGTTGTACGGGCCAGTCGCCGAGGCCAAGGGCGTCGCACTCGATTTCCTGCCGCCGCCTGACATGCCTGTCCATGGCGACCCTGATCTCATCGCCCAGGCGATCGGCAATCTCGTCGATAATGCGGTGAAGTTTTCGCCGGCGGGCGGCCAGGTATCGCTCGCCTTGGCACGGCCGGACGAGCGCCGGGTGCGGGTCACGGTTCGCGACCAGGGGCCCGGCATTCCCGATGCCGAAAAGGGCCGCGCCGCGGACCGGTTCTATCGCGGCGCCGCGGCGCAGGGTATTCCGGGGGCAGGGCTCGGCCTCAGCCTCGTCGCCGCGGTGGCGCGGCTCCACGGCGGCAGCCTCGGCCTCGAAGATGGCAATCCCGGGCTGGTGGCGACGCTCACTCTGCCGGAGCTATCTCAGAAGAGCGCGTCGCGCTGACCGGGTCGGGTATGGTCGTGCCGACGCTCGACACCGGCGGAGTGACGGGAGTTGGCACGCCGTTGCGGATCAGCCCCAACGCCTTCACCATCGGCCAGTTGACCTCCGAGGCGTGATCGCCGGCGATGGCGGTGACCCGGGCGATGAGGTTGGGCGGTTCCTTGGCAGGGGGCCGCTGTTCGATATCGATCTCATCCATTTGCTCTTTGGTCGGGAACACCGCGACATAGAGTACGCCGTGATACCACGCCGCCTCGACATGCTGGTTCACCACATGGACTGGGATTCCGACCTTGACGGCATGAAATAGCGGGTCGATGTCCTTGGGATAGAGCCGGATGCAGCCATGGCTGACGCTGCGGCCGACGCCGTAGGGCTTGTTGGTGCCGTGGATAAGATAGTTCTTCCAGCCGAGGCGAAGCGCCCACTGGCCGAGTGGGTTGTCCGGTCCCGCCGGGATTACATTGGGCAGGTCAGGCTCCTGCGCCTTGATCGAGGCCGGCGGATACCATGCCGGATGTGGCACTTTCTGGACCACCCGTGTTGCCCCGACCGGCGTTTTCCAGCCGGTGACGCCGACCCCGATCGGAAAGGTCATCACCGTCCCGCCGCCGGGCGGATAATAGAACAGGCGCTGCTGGGCGAGATTGATGACGATGCCGCGGTGCTGCGCATCCGGAAGGATGTAAAGCGCAGGGATCACGACACGCTCGCCGGCGCCGGGTACCCAGGGATGGATCCCGGGATTGGCGATCACGAGCTGGGTATAGCCGAGATCGTAGGTGCGGGCGAGGTCGAGCAGCGTATCCTGATATTTCGTCGTATAGCCGCCGATACTGCCGACCATGGTCTGGCCGGGCTCGAGGTCGAACGTGGCGGCCCGTGCAAACGAAGCCCCGCCCAGCAGGAGGAGCGCCGCCAAAAGGCCAGTCATAACTTTTTCGCGCATCAAAAAATCCCGGACCGGCGCCTACGCGCACGCCGGCCCGATGATCTTACGGCAGATTCGCTGAACGTCGCCTAGCGTTATTTCCGCAAATGATGCTGGAACATGCGATCGACTTTCTCGTTGGCCTCCTGGGCCAAGGAAATGGCGTGATCCGCCTTCTGGTCGGCGTCCTGCGCGACCGACAGCGCGTGCTCGGCGGTTGCCATGGCCCGGTGGGCGGTATGGCGGACCGAAGTCCATTGCGTCCGCGTCGTCGCGGCGCAGCCGCTGAGCAGCACCGGCGCGGCGATTAAAGCCGTGAATACCCCAATTCGTGTGAACGCATTGCGCATTAGTTGTCTCCTGGGAATTTTTCTCAAGACCGCGATGAATGCGGAATACCCGTGTCCATTGCCGAACGTCTGGCTAACACCACGGGATGTTAGTTTGTTCCCGCGACGCCCGCAAGCCGGCCTGGTACGGTTGCGAATTGGTCGCGGCGCCGCCATATCGGGTGCGATCAAGGGGAGGGCCGCCCGATGAAGCTACCGTTCTTTCAGATTGATGCCTTTGCCGCGCGCGCCTTCGCCGGCAATCCGGCGGCGGTGTGTCCGCTGGAGGATTGGCTCGATGATACGACGCTGCAGCGAATCGCGGCGGAGAACAATCTCTCCGAGACCGCGTTTTTCGTCGCCGAGGATGATGGCTTCCGTTTGCGCTGGTTCACGCCCGCGGTCGAGGTCGATCTCTGCGGCCATGCCACGCTGGCGACCGCCTGGGTGATCTTCCATGAATTCGACTGGCCCCTCGACACGATCGATTTCACGACGCGCTCGGGCGCTCTCGCCGTGACCCGGGAGGACGACCGCCTAGCGATGGATTTTCCAGCCCGCCCGCCGGTTCCGGCAGAGGGCGTCGCCGAGGTGGCGGCGGCGCTGGGGGCTCGACCCCAATCGCTACTGGCGGCGCGCGACGCGCTCGCCGTCTTTGCCGACGCCGCCGAAGTCGAGGCGTTGGCGCCCGATTTCGCCAGGCTCAAGGCGCTCGACCATTTCGCCGTCATCGCGACCGCGCCGGGGCGTGCCGGCGATGCCGATTTCGTCTCGCGCTTCTTCGCGCCGAAGGTCGGGGTCGATGAGGATCCGGTGACCGGCTCGGCCCATTCGACCCTGATCCCCTATTGGTCGCGGCGGCTCGGCAAGAAGCGGCTGTTCGCCCGTCAGGTCTCGGCGCGGGGCGGCGAGCTGTGGTGCGAGGCGAACGGCGATCGCGTTTCCATCGCCGGCCATTGCGTTCCGGTGATCGAGGGCATGTTCCGGATTTAGGCCCGGCCGCGGCTTTTCGTCGCTATTGACCGGTGGGGCGACGCCGACTAGCTTCCCCGGCGGGACACGGCCCCCCAACGGGTCGCATCTATTCTGGAAGGAATAGTTATCATGAAGCCGCAAGTCCGGCCCCGCATTCCCAATTTCTCGTCCGGTCCCTGTGCCAAGCGTCCCGGTTGGACGCCGGAGGCGATACGCGGCGGGCTCACCGGCCGCTCACATCGCGCGAAAATCGGCAAGGCGCGCTTGCAGGAAGTATGCGACCGCTCGCGCGCGCTGCTTGGCCTGCCGAACGATTATCGCCTCGGCATCGTGCCGGCCTCCGATACCGGAGCCGTCGAGATGGCGCTGTGGTCGTTGCTCGGCGCGCGCGGCGTCGATGTCCTGACGTGGGAGAGTTTCGGCCAGGGCTGGGCGACCGATGTGATGAAGCAGTTGAAGCTCAAGGATGCGCGCGTGCTCGACGCGCCTTATGGCAAGCTGCCCGATCTTGCCGCGGTGGATTGGCGGCATGATGTCGTCTTTCCCTGGAACGGCACCACCTCGGGCGCGCGGGTGCCAGATGGCGACTGGATCGATGCGACGCGCGAGGGCCTTACCATCTGCGACGCGACCTCGGCCGTGTTCGCGATGGATTTGCCGTGGGACCGGCTCGATGTCATCACCTGGTCGTGGCAGAAGGTGTTGGGCGGCGAGGCGGGCCACGGCATGCTGGCACTATCCCCCCGCGCGGTCGAGCGGCTCGAAACCTACACCCCGCCCTGGCCCTTGCCGAAGATTTTCCGCCTCACCGCGAAGGGCAAGTTCAACGACAAGATTTTCGCCGCCGAGACCATCAACACGCCCTCGATGCTCGCTGTCGAGGATGCGATCGACAGTCTCGGATGGGCGGAATCGATCGGCGGACAGCCGGCCCTGAAGCAGCGCTGCCGCGCCAATCTCGACGCCGTCGCGCGCTGGGTGGCGAAGACGCCGTGGATCGAATTCCTGGTCCGCGATCCGGCGATCCGCTCCTGGACCTCGGTCTGTCTCGAAATCACCGACGACAGGTTTCAGCGCCTTCCGTCCGAGGCGCAGCGCAGCGAGCTGAAACGCATGGAGGCGATGCTCGACGAGGAAGGCGTCGCCTATGATTTCGTCGGCCATCGCGATGCGCCGCCGGGCCTGCGCCTGTGGTGCGGCGCCACGGTCGAGACCAGCGATGTCGAGGCGGTGTTGCTGTGGCTCGACTGGGCCTATGGCGAAATCCGCCGCGCCGCCGCCGCCTGAGGGTTACATCATGCCAAAAGTATTGATTGCTGATTCGCTCAGCCCGCGCGCCGTTCAGGTCTTCAAGGATCGCGGCATCGACACCGTGGTGAAGACCTGCCTCGCGCCGGCCGACCTTAAATCCGTCATCGCCGATTTCGACGGCATCGCGGTGCGTTCCGCGACCAAGGTGACGAAGCCGGTGATCGAGGCGGCGACCCGCCTCAAGGTTATCGGTCGCGCCGGCATCGGCGTCGATACCATCGATGTTGCCGCCGCGACGCAACGCGGCATCGTCGTGATGAACACGCCCTTCGGTAATTCGATCACCACGGCGGAGCATGCGATTGCGATGATGTTCGCGCTCGCCCGCGACATTCCCGCCGCCGACCGCTCGACCCAGGCGGGGAAATGGGAGAAGTCGCGCTTCATGGGCGTCGAGCTTTATGCGAAGACGCTGGGCATCATCGGCTGCGGCAATATCGGCTCGATCGTGGCGGACCGGGCCCTCGGCCTCAAGATGAAGGTGATCGCCTATGACCCGTTCCTGTCGGCGGAGCGCGCGGTCGCCTTGGGCGTGGAGAAGGTCGATCTCGACGACCTCTTTGCCCGCGCCGATTTCATTACCCTCCACACGCCCTTGACCGACGAGACCCGCGGCATCATCAACGCCGCCGCCATCGCCAGGATGAAGAAGGGTGTTCGGATCATCAATTGCGCGCGCGGTGGCCTCGTCGTCGAGGAGGCATTGAAGGCGGCGCTCGAGGCGGGCGAGGTCGCGGGCGCGGCGCTCGACGTCTTCCCGGTCGAGCCGGCATCGGCGAACATCCTCTTCGGCCGCGACAATATCGTGGCGACGCCGCATCTCGGTGCCTCGACGATGGAGGCCCAGGAAAACGTCGCGCTGCAGGTCGCGGAGCAGATGTCGGACTTCCTGCTTTCGGGCGCCGTCACCAACGCCGTCAATCTGCCGTCGCTCTCGGCCGAGGAGGCGGTACGTCTCGGCCCCTACATGGCGCTGGCGAAGCAGTTGGGCGGCCTCGCGGGGCAGCTCGTCGAAGCGCCGCTCTCCGCGATCGAGATCGAATATGAGGGCCATGCCGCCGAACTCAACGTGAAGCCGCTCTCCGCGATCGCGCTTGCCGGCGTCCTGGCGCCGCGTCTTGCCACGGTGAATGTCGTCAACGCGCCGCTCGTCTGTCGTGAGCGCGACATCCGTGTCGGCGAGACGTTGCGGCCGGAGCCCTCGAACTACCAGACGCTGATGCGTCTCACCGCGATCGCCGGTGGCCGGCGTCATTCCGTTACCGGCACGCTCTTCGGCGACAAGCCGCGCCTCATCGAGATCGAGGGCGTAACGCTCGAGGCGGAACTGGGGCCGCGCGTGCTCTTCGTGCGCAACATCGATAAGCCCGGCTTCGTCGGCAATCTCGGCCGCACCCTCGGCGATGGCGGCGTCAATATCGGCACCTTTCATATGGGCCGCGGCGCGGCGGGCGGGAACGCGATCTGCCTCATCACCGTCGATACGGCGCCAGGCGACGCCGTCATGGACAAGGTTCATGCCATCCCTAACGTCGTCCAGGCGAAGTTATTGAGCTTCTAAGTCGGTGGCGGCGGACGGCAAATAGCCGCCGCCCTCCCGTCAGACGTGCTGAAGCGTCGCGAGCGGCGACGAATGCGCCTGCTGGACGCCAGCGATGCGCACCATGGTGGTTGGATTGGTCTGCTGATAAGTAAAGACGATGTAATATTCGTTGGCGGTGGTGAAGAGTCCGAAAATCCTAGGCGGGCCTTCCCCCCTTTCGGCGGCAGGAAACGCGCCCACCCAGGCATTGAACGGGTTGAACCCGCCGATCACATCGACCGGATGGTTCTGCGCGAAGTTGTTCCAGTTCGCCTTGATCGCGGCCGTTTCTACCGGATGGGCGATATCCGTGCCGAGATGGCCGGCATGGGGCACGCCGTTGGCCTTGCGATAGGAGACGAGCCAACAGCCGCTCATCGGCCCGGTCAGCACGTCGGAGCCGACGAGCGCGACCTCGGAGATCGCGCCGGACAGCCAGGGCAGCCATTTGAAATTCCGGTGCGCCTTGGCGCCGGGGCCCATCTGTACGTTGGCCACCTTGTTGAAGATGCCTTTCGACTCCAGCAGATAGCATTGCTGCGCGGGCACCAGCACGAAGGCACCGGCCGCATAGGGCGCAATCGCGGCAGCCGGGATGTTCAGATTGATGTATCTGCCAACAATGAGTTTTTGCTCGATCATGCGCCATCCCCCCTTACGAAGCGCCGCGTTCCGGTGGCGGCAAAGTTATCACGACCGACATTCCCCGAATTCCCACGCGTATTGCAACTAAGGTTTCATTTTTCAGCCCCCTCGGCAATAGTCTCGACCGGTGACGGGGGGTGCGCGAGCGATATCGAGCGGGTGGAGCGCGCCCTTTGGATTTCACGTAATCTGGCGAGGACGAGGGATAGAGTCGTTAACCATTTGGCCGCCGATTGGCTGCAGGAACAGCGAATTGAGCCGGCGCGCGGGGCCGCGCGATCCGGGCGGTTGCGACTCCGTTGTCGACCGCGCTTGCCGGCGCGCCGCGACCGCGGTATCTCCGCCGTCATGAACGACGATGCGCCGCCGGGATTGCTGCCGCAGGGCCTGCGCGATCTCTTGCCGCCTCAGGCCGCGGCCGAGGCCGACCTTGTCGAGAAGCTGATGGCGGCGTTGGCGAGCCACGGCTATGAACGGGTCGAGCCGCCACTCGTCGAGTTCGAGGACAGCCTGCTCGCGGGCGCCGGCGCCACCATGGCGCGCGACACCTTTCGCCTGATGGACCCCGTATCGCGACGCATGATCGGCGTGCGCGCCGACATGACGCCGCAGGTGGCGCGGATCGCGGCGAGCCGGCTCGCCCATGCGCCGCGGCCGTTGCGCCTCTCTTATGCCGGTCCGGTGCTGCGCGTCACCTCGAGCCAGCTCAATCCAGAGCGGCAATTGGGCGAGGTCGGGGCGGAGCTCATCGGCTCCGACGAGACCGCCGCCGATATCGAGGTGCTGGCGGTCGCGGCCGGGGCGCTCGCTGGGGTCGGCATGACCGATCTTTCCGTCGATCTCACATTGCCACGGTTGGTGCCGCTGGTATGCAAGGCGCTCGGCCTCGATCCGGCCCGCGCCGAGCGGGTGCGGGCCGCGCTCGACCATAAGGACGCGGCCCAGGTCGCCACCGTTGGCGGCAGCGCGGCGGCGCTCTTGGGACAGCTTCTGGCGGCGGCGGGCGTGGCCGAGCGCGCGCTGGCATCGCTCGCCGATCTCGCCTTGCCGGAAGAGGCGGCGGCGGAGCTCGCGCGCCTCGCCACCGTGGTGGCACAGCTCAAATCGCGGCTGCCGACGCTCGCCCTCACCATCGACCCCGTTGAGAATCGTGGCTTCGAATATCATACCGGCATCAGCTTCAGTTTGTTCGCGCGGCGGGTGCGTGGCGAGCTTGGCCGCGGCGGACGCTATGTCACCGGCGAGGGCGAGCCCGCGACCGGCTTCACCCTTTATACCGATCTCGTGGTCGCGGCGTTGCCGGAACCGGCGCCGCGGCGTCGCATCTTCCTGCCGGCGGGCAGCGATTTCGCGCTGGCGGCGCGGCTGCGGGCCGAGGGCTGGATCACGGTGGCCGCGCTCGATGACGTGGCCGGCGCCGCCGAGGCGCGGCGGCTCCAATGCGGCCATTGCCTCGTCGACGGCCAGGTCGTCGCGCTCGATTAGGATGCCTCGGTCGCGGCCTCGAGGCGGGCGAAATGGATCGCGCTCGCCCAGGTCGCGATCACCAGCACCGCATGGGTACCGCAGGTCGCGATCGCCGCTCCCGCCGCGCCATAGCGCGGTACGAGGGCGAGGCACAGGCCGACATCGAAGATCGGCAGCAGCGCCTGAATAAGGGTGCGCTGGCCGAGATGGCCGCCGCTGACGAGGGTGTCGGCGCCGATGTAATAGAGCGCATAGAACAGCGGCATTGGCGTCAAGATTAGCAGCACCGTCGCGATCCCGGCATAGTTCGCGCCGAGGATCTGGGTGGCGATGCTCGAGGCGATGGCGAGGCCAACCCCGGCGATTGCGCCGATCGCGAGTCCCGCCGGCAACAGGCTCTTGGCGAAGGCGAAGCTGCCCCGGGTGCCGGCGGCGCCGTGCTGAAAGAAGCGGACATAGGTCGAAAACATCAATGCCCGGACCGGCACCGCGGCGACATCGGCGATGCGGAACGCGGCGGCATAAAGGCCCGCTTGCGACAGGCTCGACAACGCCGCCGTCACCGGTTTGTCGATATCCCGAAAGCTGAGGAAGCTGCCCATCTGCAAGGCGAAGAAGCCGCCGTCGCGCCACTCGCCCCATTCGATGCGCCACACCGGACGCCCCAGGCGGCGCAGCACCTCTATCATGCCGAAGCCGCCCGCCACCACCGACGAGGCGAGATAGAACCAGGCCCAGGACATCGGGTCGTGCCGCGCCACGGCAAAGCCCCAGATCACGGCGGCGAGCGCCCTTGCCAGATAGAGCACGATACCGAGCCGTGCCATGTCGCGGCCGCGCTCGAACGCCTGAAAGCAGTTGACGGCGAAGGTGTTCATTCGGGCGAACACGACATCCGCCAGCACCACCAGCAGCACCGCGAGCCAGGGCACGCTGGCGGTCACGAGATAGGGGATCGCAAGCACCGCGATGAGCGCCAGTACCGGTGCCGTCGCCAGGAAATAAAGGAGCCCGGTGCCAAGCGCCGCCGCGAATTCATCGCGGGCAGTCGCCACGGTGCGGATCAGGAGTTGGTCGCCGCCCCAGCCGGCGAAGGCCGCGATGATGGTGGCGAGCGCGGTGACGCTGATGAACGCGCCATAGGCCCGCACCCCCATCAGCCGGGTCACCAGGATGAAGGCGATCCCTTGGAGCACGATCTGCACGCCGATGCCGACCGTCATCACCCCGGTATTGCCCGCGATCCGCGAGTTTGCCCAGCTTGGTAGGCGCCACGGTAAGAACTTGTTGATCATTTTGCTCTTAGATCGAAGTCGCGGGCCTATCAGGCCTCAGATTGCTTTACGAGTAATGAATATCCGGTCGTGAGACGCGGCACGCCCCAAGGCGCCGGATCCTCGCCGGAACAGGAGATAAGCCCGAATCATGGCCGCCGAGGTCAGCATCGTCATCGCCACCTTCTATCGGGAAAGGCTGCTCAGGCGGACGCTTGAAAGCTGCTTGGCGCAACGCGGCTTCGCGCCCGGCGCCATCGAGATCGTGACGGTCGACAACGCCCCCGACGCCTCGGCCGCCGGCGTGGTCGCAGGCTTGCAGGAGGCAGCGGCGCGGTGCGGCGTGGCGCTCCGCTATCTGCACGAGCCGCGGCCGGGCATCTCGTATCCCCGCAATGCCGGTGTCAAGGCGGCATCGGCCGATCTCGTCGCCTTCATCGACGATGACGAGGAGGCCGATCCCGATTGGCTCTCCGAAATGCGGGGAGCGCTGACGCAGTTTGATGCCGATGTCGTGGTCGGCCCGGTCTTTCCGGTGTTCGAGCAGGAATGCGCCTCGCACGATCCGTTCTGGCGATGGTACTTCACCGCCGATTCGCGCCAGGCTTCGGGCGAGATCGCGAAACGCGGCGCCGGCACCCATAACTGCCTTTTCGTCAAGCGGACCTGTTGCATCGATGACGAACCGTTCGATCCGGCGCTCGGCCTCACCGGCGGCGAGGATTTCCGCTTCTTCCTGTCGGTGACGCAGCGCGGCGGCCGGGTGGTGTGGTGCGCCGAGGGCGTGACCCGCGAATACATCCCGGCGGCTCGATCCAACTGGAGCTATGCGGCGCGCCGGCGGTTGCGCGAGAATCAGTTGCTGCTGCAATCCTTTCTCTGGTCGAAGCCGCCCCATCGCTGGGGGGTCGCCGCGTGGATGGCGATCGGCTTGTTCCAGATTCTGGTGTTCGCGCCGCTGTCGATGGCGCTGTTCGCCGTTGATCGCACGACCGCCAAGAAATGCGCGACCAAGGCCGTGGGCGGGTTCGGCAAGTTGCTCTGGCTGCCGGGCCTAACGCTGATCGGCTATGGCAATCGGCACACGGCGCAGGCGGAAGCGAGAGCCTGAGAGATGATCGAACTCAGTGTCCAGATCATGACCTTTCATCGCGAGGCCGGCCTGCGCCGCGCGGTCGCGAGCGTCTTGAGCCAGCGCGACATCGATCCGGCCACGATCGAGATCGTGGTGGTCGACAATTCGGCCGAAGGTGCGGCGCACGAGGTCGCGACGGAACTCGCGATGGTGGCGGCGGACGGCGGCTTCACCCTGCGTTATGTCCATGAGCCGCAGCCCGGCATCGCCGCGGCGCGCAACGCCGGCATTCGTGCGGCGGCGGCCGACTTCATCGCCTATATCGACGATGACGAGGAAGCGGCGCCGGACTGGCTTGTCCGGATGCGCGCCTGTCTCGATCGCTTCGATGCTGACGCGGTCGGCGGGCCGGTTCTGCCGATCTTCGAGGATGCACGCGCCGCGACCGATCCGTTCTGGGCCTGGATCTACGATTACGATCAGCGGCTGCCGTCGGGCTCGCCGTTCCGTGCGACCGGTACCGGCAATTGCCTCTTTCGCAAATCGCGTTGCTGCGAGACCGACCGGCCGTTCGATCCGGCGCTCGGCCTCACCGGCGGCAGCGATACGCGCTTCTTTCACGGACTGATGCGCCGTGACCGGCGCGTCCTATGGTGCGCCGAGGGTATCGTCCATGAATATGTCCCGTCGGCACGCACCGAGCTGCGGTACGGCCTCGGGCGCCGCCTGCGGCAAAGCCAGCTCTATATTCAAACCTTCTTCTGGGGTGATCGGCCGGACCGGTGCGCGATCGCCAAATGGATGGTGGTCGGCGTCATGCAGATGCTGGCCTATGCGCCGCTGAGCCTGATCTTCTGGCCGATCGACCGGCCGCGGGCAAAGCGCTTTCTCGCCCTCGTTTACGGCGGCTTGGGGAAAGTGTTCTGGACGCCGCGCTTCATGGCGATCGCCTATGGCCGGCGGGCGGCCGCTGTCGAGTAGGATGGCGGTGGAGTGAAAAGGCGAACCTGACGCCGTCGCGCCGTCCACTCCTCGATCTCGATCAATCCAGCCCTGCGCGGCGCCCGGTTGCGTCGCCGGCAAAATTACGCAAATAGAGCCGGTCCGAGGTTCCGTCCCCGAAAAGGCCGCGCCGTGCCCGATGCAGTGCCCGAATTTGCCGTCGCCCCGCGCGCCGTCTTGAGCCAGCGCGACATTTATCGCGTGCTCTCGGGCGTACTCCTCGGCATGTTCCTGTCGGCGCTCGATCAGAGCATCGTCGCGACCGCGCTGCCGGCGATGGGCCATGCCTTGGGCGGGTTCCGGGAATTGTCGTGGATCGTTTCGGTCTATCTTCTGACCTCGACCGCCTCGACCCCGGTCTATGGCCGCCTGTCGGACCTTTATGGCCGGCGGGTGATGCTGCTCATCGCGATCGCCATTTTCATCACCAGCTCGACCCTGTGCGGCTTCGCCCAGAACATGCCGCAGATCATCGCCGCTCGCGCCCTGCAAGGCCTCGGCGGTGGCGGCCTTTTGAGCATGGCGCAATCGACCATCGCCGATATCATCTCGCCCCGCGAGCGCGGCCGCTATCAGGCCTATTTCAGCGGCACCTATGCCATCGCCACGGTCGGCGGGCCGGTCCTGGGCGGCATCGTGGTCGATCATCTGAGCTGGAGCTGGGTGTTCTGGATCAATCCGCCTTTGGGCATCCTCGCCTTCCTGCTGTGCCGCCGCGCGCTTCGCCTCCTGCCGGTGCCGCATGTGAAGCGCGAGGTCGATTATCTCGGGGCCGGGCTGTTGATGGCGACGGTCGGGTGCTGGCTCTTCATCCTCAGCTCCGGCGGCAAGACGTTGCCGTGGCTGTCGCTCGACATGGCGGGCGTCGTCGTCGCCGGGCTGGTGCTGACGGCGGCGCTCTTCTGGCAGGAATTGCGCGTGGCGGCGCCGATCGTGCCGCCGCATCTCTTCCGCAATCACGTCGTCCGCCAGGCCTGGTTCGCCAGCCTCATCATCACCATGGCCCAGCTTTCGATGGCGGTGCTGATGCCGAGCTTCCTCCAGCTCGTGCTGGGTGTCACCCCGGGCCAATCGGGCCTGTTGATCCTGCCCTTCATGGTCGGCACGGTGTTCGGCTCCTTTTATGCCGGGGGGATCATGCGCCGTACCGGCCATTACAAGCGCCTGGCGCTTGGCGCGATCTGCGTCACCGTTCTGGCGCAGTTGCTTCTCGCCTATGAGGCGGAGGCGATGTCGCTCCCCATGATCGAGGTGGGGCTGCTCCTGACCGGGCTCGGCTTCGGTCCGACCTTTCCGGCGATGATGGTGTCGGGCCAGAACGGCGCCGAGCTCAAGGACCTCGGCATCGTCACCTCGATGATCGCGTTCTTCCGGACGCTCGGCGGCTCCTTCGGCATCGCCATCATGTGGGCGCTGCTCTTGGCGACGCTGGCGGCGACGCTCGGTGCCGATCATGTCCATGTCCTCGGCAGCACGGTCATGAACCGGGTGGAAGGCGGCTCGCTGCCCGAGGCGACGCGGGAGCTGCTGGTGCCGGCGCTCGCCCATTCCTTCCGCCTCGTCTTCTTCGGCGTCGCCGCGCTGAGCGCCGCGGCCGCTTTGGTGCTGGCCTCGACGCGGGAGAAGCCGCTGCGCGACGAATCGGCTTATGATCTGCGCCAGCGTGCGGCAGAATAGGCAGGACGTCAGGGCAGGGAGGATGGGATGGATTTCGGCTATTTCACGCTGAGCGACAATCATTACGAAGGCAACCGCCGTGGCGCGGCGGAGTTCATCCGCGACATCCTCGCCGAGACGCTCCACGCCGATCGCCTCGGCTATCATTCCGCCTGGATCGGCGAGCATCATTTCAACGCGCTCGGCGTGCTTTCCTGTCC
>JBOHLV010000122.1:0-4111 GCA_050729815.1 Allostellaceae bacterium
CATGGCAGCCGATATCGGCGCTGATATGGATGGGGCCGGTATCGCGCTCGGCAAGCTTGATCGCGCTGAACACCGGGCGCTCGGGACAGCCGGTGCAAAAGGTCGGGAACCGGATCGGCAGGCTGCCGATCTCGACGGCCGCCACCCGCTTCGCCGCCAGCCACGCCTCCGCCTGGCGGTCGATTGCCACGACATCGACCCCGTCGGGGCGGACGGCACGCAGGAACGCGGCGAGGCCATTCAGCAAGACCTCGGAATTATACTCGCCGGTCTTGGGCAGCGGCTCCTTGCCATAGACCTTGGTCTGGAGGTCGGCGCGGCGCAGCGCGACGTTCACCTGTTGCTCGATATAATCGGGCCAGCCTTCCTCGATCACCAGGACGGCGCGCTTGCCGGCGCAGAACCCGATCAGCTCATCGGGCACCAGGGGATAGGCGACATTGAGGACGTAGGTCGGAATCCGGCCAGCGCCATAGAGGTCGGCGAGGCCGAAACGTTCCAAGGCCCGCATCGTGCTGTTGTAAAGCCCGCCCAGGACGATGATCCCGAGATCCTCGATCTCGCCGGGGAAAATCTCATTAAGGCCGTTCGCCGTGATGAAGCTCTGTGCCGCCGGCAGCCGTTCCTCCACCTTCAAGCGTTCCTGGATGAAGGTAACGGGCGGATGGGCGAGGCGGCCATAATCGAATTTGGGCGGACCATCGAGCTTATGCTGTCCCGAATAGGTGCCGCGGCGATTGTCCTTGGCCACGAACTCGCCGGTGACGTGGCAGGCCCGGATGCGCAACTCCATCATCACCGGGGCGTGGCTTGCCTCCGAAAGCTCGAAGCCCTGTTCGACCGCGTTGACGATGGCCGGCAGATCGGGCCGCGGGTCGAGGAGCCACATCGACGACTTCATGGCATAGGCGTAGGAGCGTTCCTGGATGACGCTGGCGCCCTCGCCATAATCCTCGCCGATCACGATGAGCGCGCCGCCGATGACGCCTGGCGAGGCGAGGTTCGAGAGGCCGTCCGCCGCGACATTGGTGCCGACGATCGATTTCCAGGTGACGCAGCCGCGCAACGGGTAATTGATCGAGGCGCCGAGCATCGCCGCCGCCGAGGCCTCGTTGGTGCAGGTCTCGAGATGGACGCCGAGCTCCTCGATGATGTCCTCGGCATCGACCAGCACATCGACGAGGTGCGAAACCGGCGCGCCCTGATAACCGCCGACATAGGAGACGCCCGATTGCAACAGCGCCTTGGTGACGGCGAGAATGCCCTCGCCGCGGAAGGTCTCGCCCTCGCCGAGGCGCAGCGATTGAACCTCTTTCTTGAAGGAGCGTTCGCTCATAGACCCTTCTCCCGCCCCGCCGCACGAATCACGACGTCGAGGATACGATACCCCTCGCCCTTCCGGAACTTAAGCTCAAATCAAGCGGGCGACATGCTCGGCAATAGCAAGGGACGCGGTGAGGCCCGGCGATTCGATTCCGTAAAGATTAACAAGGCCGAGAATGCCGTGGGCCTCCGGTCCCTGGACAACGAAATCGGCCGCGGGCTCGGCGGGGCCGGCGATTTTTGGCCGGATGCCGGCATAGCCCGGCTGTAGCGCGCCGTCCGGAAGCCCCGGCCAATAGCGCCGGATCGCAGCATAGAATTTGTCGCCGCGCCGCGGGTCGACGGTGTAGTCGATGCCGTCGATCCATTCGGTATCGGGGCCGAATTTCGCCTGGCCGCCCAGATCGAACGTCAGATGGACGCCGAGCCCGGCATGCTCCGGCACGGGATAGATGAGCCGTCGGAATGGCGCCCGGCCGGCAAGCGTGAAATAGACGCCGCGGCAGTAATAATCCCGGGGAATGGTGGCCGGCGGGATGCCGGCGAGCCGCCGCGCCAACGCCGGCGCCGAAAGCCCGGCGGAATTGACGAGGAACCGGCATTCGAGCCGCATCGCCTCGTCGCCCCCAACCTCCAATAAGAAGCCGTGCTCCGCCGTCCGGCCACCGATGACCGGCGCCCGAAACGCGATCGCGGCGCCCGCCGCCTCGGCATCCCCTTCAAAGGCCAGCATCAAGGCATGGCTGTCGATGATCCCGGTCGAGGGCGAATGGAACGCCCGGAGGCATTGCAGCGCCGGCTCCATCCGCCGCGCCTCGTCACCCTCGACCCATTCCAGATCATCGACGCCATTGCCCTCGGCCTTCACCTTGATCGCCGCAAGCGTCTTAAGTTCGTCCTCGTCACAGGCGACGGTCAGCTTGCCCAGCCGCCGGTGTGGCACGCCATGTTCGGCGCAATAATCATAGAGCATCTTCTTGCCGGCGACGCAGAACCGCGCCTTGAGGCTGCCGTTCGGGTAGTGCAACCCGGCATGGATCACCTCGCTGTTGCGGGACGAGGTCTCGGTGCCGATCTGGCGGGCCGATTCGATCACCAGAACCTCGTGCCCGGCCTGGGCCAGCGCCCGTGCCACCGCAAGACCGACAACGCCGGCGCCGATTACCACCCCTTCGACGGACTCGGTCGTCGCCGGCTCGCTTAGAACAGGTGGCTGAAAAAGCCGCCCGATTCGGATTTCTGCTCGATCGTCGGCTGGCTGGAGAACTGGGTTGAGACGGTGGTTTGGGCGGCCTTCTCGCGCCGCAGCCGCGCCTCCTCCTTTACCGGATTGAGCACCCCCTTGTCGTTCGCCTTAGGATGGCGCCAGAAGATCAGCCGATCCACGAAGCCATTGCCGAAAGGATGCGTCGAGTCGGCCTCCTGGTTGACAAGCCGGCGAATGTTGGGCGGCGTCTTCTGGGCCCCGGCCTGGACCAGCAGATCCCGCTCGCCGGTGGTGAGCTGATCATCGGTGGAGGGCAGCGGCCCGGTGCCGCCGCCGGCGCGGAAGATGGTTTCCTTGGCCTCGACGGTGCTGGAGACGCGCTGACTCGGCGGCGCGCCGGGCTGCGGCGGCCGCAGGTTGAAATCCGGCGGAACCGCGAGCGGCGCGTTGTTCACAATATCGAACTCGTTGGGCACATCCTTCTGAAGGCCGAGGGCCGCGCGAAAGCCGTTGCACCCGGACAAGACCAGCGGCAACGCCGCCAGCCCGACAATGGCGATACTCACCCGACGCATCGATAGAAAACTCCCCGTCATGAAGATTTCGCCACGTCTCGCCGTCCCAACAGCCCGTCCAGAATCAGCAAACCGACCCCGATCGAGATGGCGGCATCGGCGAGATTGAAGACAAAGGGATGCCATTGTCCGAGATGAAAGTCGAGGAAATCGACGACCCAGCCGCGAATGACGCGATCGGCGACATTGCCCAAGGCGCCGCCGACGAGGAACCCGATCGCCACCGCGACGAGGCCGTTTCGAGTTCGCACCAGCCACACGAGGAGGCCGGCCACGATCGCCAGCGCCGCCACCACCAGAACGATCTCGCCCATCCGGCGATGACCATGGAACATGCCGAAGCTGATCCCGGTATTGCCGATCAGGAGCAGGTTGAAGAACGGCGTCACCACGAGGCGCCGGGTCATCCGGACCAGCGGCGGCGCCGCGGCGAAATAATGGAGAACCCAGAGCTTCGAGAGTTGGTCCGCCGCGAGCGCGAGCGCCGCAACCACAAGGCCGCGCCCCACCATCAAGCGAGGCTCGGGGCGGCGGCGGCATCCACCATTTCGGCACAGCGCCGGCACAGATCGTCATGGCCATGGACATGGCCGACCTCCGGCAGGACGCGCCAGCAGCGCTGGCATTTCTCGCCCGGCGCCAGGGCGACGGTCACGGCGACACCCGGCACCTCCGGCAAGGTGAAGGCACCCGCCGGCACCGCGCCATAGTGAAGCGTCGCCGCCGACACGATGGCGAGCTCGGCGAGGTCTGAATCGGCGATAGCGGCGCGGTAGGATTCGTCGGCATAGACCGTCACCGCCGCCTGAAGGCTCGCGCCGAGGCGCTTTTCCGCCCGCTCCAGCTCGAGGGCGCCGGTGACGACGCGGCGGACGTCGCGAAGCTGTGCGAATTTGCCAGCCGACGCCGGATCGCGCCACGCCGTTGGCACTTCGAGATAGGTTTCGAGATGCACGCTGGTATCGGGTCCATCGCCATGGCGGACGAGCCAGGCTTCCTCGGCGGT
>JBOHLV010000123.1:0-7307 GCA_050729815.1 Allostellaceae bacterium
CGATCCCCAACATCTGGAACAGCTCCGCGTCACGGCGCGGAAGCTCGGTACGCGGATCAAATCCTTGGAACAGCAGGAGGCGGCGATCGCGTTGACCTTGGAGGAATTGCGCCGGGGTGCGCGCACGGTGCGCGACCTCATCCGCCAACGGGAACAAGAGGCTGCCGCCCCGCGCGGCAAGAGGAGACAGGCATGAACAGCGTCGTCATCGCGGGCTATGCCCGCTCGCCGTTTCACTTCGCCAAACGCGGCGCGCTCGCGAAACTCCGCCCCGACGACATGGTGGCACAGGTGATGGCCGGCCTTTTGGAGCGCACGGGCATCGATCCCGCGACCCTCGAAGACGTCATCATGGGCTGTGCCATGCCGGAGGGGGAACAGGGCCTCAACATCGCGCGGCTCGCTTCGTTCCTGGCAAAGCTGCCGGTGACGGTGGCGGGGACGACCGTCAACCGCTTCTGCGGCTCCTCGATGCAATCGATCCACATGGCGGCCGGCGCGATCCGGATGGGCGCGGGTGAGGCGTTTCTGTGCGCCGGTGTCGAATCGATGTCCCGGGTGCCGATGGCGGGCTTCAACCCGTCACCCAATCCGCGGCTCGTGAAGGACTATCCGCAAGCCTACATCTCGATGGGCCAGACAGCGGAGAATCTCGCCCGGAAATATCAGGTAACGCGCGGCGAACAGGAGGCGTTCGCGGTCGCGTCGCAGCAAAAGGCGACGGCGGCGCGGGCCGAGGGTCGCCTCCACGACGAAATCGTGCCGATGAAGCTCGCCGATGGCAGCGTCGTTAGTGAGGATGGCTGCATCCGGCCCGAAACGACGGCCGAAGTGCTGGCCGCGCTCGCGCCCGCCTTCGATGCGGCGGGCAGCGTGACGGCGGGCACCTCGTCCCCCTTGACCGATGGCGCCGCCGCGACCCTCGTCTGCACCGAGGAATATGCGCGGAAGAACCATCTCGATGTCCTGGCGCGGATCGCCTCGATTGCGGTCGCCGGCTGCGCGCCGGAGATCATGGGCTATGGCCCGGTGCCGGCCAGCGAAAAGGCGCTGGCCCGCGCCGGCGTCAAAGCCGACCAGATCGATGTTGTCGAGCTCAACGAGGCATTCGCGAGCCAGGCAATCGTCTCGATCCGCGATCTTCATCTCGACGAGGCGAAGATCAATCTCGACGGCGGCGCGATTGCGCTGGGCCATCCGTTGGGCGCGACCGGCGCGCGCATCACGGGGAAGGCGGCGCAGCTCTTGAAGCGCCAAGGCGGCAAATACGCGCTTGCGACGCAATGTATCGGCGGCGGCCAGGGCATCGCCACCGTGCTGGAGCGGGCCTGACCATGGCGATCGAGCGTTGCGCCGTCATCGGCGCCGGCGTGATGGGCAGCGGCATCGCAGCCCAGATCGCCAATGCCGGCGTGCCGGTGATGCTGCTCGACATCGTGCCGCCGAAGGGTGGCAACAACCGCAACGCCATCGCCGAGGGCGCGATCGCGAAGATGCTGAAGACCGAGCCGGCCGCCTTCATGTCGCCGCGCGCGGCGCGCCGCGTCACCCCCGGCAATGTCGAGGATGATCTTGCAAAGCTCAGCGAATGCGATTGGATCGTCGAGGCGGTGCTCGAAAAGATCGAAATCAAGCACGCGACGTATGAGAAGGTCGCGCGGGTGCGGAAGCCGGGATCGATCGTCTCCTCCAACACCTCGACGATTCCGTTGCGGGATTTAACTCAGGGCCTGCCCGAGGATTTCACCCGCGATTTCCTCATCACCCATTTCTTCAATCCGCCGCGCTATATGCGGCTTCTCGAAATCATCGGGGGGCCCAGGACGCGCGCCGAAACGATCGCCGCGATCGAGGGATTCTGCGACATCCGGCTCGGCAAGCATGTCATCCATGCCAAGGACACGCCCGGCTTCATCGCGAACCGCATCGGCTCGATGTGGATCGGCGCGGCGATCGACGCGGCGTTCGATCTCGGCCTTTCGGTCGAGGAGGCGGACGCCATCATGGGCCGCCCCTTCGGCATGCCGCGCACCGGCGTGTTCGGGCTCCTCGATCTCGTCGGCCTCGACCTCATGCCGCAAGTCGCGGCCTCGATGGCGCGCGCGCTGCCACCGGGCGATCTCTATCTCGCGACGATGACGGACCGGCCGCTGATCGAGAAGATGATCGCCGAGGGTTATACGGGCAGGAAGGGCAAGGGCGGGTTTTATCGGTTGGCGCGCAGCCCCGACGGCGCCCGCGTCAAGGAGGGCATCGACCTTGCGACCGGCCAATATCGGTTGAGCGAGCGGCCGAGCCTCGCCAGCGCCAATGCCCGCGATGCCGCGGCGATCCTCAAGGCGCCGGATCGCGGCGGCGCCTTCGCGCGGCGCGTGCTGGCGCAGACGCTCAACTATGCGGCCTCGCTGGTGCCGGAAATCGCCGACACCGTCGAGGATGTCGATCAGGCATTGAAGCTCGGCTACAACTGGCGACAAGGCCCGTTCGAGCTGATCGACCAGATCGGCGCCGGGCCGGTCGCCGACCTCATCAAGGGCGAAGGGCTCGGCATTCCCCCGCTTCTCCAAAAGCCACTGCCGTTTTATCGCCTCGATGCCGGCCTCATCCGCCAGCGCCTGCCCGACGGTGCCTGGGTGAAGATCGCGCGGCGGCCGGGGGTGCTGCTTCTTGCCGATGTGAAGCGCGCTACCCAGCCGGTGACGAAGAACGGCTCGGCCTCGCTCTGGGATATCGGCGATGGCGTGCTCGCCCTCGAATTTCACTCAAAAGCGAATGCCTTGGACCCGGATTCGCTCGGCATGATCCAAAAAGCGCTCGATTTGGTCCCAAAAAGTGCCGGAAAATACCAGGCTCTCGTGATCCATAACGAAGGCGAGAATTTTTCCGTCGGCGCCAATGTCGGCCTCGCCTTGTTTGCCGCCAACATCGCTCTGTGGCCGCTGATCGAGGATGCCGAGGCGACCGGGCAGAAGATCCTTCAGGCGATGAAATACGCGCCGTTTCCCGTGGTCGCGGCGCCGGCCGGCATGGCCTTGGGCGGCGGCTGCGAGGTGCTGCTCCATTCCGCCCATGTTGTGGCCCATGCCGAAACCTATATCGGCCTGGTCGAGGTCGGGGTCGGGCTGGTGCCGGGCTGGGGCGGCTGCGCCGAGATGGCGGCCCGCGCCTATGGCGACAAGCACGCGCCCCAAGGCCCGATCGCGCCGCTCGCCCGGATTTTTGAGACCATCGGCCTCGCCAAAGTGTCGAAATCGGCGGCGGAGGCGCGCGATCTCCTCTATTTGCGCCCCTCCGACGGCATCACCATGAACCGCGACCGCCTCCTCGCCGATGCCAAGGCGAAGGCGCTCGAATTGGCCAAGGATTACCAGCCGCCAAAGCCGGTGGCCCTGCATCTCCCCGGTCCGACTGGCGCCGCCGCGATCGGCCTCTCGCTCGACGATCTCCATCGCCGGGGCAAGGCGAGCGACCATGATCTCCTGGTCGCGGGGAAGCTCGCCGAGATTCTCTCCGGCGGCAGCGCCGACATCACCGAGGAGACGCCGGCCGACCGGCTCCTCGCGCTCGAACGCGCCGCGTTCCAATCGCTGCTCCGCACCGACAAGACCCTGGCCCGGATCGAGCACACGCTCGAGACTGGCCGGCCGTTGCGGAACTGACACCCGGCACGAATTCTAGCGTTTCTAGGTAGGGCGAGGGACCACCGGATGACCGTCTATAAGGCGCCGCTGCGCGATTATAAGTTCCTTCTGGAAGAGCTGTTCGATGTGGGCGAGGTCGCGGCGCTGCCCGGCTATGAGGAAGCGACGCAAGACACCGTCGCCGCGATCCTTGAGGAAGGCGCGAAGCTGGCGGAAGAGGTGCTGTTTCCGCTCAACTTGTCGGGCGATGCCGAGGGCTGTCATTTCGAAAACGGCGTCGTGCGCACGCCCAAGGGCTTCAAAGAAGCCTATGATCTCTTCCGCGAAGGCGGCTGGACCGCGCTCGCCGCCGATCCCCAATATGGTGGCCAGGGCCTTCCCGCGACGGTCAATTTCCTCATCATGGAGATGGTGGCCTCGGCCAATATCTCCTTCGGCATGTATCCCGGCCTCACCGCCGGCGCCGTCGAGGCGATCCACCAACATGGCGACGACGCGCAGAAAGCGGCCTGGTTGCCGCGTCTAATCGCGGGCACCTGGTCGGGGACCATGTGTTTGACCGAGCCGCAATGCGGCACCGATCTTGGCCAGGTCAAGACTCGCGCCGAACCGGCGGGACGCGACGGCGTCTATAAGATTACCGGCACCAAGATTTTTATCTCGGCGGGCGAGCATGATCTGACCCCGAACATCGTTCATCTGGTGCTGGCGCGGCTCCCCGACGCGCCCCAGGGCACGCGCGGCATCTCGCTTTTCATCGTCCCGAAATTCCTCGTGAAATCGGATGGCGGCCTCGGCCCGCGCAACGGCGTGCGCTGCGGCGGCATCGAGCACAAAATGGGGATCAAGGCGTCGGCCACCTGCACCATGAATTTCGACGAGGCGGAGGGCTATCTGCTGGGGCCTCCCCATGGCGGCATGCGCGCCATGTTCACCATGATGAACGCGGCGCGGCTCGGCGTCGGCTTACAGGGCCTCGCGGTCGGCGAGACCGCCTATCAATCGGCCCGCGCCTATGCCATGGAGCGGCTCCAGGGCCGGGCGCTCAAAGGCGCCGCCTTTCCGGAGAAGCCGGCCGATCCCTTGATCGTTCATCCCGATATCCGCCGCATGCTGCTCACCATGCGCGGCTATACCGAGGGGGCTCGGGCGCTCGCGCTCTGGGTCGCGATGGCGGAGGACAAGGCGCGCCGGTTGCCCGATGAAGCCGGGCGTGAGGCGGCGGACGATCTCGTCTCCCTGATGACACCGATCGTGAAGGCGATGCTGACCGACAATGCCACTCTCGTCGCCAATCTCGGCATGCAGATCTATGGCGGTCACGGCTATATCCATGACAACGGCATGGAGCAATTGGCCCGCGACGCCCGCATCACCCAGATTTATGAGGGCGCCAACGGCATCCAGGCGCTCGACCTCGTCGGCCGCAAGATGAGCCAGCATATGGGCCGGCTCCTGCGCCGCTTCTTCCATCCCGTCGATGTCTATTTGCGGGCGCGGGCGACCAGGCCGGAGCTTGCGGAATTCGTGCTGCCGACGATGAAGGCGTTCGGGCGCCTCCAACAGGTGACGGCGCTTCTGGCACAGAAGGGCCTGGCCGATCCCGACGAGGCCGGTGCCGCGGCGACCGAGTATTTGCGCGCCTTCGGCCTCGTCGCGTTGGGCTATATCTGGACGAGGATCGCCGAGGTGGCGCTCGATAAACGCGCCGCCGCCAATGGCGAGGCCGCCTTCTATGACGCGAAGCTCGCGACCGCGCGGTTCTTCATGGCGAAGCTGCTGCCGGAGACGAACGCCCTTTTCGCTTCGATCGCGGCCGGGGCGAAACCGGTGATGGCGCTCGCCGCCGCGTCGTTCTGACGGGGGCTCAGAACCCCAAGGGGAAGGCGAGCGAGGCCATGAAATCGTTCTCGCCCGGATTGCGGCGATAGATATTGGCGTTCGACATGTGCGCTGCCACCAGCCCGATCCGCATGCCGCCGGGAAGCTCGTAGGAGAGGGTGACCTCCGAGCGGAACTCGATCAAGCCGGACAGATTCTTGTCGTGGCTGTCGCCATGGTGATAAAGGCTGATACTGGTCAAGGGCGTCAGGCGGAACGGACCAAGCCGGATGTCGGTATAGATGCCGGCAAAGCCATCGACGCCGCCATAGCCATTGGCGACGATGCCGGCGGCGGGCCCGAAATAGAACAGCTTCTGGCCAAAGCGGAATTCGGCGCGGCCGTCGACCGTGCGGAACTTGCCGTCGTGATCGAACGCCGAATAACTGCCGAGGCCGAGATCGAGATAGCTTGGCTCATCGCCGATGAGCGCGATCGGCCCGCCCGGCGGCAGCGACAAGAGTTGCGCCCGGGCCAGCCCGGCCATCGCCATCAGCGCTGCGGCGGCGATCAGCATGCATCGTGCCGCGCCCGCCATGTGCTGTCCGCCCACCGCCTTCGGTCGCGACATCCGCTCGGCCATCCTCCGCATTATCCTTATTCTCGCCGGCTCCCAGGGAATGACCTTGCTACCAGACTCCGCGCCACCGCTCAAGGGCGCTTAGCCGAAAGCATCGGCGATCCGTTGCAGGATGGCGACGAATTCCGCCTTCGCCGCGCCCGCGATCTCGTCGAGTTGGTCGTCATGCGCCCTCGCATGGCCGATGAGGTCGCGCAAGAGCCGCTGGCCGGCGGGGGTGAGGGTGAGGGTGACGCTGCGGTGGTCGGTCGGCGAGCTTTTGCGCCGGATCAGCCCGTTGCGCTGCAAATCCTGGACCAGCGGCGTTACCGAGGATTTGTCGCGGGCGATGGCGCGGCCCAACGCCCCTGGCGTGATGTCGGGATTGTCGCGCAGCACCATCAGCGCGGCGAATCGGCCCGGTCGCAGATGCTTCATCCCGGTACGCTGGGCGAAGGAGCGGAACGACACGTCTTGGGCGAGGCGCAGATTGAAGCCCACGAAATTCTTGAGCGCGCCGAGATCGATTTCCGGCACGGCGGCCGTCGGCCGTCGCGACGACGCGCGCTGGTGCGCCGCCGGTGGCTGCCCTGTCGTCTTGTCTTGCTCGTCCTGCAACATCATCGCGTCCCGCCTGGAAAGCGGGGACTTTAGGGCCGGGATCGGCCCGGGCGCAATTGGTTTGAATTCAAACGTTCGCCCGTGTATCTTTGATTCACCGGATCGCGGGCACCACGACACGCGACCGGCCGAGACCAAGGGAGGAAAGCCATGAAGCGGAAGAGTCGCGCTGTCACCCGCCGCCAGGTTCTGCAGGGGACCGCCGCCGCCGGCCTCGCTGCTGCCGCGACGCCGATCCTGTTCCGGCCGGCCTTCGCCGTGCCGGAAACGGTGAAGATCGGGCTCGTCGGCCCGAAGACCGGCGCGCTCGCCCTCTTCTATAAGGAGATGTCCTGGGCGATCGAGCAGGCACGGAAGGTCACCGGCAATCAGATCACCATCAACGGACGCAAGCATCCGTTGGAAATCATCACCAAGGACAGCGAGTCGAGCCCCAACCGCGCGTCCGAAGTGGCGCAGGATCTGATCCTCAATGAGAAAGTCCATATCGTTACCGCCTTCGCCACGCCGGAAACGGTGAACCCGGTCTCCGACCAGTGCGAAATCAACGGCATGCCGTGCGTCACCAACGATTGTCCGCTCGAATCCTATTGGTTCGGCCGCCA
>JBOHLV010000124.1:0-3921 GCA_050729815.1 Allostellaceae bacterium
CCGCCTGATGGCGGTCGAGCGGGTGCGGGAGGGCGAAGCAGCCGCGGCGGTGATCGCGTCATACGGGTTCAGCCGAACCACGATATACAAATGGCTTACCGCGGCGGCCAAGCCGGGTGTCGGTCTGTGCGCGCTACGGGCGCGGCTCGCGCCAGGACGGCCGCGCAGCCTGACACCGCGCCAGGAACAGCAGGTGTTCCGTTGGATCAACGGCAAGGACCCGCGCCAGTATGGCCTCGACTTCGGCCTGTGGACCCGCTCGGTCGTCGCGGAACTGATCGAGCGAAAGTTCGGCATCCGCCTCGGTCTCACTGCAGTTGGGGAGTTGCTCGCCAAGCTCAATGTGACGCCGCAAAAACCATTGCAACGCGCCTATCAGCGTGATCCCGCGGCAATCGAGCGGTGGCGGCGTGAGACCTATCCGGCCATTGCACGGCAGGCCAGGGCGGCGGGTGGGGAGGTGTTCTTCTGGGATGAGTCTGGTTTTCGCGCTGACACGGTACATGGCCGGACCTGGGGTGTCAGAGGGCACACGCCGGTCGTCTCACGTCCCGGTCAACGGCAATCAATCAGCGCGGCCTCGGCAGTGAATGCGAAGGGTGGGTTCTGGTACTACACCTATCAAGGTGGGCTGACCGCGGAACTGTTCGTCCGCCTGCTGCGGAAGATGATGCGCCGGCGGGCAACCCCGATCCATCTGGTGGTGGACGGACTTCCGGCTCACAAGACAAAGCTGGTGAAAGACTACGTGCAATCGACCGAGGGACGGCTGACGCTGCACTTCCTGCCAGGGTACGCGCCGGAGTTGAACCCCGACGAGTTGGTATGGAGCCATGTGAAGCGCACCGGCGTGGCCAGGACACCACTGCGCAAGGGTGAACGGCTACAGGAGAAGATCGAGGCGCAGTTGGCGCGTCTCAAACATGCGCCTCGGCTCGTCCGGTCATTCTTCAGAGCGCCCACCGTCGCCTACATTACCGACTGCTGAGTAAAGGTTGGGCCGCAGGGTCGTGTGGATTCGTGTAGATTTACGAATTGTTTACCCTAACTCATATAATTTGCTTTCCTGTTTACAGCGGATTTTCTATTGCGGATTTTCTATTGCGACCGCCGGAGGGCATCGTGGCGAACGCTATCAAGACCGCAGGAACGGCGATCCTTGGCGTAGCCATCTTGGTCGGCACGATATTCGTGGCCGTATTCATGATTCGCGGTACTGCTGGGTTAGCGGAATGGCTGCTGCCCCCCTTGATGCAGATCGACACCGCCGCGCTGTTCTTTTGCCTCCTGATACTCCTACCATTGTCGGCGTTTCGTGCCACCCGCGTTGCCGCGTTTTGGGGATTCTTTGCAGCGTCGTACCTTTTTGGTCTCGAGGTTTGGCTTTATGGATTTTTGGTCACCTACCTACTTTGGGGCGGCACTGGCGTCTTCATAGGCCTCGTTTCTGGTATCGTCGGCATCGTGCCTCTTGGAATCGTTGCCGCCGCTTTTCACGGGAGTTGGTACCGCGTTGGGGACCTTACATTCGATCTTCTGGTAGTCTTTGGTGCGAGGGCGTTCGCACTTTTCTTGGCGAAGACGTTGGATGGTTTTGAGCGTAGTGATCCTGAGGCCTCACTGCGGCCCGGCGAGAATATTCAACCGCCATCCATGGCCAGGAAGATTTGGACAGTTGTCTGGAAAGCTGTCGCCGTGTTCTTCTTTATCGTAATCGGCACGATAGCTTCCGGCCAGGGGGGTTGGAGCGGGGGCAAATTGCTATTTTACCCGCACCTCTTCGCGGGCGGGCACGCGGTGGCTCCGCTAACATTGTTCGTGATCGGATTATTCGGTTCGATCGCCTTACCCTACGCCGCCTTCCGGATAGCAAAATGGAGCTTGCTGCTGTTCGTCCCCGTCATGCTCTATTCGGGCCTCGTTCTTGGCCTGTGGAACGGTGTCGCTAGTAATTTTGATTACACGCGGGGCGAAGCAATCAAATATCACTATGCCAACGCCTATGCGCTCCAGCACATGAGTCGACGCGCGTTCGAGTTGAGCTGTCACGATGCCAGAATCTCGCTCACGCCAGATGCGAAGGCACTTTGTGAGGGACCGTCTGGCAAATGGTTAGCAAACGAACCAAATTAGCGCGACCGACGCTAACCTGGATTTCTCATAGCCCGCGAGTTTAACGCGGCGAACGAGGCCCGCCGTGGTCGGCGTGCGGGGTCGCCAGTGCATCGCAGATAGGATTGGAATGCTTTGATGTGAGGTTCTCGTCATACGAGTCCAGTGGCGGTGCCTCGCTCGCAATGGGGGTCGATCCGAACGCGCGTCACCAATCCGCGAGACGGTGGCCGGGGGTTTCGGCGCGGCGGTTCGTTCAGCCTGAGTTGAAGGCACGCTGGAGATAGAGATAGGCGAGTTCGAACTCGACCTTGTTCGGGCATCCTGACGCGATGGCGAAGTGAATGCGGCGCACGCTGGTACGGACCTGGGCGCCGAGCTTCAAAAGCTTGAGACGGATGGTCGCGACCGCGGCATCGGCGAACTGGGTATGGCGCAGGCCGACGCGGCGCAGGGTGTCGACCAGCACGTAAGCCATGGCCGAGAACCACATGCGCAGCTGATTGGCCGGCATCGTCGCGGAGGAGGCGCGATCGGCGAAGAGTTCGAACTGCTCGCCGATGCGGTTCTCGGCTTCGCCGCGGGCACAGTAGAGGTCCTCGTAGAGGGCACGAGCATCGATGCTTATCCCGTTGACTCAGGTTGCGCGATATCTGATAGGTCGGCTGGCTGAACGCGACGGCGTGCCCGACGTGTCCAGGCCGACAAGGTCGCGATAGCTTGTTGGTTTTGCGTGCGAAGCAAGTCCGAGGACCGTGTCAAATGAGACGTGTCGGTAGAAGCGGCGATTGTACCGGAACACGAATTCGTTGAGGTAGGTCTCCATGTGCTTGTCGCGTAGCCCGTGGTAGGTGCCCAGGCCCCAGCGCTTCAGCAGAAAGAAGACGCGGTGAATCCAGGGCAAGGCAACGTGGCCCGCCATCTTGCCGACCGTGCGCGGGTCGTGACGGTATTCGGAAAGCCCTGGATATGAGCTGTGGCCGTCGGTTAGCAAAGTTGTCCCCGGCTTCACGTGGCGGCGCACAAAGGCGTGCAGGGATGCTGCGGAGTTGCTCGGAACCACCGCCAGACGGACACGGCCCGAGCGCGTGTCGAGATATTTTGCATGGAGTTTCCGAGGCTCGGCACGATTCGTGGTGCGATCCACGACTTCGACTGCGCCGGCAATGATGATCTTTCCGGCCTTTCCCACATCGCCGGAACGGAAGGGAATTTCGGTCTGATCGACCTCGACCACGCCCTCCAGAAGCGTGCGATCCGGATCAACCATGGCGCGGCGCAACTTCTGAGCCAAGAGCCAAGCGGTCTTGTAGCCCACCCCAAGCTGAGCGGCGAGTTGCAGCGCCGACATGCCGTTGGAGTGCGTCGCCATCAGGTGCGCCGCCCAGAACCACGTCTGCAACGGCAGCTTGGAGCGATGCAGGATCGTGCCCGAGGTTATCGATGTCTGCCGTCCGCAGTCGGGGCATTCAAAGACAGCGCGGCTGGCAAGCCGCCACGCCCGCTTGCCGCCACATCCGGGGCAGACAAATCCGTTCGGCCACCGCCGCTTCGCGAGAAATGCCGCGCAGCTTTCCTGGTTGGGGAATTCCCTCTGGAATTGGCTCAGTGAACGGGCACGGCCCATGGGGCCATGCTACATTTTGGTTAACCTGAGTCAACGGGATAAGCATCGACCAAGGACCGTGAAACCCTGCTCGCCTTCTTCGACTTTCCCGCCGAGCACTGGGACCACCTGCGCACATCGAATCCGATCGAAAGCGTGTTCGCCACCGTGCGCCATCGAACCGTGCGGACCAAAGGGTCGCT
>JBOHLV010000125.1:0-2251 GCA_050729815.1 Allostellaceae bacterium
GTTCCTCTTTTCGAGGCCGGCAACGATGCGCTCCACCGCCTCGGTGAAATCGGCCATCGTCACGTTGTCGGCGCCGCGCCGGGTCGCGACCAGCGCCGCCTCGTTGATGAGATTGGCGATGTCGGCCCCGGTGAAGCCCGGCGTCAGGGCCGCGATCTGGTCGGGCGACACATCCTTCGCCAATTCGATCTTCTTGAAATAGATCTTGGCGACATCGGCGCGGCCCTTGCGGTCCGGCCGGTCGACCAGTACCTGGCGGTCGAAGCGGCCGGCACGCAGCAGGGCGGGGTCGAGAATTTCCGGCCGGTTGGTCGCCGCGAGCAGCACCAGCCCCATCCCCGCATCGAAACCGTCGAGCTCGGAGAGGAGCTGGTTCAGCGTCTGCTCCTTCTCGTCATGGCCGCCGATGCCGGGAAAGGCACCGCGCGCGCGGCCCAGAGCATCGAGTTCGTCGATGAAGATGATAGCGGGCGCCTTCTGCCGCGCCTGCGAGAAAAGATCGCGCACCCGGGCGGCGCCGACACCGACGAACATCTCGACGAATTCGGAGCCGTTGATCGAGAAGAACGGCACGCCCGCCTCGCCCGCGACCGCGCGCGACAAGAGCGTCTTGCCAGTGCCCGGCGGCCCGACCAGCAAGACGCCTCGCGGAATCCGCGCGCCGAGCCGGCCATAGCGCTTCGGGTCCTTCAAGAACGAGACGATCTCCTCCAGCTCCTCCTTCGCCTCATCGACCCCCGCGACATCGTCGAAACTGGTCTTGGTATCGGTTTCGACATAGATTTTGGCCTTGCTCTTGCCGACCGTCATCGTGCCGCCGCCGAGCCCGCCCGCGCCCATCCGCCGGAACAGGAAAAACCAGATGCCGACGAAGAACAGCACCGGCAGAAACCAGGACAGGAGATCGGAGACGACGGTGCTGGTGCGCGTCCCGGAATAGGTGACGCCATATTTCGACAGCTCAGTCGCGACCGTGGGATCGACGCGATTGACGACGATCTGCTTCGCGCCGTTCTTCAAGGGCTGTTTCAGCGTCGCGTAGATATAATGATTGGCGACCGAGACATTCTTGAATTTGCCGGCCTTGAGATCAGTCTGGAACTGGCTGTAGGGCTCCGACTGGACCTTCGACTTGCCGCTCATGAAATATTGCAGGGCAAGGATCGCGATTACCGCGGCGACGATGTACCAGACATGGAATTGCGTCCGGGATTTCATGATGTCATGACGATCCTTGATGAGGCCATGCCTCGGCGTGGCATGGGCATGATAACAATGTAGGTGCGCCGGCGCGAATCCGCGAGGCGCGGGGGGTAGACTTCCCCCTCTGGGATGCAAAACAACCCGGCGAGCCATGTCGTTGCCAACTTCCGCCCCCGCCCCGTTCACGCCGGCCGACCGCCGCGCGCTCGCGGCGGCGCTCATCCGCTGGTACGACCGGCATCGCCGCGACCTGCCGTGGCGCGCGACGCCGGGCGAGACGGCCGATCCCTATCGCGTCTGGCTCAGCGAGATCATGCTGCAACAGACCACCGTCGCCACCATCGCCGCGCGGTTCGATCGCTTCCTTCGGCGTTGGCCCGATCTCGCCGCGCTCGCCGCCGCGCCGCTCGACGACATCCTCCATGAATGGCAGGGGCTCGGCTATTACGCTCGGGCGCGCAACCTTCATGCCGCGGCACGCGCCGTCGTGGCGCAACATGGCGGCCGCTTTCCCGCCGATGAGGCGGCGCTGCGCCGTCTGCCCGGCATCGGGCCTTATACCGCGGCGGCGGTCGCGGCCTTCGCCTTCGATCTTAGGGCGACGCCGCTCGACGCCAATATCGAGCGGGTGATCGCGCGGCTGTTCGCCGTTGCCGAGCCATTGCCGGCGGCGAAGCCGCTTTTGCGCGATCTTGCCGCGACCCTGACCCCAGCGCGGCGGCCCGGCGATTATGCCCAAGGCGTCATGGATCTGGGCGCGACCCTATGCACCCCGCGCCGGCCGGCCTGCGCGCTCTGTCCCTGGCGCGAGCGATGCCGCGCCCATGCCCTCGGCCTTGCCGAGGGGCTGCCGCGAAAGCCGGCCAAGAAGGCGAAGCCGCAACGCTTCGGCATTCTCTATTGGGCGCGGCTGCCGGACGGCGCGGTGCTGTTGCGCCGGCGGCCCGATACCGGGCTTTTGGGCGGCATGATGGAATTCCCCTCGACCCCGTGGCAGGCGGCACCGTGGCGCGACGCCGCGGCGCGGCGGCTCGCCCCGGTTCGGGCG
>JBOHLV010000126.1:0-9552 GCA_050729815.1 Allostellaceae bacterium
CATTAGCCACCTTGAGCGCGCCAAAGCTCAGCGACAGGCCGCGGGCTTCGAGCGCGGCGGTTGCAGGCATGGGGGTCATCGCCGGGTGCGGTGCGTCGGCCACAAGCGCTCGGCCAGACCGAGCACGCCGCCGCGGGCGAACAGCACGACTGCGATCAGCAGAAGCCCGATCCAGAAATACCAGTAGACCGGGTCGATCGCGGCGAAGCGGTCCTGCAGGATCATGTAGAGCGGCACGCCGATGAAGGCGCCATAGAGCCGGCCGACACCACCGACGATCAGCATGATCAACACCGTGCCGGACCGATCGAAGCTCAAGGAGTCGGGAGCCACGAGCTGCGTCGTTTCGGCGAGCAGCGCGCCCGCCACCCCGCACAGTGCCGCCGATATACAATAGGCGGTGAGGCGGCGGCGAAATACCGGCGAGCCGATGGCGTGCATCCGGGCCTCGCTTTCGCGAATCCCGGTGAGCGAACGGCCGAACGGCGAATGCACAAGAGTGCGGACGAGGAGCCAGCCGAGGAACAACACCGAGAGGCAGTAGAAATAGGCGGTCACGCCATAGAGGCCGAAATCGAAGATTCCGAGAACCGGCGCGATCACCATGCCTTGAAGGCCATTGGCGCCGCCGGTGACGCTGGTGGCCTGATTGGCGGCGGCTTGCAGCATCACCGCGACGATCAGGGTCAGCATCAATTGAGTGAGGCCGGTGGTGCGCAACACCACGATGCCCGACACGAGGCCGACCAGCGCCGCCGCCAGTCCGGCGATCACCAAGAGGCTCAGGGGCTCGGTCCAGCCATGGGCCGAAAGAATGCCGCAGACATAGGCACCGGTGCCGAAGAACGCCGCCTGGCCGAGGGTGATCACGCCGCCATAGCCGAGGATCAGATCGGTCGCGAGCGCGAACAGCACCGCGATGAAGACCTGCGCGCCGAGCTGGAGATAGTCGGGAAAGACGAAATAGGCGGCGATCGCCAGGAGCCAGGGCAGCGCCTCGTAAAGCCGCGGGCGATGCCGCCGCATCAGGTGGCGCACGGCATCGGGCAAGGTCGCTGGCGACGGCGCAGCCTGGAGGAGCGGCGGCACCGGGGTCGTGCTCACGTTCAGATGCGCCCGATCTGGCCGAACAGGCCCTTGGGCCGCACCAGCAGCACCACCAGCGTCAGGACATAGATGAAGAACGAACCGAACTCCGGCAGCAGATATTTGAAGGCGGTGTCGGAAATGCCGAGCAGCAGCGCCGCGAAGAACGGCCCGCGGATGGTGCCGAGTCCACCCACCGTCACCACGATCAGGAAATAGAGGAGATTGTCGAGACTGTAGCTCGGGAAGATCGGCAACAGCTCGGCGCCGAACGCGCCGCCCAGCGCCGCGAGCCCGGTGCCGAGCGCGAAGGTGAAGGAGAACAGGCCGGAGGTGTCAATCCCGACCGACTGCGCCATGCGCCGGTTATCGACCGCGGCCCGGATCTTGGCGCCGAGGCGGGTGCGGTCGAGGCCGAGCCACAGGATCGTCACCAGCACCGCGCCGGCAACGATAATGAAGCTGCGATAGGTCGGAAATTCGCGCCCGGCGATCGCGAAATGGCCGGCGAGATAGGGCGGCGGAACCATCGGCTGTTGTTCCGATCCCCAGATATATTTCGCTGCCGCGATCGACATGAAGACGATGGCGATGGTCAGCAGCACCTGGTCGAGTTCGTCGCCGCCATAGAAGCGGCGATAGAGCCCGCGCTCCAAGACGATGCTGGCGGCGCCGACCACGACCGAAGCGATCGCCACCGCCAACGGAAACGGCACGCCGTAATCGTTGAAGAGCGTTGTCATGACATAGCCGCCCGCCGCCGCGAACACGCCATGGGCCAGATTGACGAAGCCCATCAGCCCCATGGTCACGCTCAATCCCACCGATACGAGATAGAGCACCATCGCGAAGGCGACGCCGTTGAAGGCGATGGCGATCGCGGCGGAGAGTGCCTCCGACATCGATCAGGCAAGGTGGCCGCGGGCGGCGAAATCGCCCGGGGAGATCACAAAGCCGCTATCCCGGCACCCTAGGCGCTCGAGATTGTCGCGATCGGAAACGGTGCGGTGGACCGGCCCTTGCGGAGCCTCGCGATCCGGCCTCTCTCCCATCCGCGATCCATAGCATTTGGGGCGCAACCCCGACAAGGCAGGTCATCGCGGTCACGAGCATCTTGGCGCCACGGGGTCTTGGTGGTTAATCTCCCTCAATAGAGAACTGGGAGGAATCGATGCTGACGAGCCAAGACCGCATTCGCACTACCCATGTCGGCAGCCTGCCGCGCAATGAGACGCTATCAACGCTGCTCGTCGCCCGCGAGGCCGGCGAGAAGGTCGATGCGGCGGCCTTCGGCGCCGAATTGGATAAGGCCGTGCGCCACGCCGTCCAGAAACAAAAGGAAGCCGGCATCGACAGCGGCAATGACGGCGAGCAGCAGCGCGTCGGCTTCCAGACCTATATCCCGCAGCGCATGTCGGGCTTCGCCGGGGAATCGAAGCGGCGCCGCGGCCGCGATTTCGAAGAGTTTCCCGAATTGACACAAGGCTGGCTGCGCCGCTTTCCGCAATCGAGCCGGACCCAGAACGCGGCCGAGGCGCGGGCCGAAATCCATTACCTCAGTGACGCGCCGATCAAATCCGAGATCGCGCGGTTTCAAAAAGCCGTCAAAGACATCGACGCGTTCCCCGAATCCTTCATGACCGTGCCGTCGCCGGGCATTTGTTCCTCGACCATGCTCAACGCCTATTACGATTCACATGAGGCGTATCTAATGGCGCTGGCGCGCGAACTTGCCCACGAATATCGCGCGATCGTTGAGGCCGGTCTCATCCTTCAGATCGACGCGCCCGACCTCGCCATGGACCGCACCATGTTCCATCGCGACCTTTCCGACGCCGAATTCGTCAAGATGACGGAGCTCCAGGTCGCCGCCATCAACAAGGGGATCGAAGGGATTCCGCCGGAGCGCGTGCGCCTCCATGTCTGCTGGGGCAATTGGGACGGTCCGCACATCCATGACGTGCCGCTCGATCTCATCCTGCCGGCGCTCTACGGGGCGAAGGTCGGCGCCTTGTCGGTCGAATTCTCGAACCCGCGGCACCAGCACGAATACGCGGCGCTGAAGCGCCACAAGCTGCCGGCGGACATGATCCTCATTCCCGGCGTCATCGACAGCACCAACAATTTCGTCGAGCATCCGGAGGTGGTGGCGCGGCGGATCGAGGAAGCGGTTGCCGTCGTCGGCGACCGGACGCGCGTCGTCGCCGGCGCCGATTGCGGCTTCGGCACCTTTACCGGGCGCGAATGGGTAATCGCGCCCGTGGTCTGGCTAAAGCTGCATTCCATTCGTGCGGGTGCCGATCTCGCCTCCGCACGACTATGGGGAAAATCCGCGGCTTAGCCATAAGAGGGTTGCCCCGACCCCACGCGGTTCGATAGTGTCGTCGCGTTGTTGAAGGGGGATCTTCAGAAGATGAGACGTTTTTTGTCTGTCGCGGTTGGCGCGGCAGCAGCCGCCATTGCCGCGATCGTCGCGGTCGCGCCCGGCCATGCCGCCGCCATCGCCGCCGTCGAGAAGGCGGAACAGCAATTCGCCGCGCTCGGCGCCAACGCCTACAAGACCGGTCAACCGCCGCGGATGAGCGATCCGAAGGTAGCGGCGCTGCTCGACGTCGTGTTCGATTTGAGCGATCTGCCGCTGACCGGGACGCCGCCGTTCAGCCAGATCGAGGATCTGTCCAAAAAGATGCAAGCGATCGCGCAGGTCGGCCTCATCTATACGCTGGCCGGGACCGGCGCACCGTCGCTTGCGGTAACGGCCAAGTTGGGCGACATGGCGAAGCTCAGCAAGCAAATCAACCATAACACCGTTGCCTTCGCCCCGGAGATGGGCGCCTATTTCGACGGCGAGCTGGTGGTCGAGACCCTGGTCCTGAAATGCGTGGCGCACGAATTGCAGGCCAATCCCGGGGAATTCACGAGCAAATTGGCGCGCCACGGTCTTGCCCAGATACGCAACGGCGCGACGCAGACCATCGACGGCATCTTCTATTCGCTGACGATCGCCGGCGAGAGCGACCATTGGCGGCGCGCCCGTATGGCCGGGCTGATCGCGATCGCGCCGACGGCGGCGCGGTTCCTGCTGCCCGAGGAGCGCAAGAAGCTTCATGACGACGCGCTCGTCGGCGCCAAGCAATCGAAAGACCTGATCCTGCGCACCGGGTATCGCGGCATTGCCGAGGCACTCGGCGGCTGATCGCGAGCCTATGATCGCAAGCCGGCCGAATATCACGCTTCAAGGGAGTTTCCGCCGATGAATCGAATCCTGCGCGTTGCCGCGCTCGCCGCCATTTTCCTGTTCGGCCTTGCGGCCGTCGCGGTGCCTAGCCATGCCGCCGATCTTGCCGCGATCCAAAAGGCGGCAAACCAGCTCATCGCGCTCGGCGCCAACGCCTATAAGACCGGACAGGCACCGCGAATGACCGACCCCAAGGTCAGAACGCTGCTCAGGGCCGCCTATGACGTGAGCGATGTCCCCGCGAACGGGCCGACCTCGTCGAAAGAGATGCAGGAACTTGGCAAGCAGATCCGCACAGTGACCCGGGTTGGCCTGGTCTATACCCTCGCCGGCACCGGCTATCGCAGTTTTCAGGATGCGGCGAAGACGAAGAACCTCGACAAGCTCAATGCCCAGGTCAACCGCAACGCCGTCACCTATGCCGCCGAAATGGCCGGCTACTACGATGCCGGGTTGGTCGTCTATGGCGCCATGGTCAAGGGCGTCGCCAGCCAGGTCGAAGCGAAATCGTTGACGAAAGCCAAGGTCGCTGGATTCGCGCAAAGCGCCGCCCGGTACTTCGTCAATGTCGTCAAGACATTGACCATTCCGGGCCTGAGCGATGGCTGGCAGCGCGACCGGATGCCAGGGCTGATCGGCATGGCGCCAAACCTTGCGAAGCTGTCGTCGCCGAAGCTGAAGGCCGACATTCGCGGCGCGTTGCTGACCCTGGCCGGACGGTTCAAGGATCCGGTACTGAAAGCCGGGATCGCCGGCCTTGCCGACGAGTTCGCCGGCTGACCAGCACCGCCGCTACCCGCGGTTCAGCACCGCGCGCATTTCGTCGTTCCAGTTCTCGATCCGGGTGAAGGTCGGGTCGTCGCGACCGGCGTCCTCGGTGGCGCGGACGATGGCCTCGTCCGACAGATCGAGATCGAGCGCGTCGGCATGCGGCTGCGATGCGTGGAACGGCGTGTCGAGATAGATCTCGACCCCGTTGCCCTCGGGATCGTCGAAATAGATCGACCAGGCATTGGCGTGGCTCACCGGGCGGATTCGGGTGATGCCATAATCCTTGACCCGGTCGCGCATCACCCGGAGTTCCTGAAGGTTCGCCACCTTGAAGGAGAGTTGGTTGACCGTGCTCATCCGGGCGCGCTCGGCACGGCCGGTCGCCAGGATGAGCTGATGGTGGATCAGCGGATTGGCGCTCATGAAGACGAAATCATTGTCGAAGGTGGTGCCGTGGCCGTGATCGGTCTCGATAAGACCGATCACCCGGACATAGAAATCGCGCATCTTGGCGATGTCATCGACATAGATACCGGCATGGGTCAATTGCGGGCGGATCGCGGTCATTGTCGGTTCACCCCAGCGGTCCCTGGAAGGTCTGGTCGGCGTACGAGTCGGAGAGCGGATCGAGCGTTTCGGGCCAGTCGCCCGCGACCTTGCGGCGCAGCTCCGCCGGGCGCGGTTTGCCGTCCCAGCCGATCTGCTCCATATAGCAATAGAGCTCGAGGCAATGGCCGTCGGGATCGATGCAATGGGCGGCGTAATCGATCCCGGGATGAAGCTCGGGCGGGATCGCGTCGGTGAAGCGCACGCCATGCTCCTTCAGATAGCGCACCGCGTCGCGAAGCTGGCGCCACGACCCGAGCTCCAGCCCCATGCTCATGCAGCTCGAATGGGAGCTGAGGCCGAGCGGCTCGCGCAACGCCCGCGGCGCCAGGGTCAGGCTGTGATGCTCCGTGCCGTTGCGCAGGTAGACGCAGCGCTGGCCGCGCCACACCGCCTCCTCGGTTTTGACGAAACCCAGAGTCTCGGTATAGAACGCCGCCGCCGCCGCGACATCCTCCACGAAGAGGGCGATCGGCCCGATCCGCGTCACCTTGAAGGGCCGCGGCAGCATGACGCCGCCGACATCGTATTGCGCCTCGCCGACATCCGCGACCTTGGTGCCGCTGAAAATATCGACGCCGCGCGCCACCGCGTCGGCGACCTCCTGCCGCTCCGAAATCTGGGGCAATTGCGGCGCCTCGTCGAAGCGGCGGTCATACATCGCCCGCGGCTTCGCGCGCCCGTCCCAGCCGATCTGCTCCATGCCGTAATAGAGCTCGATGGTGTGGTCGTCGGGATCGCGGAAGTAGCAATGCCAGTTGCTGCCCGGCATGTCGCGGCCCATGCGGCGGATTTCGACCTGGCGCTCCTTGAGGTAGCCGCCGGCGGCGGCAACCTCTTCCAAGGTACCGACCTGCCAGGTGATCTGGTTCAGGGTGACATCGCCCCTCGGCCCGGCATCGCCCAAGAGCGCGCCCATGGTCTTGTCGGCGAGCAGGAAGGCGTGGTGGTCGGTGTTGTAGGTGAGGAAGAAGATGCGGGTGTCCTTCATCCGCGATGCCGCTTCCTTCATGAAATCGAACATGCCGACATCGATCTCGTCGGTCAGCCGAAACCCGAACAGCCGGGAATAGAAATCGACATTGGCGTCGATATTCTCGACATTGAAGCCGAAATGCCCGAGCCGGCGGATCTTGAAGGGCCGCGGATAGCGGATGCCGCCGACATCGAAACTTGTGGCGCTTGCGCTCATGGTACGTTCCTCCTCAGCCCATCATAGCGCCAGCCGATGGTTCCGGGCGAGCCGTTCTTGCGCTAGACTGGGCCCAACCGGAAAAGGGAGGCATGGAATGGGCCAGTTCGAACCGATCGTCGGCGCCGAAATCCGGGCAAAGCTTGACCATCCGGTGATCGATGGCGACGGCCATATCGCCGAATGCCAGTTCGCGCTTGATGATTTCCTCGGCGAGGTCGCCGGCAAGGAGCGGGCGAAGCAATATCGCTCTGCATGGCCCGTCGGCGGGCCCCATGGCACCACGGTCAAGGGCTTCTGGTGGGGCATGCCGTCGGGGCCGCTGACCGACGACCGCGCCCTCGCGATGCTGCCGCGCTATATGCGCTCCCGGATGGACGAGCTGGGCTTCGATTTCGCCCATTGCTATACGTCGATGGGCCTTGCCTTCATTTTCCTTCACGATGAGGAGGTGCGCCGCGCCTCGTGCCGCGCCCTCAACATGATGTATGCCGAGATGTTCAAGGATGTCGGCGACCGCATGCGCCCGGTGGCGGTGATCCCGGCCTATACGCCCAAGGAGGCGATCGAGGAGCTCGAATTCGCGGTGAAAGAGCTCGGCTTCAAGGCGGCGATGATCGGCACCGAAATCCGCGGGCCGGCGCGGCCGGCCGATGGCGGCGATCCCTTCCGCCATCCGACGCAATCGACCCGCTCCATCGTCATGGACGCGCCCTATGATTACGACCCCTTATGGCGCAAATGTATCGAGCTCAAAATCACGCCCGTCTGCCATACTTCGTCGCGCGGCTGCGGCATGCGCGCCTCACCCTCCAACTATGTCTTCAACCATCTGGGCGATTTCGCCGAGGGTGCCAATTTCTTCTGCCGCGCGCTGGTTCTGGGCGGCGTGACGCGGCGCTTCCCCGAATTGCGGTTCGCCTTTTTGGAAGGCGGCGTCGCCTGGGCGCTTAATCTTCTGAACGATCTCATCGAGCATTGGGAAAAACGCAATATCGAGTCGCTCGAACAGAATCTCGATCCCGCCAAGCTCGACATCGACCTCCTGGCACGGCTCTTCACCGAGTTCGGCGACCAGCGGCTGACGGCGGCGCGCATCCGCACCACGCCGACCCACGGCATGGCGGTGGCGCGCCCCGCCAATTTCGATGAATTCGCGCTCTGCCAACTGCGTGAACTCGAAGACCTCAAAGCGCTTTTCATCGATCCCTTCTATTTCGGCTGCGAGGGCGACGACCGGCTGACGCCGCTCGCCTTCAGGCCGGAGCTCAACCCCCTGGGCCTGCCCTTGAAGGCGCTCTTCGGTTCCGATATCGGCCATTGGGACGTCCATGACGCGAAAACCGTGCTGTCCGAGGCCTGGGGCCTCGTCGAAAGCGGCATGATGGACCGCGCCGCCTTTCGCGACTTCACCTTCACCAACCCGGCGATGCTACATCTCTCCATGAACCCCGATTATTTCGAGGGCACGGTGCTGGCGGACGAGGCCAGAAAATTGTTGGCGGGCCAGGCCCAGCCCCAGGGAGCCCGGGCATGACCATCCCGCACGACACCGCAGCCGCGCCCAAGCGGCCGCCGGAGTTCAATCCGCTGTCGCCGGATTTCATCCGCGATCCCCATCCCCATTATCACGCGCTGCGCACCTATCGCCGAGAATGAACTTTCTTCCACCTTCGGCGCCGATCAACCCCACCTCGAAATGGCCAGAGTCGAGTCAAGACGCGATTTGACGGGCGGTGCGCCCGTCGTCTCTCGCCTCGACCTCCGCTTGACGCCGCAAGGGCGGCTTCTGCTCGAAATTGCCGAGGACGCGCCGGCCCTGGATGACAGGGTCGCCGAGCGGCTTGCCATTGCGTTCGCTCAGGGATCTGGACACGGCCTGATGCGGCTCGGTGCGGGCGAGGTCGGCCTGACATTGCCGCCAACCTTCGTTTGGTGGCGCGATTTCGCCGCCCGTTATGCTGGGGCGCTGTGCCTCTATTCCTCGGCTGCGGCCGTCGGCGCCCGATCGTCGCTCGCCCTGCCGGTTGTGCCGCCACTGACCGAGGGAGAGCTGGCCACCCTGGTGCTGACGGCGCCGATGATGCCGGGTGCGGAATATCTCACTCCCGATGTCATGCTGGGGCTGTGGGCGGAGTTGGGCGCGGCGTTCGCGACGGCCTTCGGCAGGGCTGGAATCGACCTGCAATCGTTCCTGAAAACACTGAACCCGGCTTGGAACCTGGTCGGGCGGGTGCATTTCAATCTGGCCGAGAACCGGGCCGATCCCGAGCGGCCCTTCGCCTTCGTCGTCACTTACACCACCCGGTTGTCGGCACAGGCCAAGGCGCAGCATGTGCCACTCGGTCAGGCGATGCGCGAGTATTCCGGACCAGCGAGCCGGGACAAGATGCTTTCCTTGTTGCTGCCGGTGCAGCGGGCCGCTGAAGCCTGCGACTGGCTGCGGTCGATGGTCGATTCGGGGGAGATATTTCATCCACTGCGCTGGACGGCCGGGGACGCCGCCCGGTTCTTGTCCAGCGTGCCGCAACTCGAAAGCGCCGGCGTGGTCGTGCGCATGCCGGCCACTTGGCACGCCAACCGACCGGCGCGACCGCGGGCCACGGCGACGATCGGGGCCCGCGCGCCTTCCGCGGTCGGTCTCGATGGTCTGCTCGAC
>JBOHLV010000127.1:0-2461 GCA_050729815.1 Allostellaceae bacterium
CGGCGGTGGCGGCGGCCGGCACTCCGGCGCCGGCGGCGAGGCGGCGCAGCGCCTGGCGCCGCTCCAGCAGCGACGCCGCGCGTTTGAAGGCGCGGTCGAGCGCCGCCTCATACCGCGCGAGGTCGGGTAGAATGGCGGGCCAGATATTATCCTTCGGCAGGCCGTTCCCCTCATTCCAGGCGCTTTCGCGGCTAAGCTTGGCCGCCTCGATCCGCGCAACGCGGTCGAGCCGCCAGGACAAGAGCGCGAGGCGCCGGACCAGCGCCGCCTCATACGCATCATGCGGTTCTAGCGCCGCGCACAATTCATCGTGATAGGCGACGAAATCGGCCCCGCGCTCATCCATTGCCACGATTTGCTTTGCCGAAAGCCCGTGCCGAAGCGCGTTGCCGCGCGACATTTCCTTGCCGTTCAATGATTTGGGCCCAGTGCTCGCCAGCGCGTTCGCCCGGTTCGCCGCCATCTGTAGCTCGCTCGCCATATCCCACCTCCTGCTGGGCAGGATATAACGCATTTAGCGGTTTTGTCAAGGGCTGCGGGCATAATTCCTAATTTCCGCCCAGCCGAAATGAGTCATGTATAGTGTCCCCGTAATCCGCTACAAGTTTTTTCAACAGCCTGCCTGGTGGTGGCGCGTCAGGCTTGCTAGCCCTCGCCCATTGGGGGCAATCTCACGTCAACGAGTACGATCATTCGGCGGACGCCGCTTTAATCAAAAAGGGAGGGAACCATGTCCGACAAAGAATCTCGCATCGGCCGTCGTCCGCTACTATTGGGCGCCGCCGCTGCGGTCGCCGCGAGCAGTCTTGGTCGTCATGCGATTGCGGCACCGAATGTCGCGAAAAGACGTCTTATCAAGATCGGGCTTGTCGCCCCCCTCTCTGGATCGCTCGCCGACACTTATCTACCTATCGGCCCTTTTCTTATCGATCAAATTAAGCGGCATCTCGGCAATAGCGTCAGCATCCAGGGCACCAAACACCCTTACGAGATTATCACGAGAGATACCCAATCAGACCCGAACCGGGCTTCACAAGTTGCTCAGCATCTCATCTTCAACGAACGCGTCGATATCATGACCGCACTCTCCGCACCTGCTGTGGTCAACCCCGTGGCCAACCAGTGCGAAGCCAATGGCGTACCATGCGTCGGAACGCTGAACCCGCTCGAATCATTCTATTTTGGCCTCGGAGCGCCAAAAAACGGATTTGAATGGATCTATAATTTCTTCTTCAGTTTTCACCAGGTCGATCACGCGGTGGCAGCGGAATGGGAGCATATCGCCACGAACAAGACCGTCGGCATCATGTGGCCCAACGATGCCGACGGGCAAGGCGATGCGCGCACTTTGCCCCCCATTCTAAAGAAATATGCCTACCGAATGGTCAATCCCGGCTTCTTTGACCCGTCAACATCGAGTTTCGGCGCACAGGTCGTGAAGTTTAAGGCAGAAGGCGTGGAAATCGTCGACGGAATTATGTCGCCGCCAAATTTCGTCACATTCTGGAACGAGTGCTCCCAGCAACGTTTTCGTCCGAAGATCGTGCGTGTAGCCAAATCAACGGAATTTTTCTCCGTGGTCAAACCGCTTGGAAAGCGCGCGGAGAATCTTTCCATCGAAGTCACGTGGTCGCCCGCCTTTCCCTACAAGTCTGGGCTAACAGGAATAACATGCGCTGATTTGGCCCGAACCTATACTGAGGCAACGCACCGGGAATGGTCGACGGTACTTGGCTATCCACATGCACTCCTGGAGGTCGCCTTTCATGCTCTGGAGACGGCGCACGATATCGATCGGCCCGCCACCATTCGTGATGCGATCCGAGCGATGAAATACCACTCAATCGTAGGCCCCCTGGATTTTAGTTCGGGACCGTTCCCCAACACATCGCAAACGCCTGTCGTCGTTGGTCAGTGGAGAAAAGGGACGAAATTTCCACTTGTACCTATCATCGTCGACAACAGCCTTGCACCTGCAATTCCCGTTCAATCCAAACCGTTGCCAATCTCATATTCGTGATTCTCGGCCTGCCCCTCCCGCCTCCCGATCGGCAGCTCTGGCGCTGTCCAGATTACCGACGTGACGAAGGCATCCGACCGTACCGCGCGTCTCGCTTGCACGAAGGCCCCGTCCAGAGCGTTTGATGGCTGCTCGCGCCGCATACGAAATGCGCAAATTGCCGCGAGAAGCAACCATGGGGAACCCGAGGATGCTGGATTTATTTCGATTGATATGGGACGGGGGGCCGACGATGCACCGCGGCGCCGGCGATTACCGGCCCTATGAGCGCCGGGGGATGACGCGGACAATCGTGTGCCCCAACTGACCGGACCATTGTTTCCGGCGATGGCTGGCAAACCGCTCCGCATCGCTGTGATCGGCGCCGGCATCGGGGGATTGACCGCGGCGTTGTCGCTGCACCAGTCGGGGTTTGCGGTTGATGCCTACGAGCAGTCGCCG
>JBOHLV010000128.1:0-3138 GCA_050729815.1 Allostellaceae bacterium
CCCGTATGGTATCGCCTTCGATGATGAACAGCGCCCCGCGCGATGCGCCGCACAGCGTGTGGGCCTTTTCCAGGATGGCCTCGAACACCGGCGCAAGGTTGCCGGGCGACGCGTTGATGGCCTGCAATACCTCGGCCATCGCCTGCTGTTGCTCCAGGCTTTCGCGCAACTCGCCCAGGAGCCGCGCATTGTCCATCGCGATCACCGCCTGCGCGGCAAATGTCCGTACCAGGTCGATCTGCCGTTCAGTGAACGGTTCGACGCGCGTGCGAGAGAGGCCGAAAGCGCCGATCGGCATACCTTCGCGCAGCAGCGGTACTCCAAGGATCGTCCGGATCATGTCCTGAGAAGCGACGTGGCGAGCGGCATGTTCGGGATCGGCACCAATATCAGCAATTTGGATGGCCTGACGTTCCATCAGAGCACGGCCGACCGCCGTCCCTCGGCCTGGGGCATATGATACCGCTCGGATCACCGCCTCCATTTCGGGCGACATCGCCGACACCGCCATCGTGCGGAAGTCGTTGTCGACCGGCAGCGCGAGATGCCCCGAATCGGCATTGCAGAGGCGCCGCGCCTTTTCGACCATTGCCTCGAAGACCGGCGTCAGATCGCCGGGCGAGCCATTGATGACCTGCAACACTTCGGCGATCGCCTGCTGCTGCTCCAAACTTTCCCGCAACTCGATCAACAGCCGCGCATTCTCGATCGCGATCACCGCCTGGTCGGCGAAGCTCGTCATCAATTGGAGTTCGTCGGGCCGGAACGGGCGCAATTCGGTGCGATTGACGCCCATCGCGCCAATCGCCTTGCCGTCGCGGGTAAGCGGCGTGAACGCCGCCGTGCGGACGCCGCCCTGGCGCAGCGTCTCCTGTAGGTCCGGCGGCCATTTCGCGATTTCGGCCTGCATGTCGGGCACGAGGAATTGCCGATTTTCCCGGGCGGCCCGGGCGAAGAAATCGGGACTGTCGATCGATCGCGCCGGCGTCCGACCGCGCAGCGCGCCCGTGGTCGGACCGGCGGACGCGATCATGTGGAGCATGTCGCCTTCGAGCCGCCGGATCCCGACATTGGCGGCGTCGAACATGCGCACCGCCGTCTCTGCGATGGTATCGAGCGCGCGCGTCGGGTCGCCCGGCGTCGAAGCGATGGCGCGCAGGATGTCGGCGGTCGCGGTCTGGCGGTCGAGCGATTCTCGCAGTTCGGTCAGGAGGCGCGCGTTTTCGATCGCGATCACGGCCTGCTTGGCAAAATTCTCGACCAGGGCGATTTCCTTGTCGCCAAACGGACGGACTTCGTCCCGGCTCAGGACGCAGGCGCCAACCACTGCGCCATCCTTCAGAAGTGGCACCCAGAGCGCGGTGCGGGCGCCGCTTTTGTCGGCGGCTAGTCTCGCGGCAAGCCACTCCTCGCTCTGGTTTTGTCCTACTTCGGCGACGAGGTCGCGGATATGCACCGTGGCGCGCGTGCTCATCATGCGACCGTACGGCGCGTTACCGCTTGGCAGCACCGTCACGGACACAAGTTCGCCTGGCAGATTCCTGGACGCGACGCGACGCAAGCCTTCGTCCTCGACGCGGAACACCGCCCCTTGGCTCGCGGTGCAAAGCCGCACCGCATTGTCGAGAACCGCCTCGAACACGGGCTGCACCTCGCCGGGCGAGGCAGAGATGACGCCCAGTACCTCCGCCGTCGCGGTCTGCCGGTCGAGGGATTCACGCAGTTCGGTCAACAGCCGCGCGTTCTCGATCGCGATCACCGCCTGGTCGGCGAAGCTTTGCAGAAGCTGCAATTCGGCGTCATCGAGGGGACGTAATACATCCCGATAGAGGTTGAGCGCGCCGATGGCGCGGCCTCCGGTACGAAGCGGCGTGCCAACCATCACCCGAATCCCCGCGGCGCGCGCGATGGGGAGGCCCGGCCAATCCGCGACATCGGGGTCGAGATGATCGAGATCGGGAATCTGGATTTGCCGATTCTCGCGAATCACCGCGCCCGGCAGGTTGCGCCCGCTCACCGTCGGACGTGTCGCCGCGTTGGTGTAGAGTTGCGAGCTGATCTGCTCCGCGCCCCGGCCGACGCCGACAGACAGTTTGAACCCGTCGCCCTCGGCGATCCGGAACGACACGCCGACGGCGCCGAACAGCCGCGCCGTCGTCTCGGCGATCTTCTTCAGGGTATCTTCCGCTTCGCCGGGCGACGCGGCAATGGCGCGCAAAATCTCGGAGGTCGCGGTCTGCCGCTCCAGCGATTGCTGCAAATCGTCGGTGCGCTCATTCAGTTCGGTAAAGAGACGCACATTCTCGATCGCGATCACCGCCTGGTCGGCGAAGGTCTTCAAGAGGTCGATCTGCGCCTCGGAGAATGGCTCGACATGCTTGCGCGAGACGGTAATGGCGCCAAGCGGATTGCCATCGCGCAGCATGGGGACAGAGAGAAGCGTGCCGAATTGGCGCAAGCTGGCATTCGCGAAGTCGGGGTCGACGGCGGGATCGTGGATATGAACGAACTCGCGCGTCAGGATCGCGCGGGTGGTGGCGCTCGCGCGGCTCGGTGGCATCGGAAACGCGGCGCGGACCGTGTCGATCTCGGCCTGGGTCATGCCGTCGCAGGCGGCGACATCGATCAACGACCCATCATATCGCAAAACGACCCCGGTGATGGCGCCCGTCAAGCGCGCAGAACGGGCGGCGATGGCGTCGAAGGTCGGCTGGAGATCGGTCGGCGAGCCGGATATGACGCGGAGGATTTCCGCCGTCGCTGTCTGTTTTTCCAGCGCCTCGCGCGTTTCGGCGATGAGCCGCGCATTCTCCATCGCGATCGCGGCCTGGGCGGCGAAACTTTGCGCCAGCGCGATGTGGCGCTCGCTAAAGGGCCGCACCTCCTGGCGATAAAGCGTGAAGGCGCCGATGAGGGCGCCATCCCGCATCAGCGGCACGCACAGCACCGAGCGGATGCCGCCATCCTCGACCCCGGAGACGCTAACCGGAACGCGCCGGCGATAGCTCTCCTCTTGCGACAGGTCGGCGACATGGAGAACAGTGCCCTTGAGGACATCGGGCCCCAGCATGGTTTTCAGCCGGACGCGCTCGCGGGTGAGGAAGGCGGCAAACGGCTTCGGCGCGTTGCGCATCGCGA
>JBOHLV010000129.1:0-7258 GCA_050729815.1 Allostellaceae bacterium
GCCAGCAGTTCAAGGCGAGGTTCCTGAAGACCTCCGCGCCGACCTCGATCGACGGCATCGAGAAATATCTCGGCTCGGGCATGATCCCCGGCATCGGCCCGGTCTACGCCAAGAAGCTGGTGCGCGCCTTTGGCGAGAAGGTGTTCGACACGATCGAAGCGGAGCCCGAGCGCCTGCGAGAAGTTGCCGGCATCGGTCCAGTCCGCGCCAGACGGATCACTGACGCCTGGGCCGCGCAGAAGGTCGTGCGAGAGATCATGGTCTTCCTGCATAGCCACGGCGTCGGCACGGCGCGGGCGGTTCGGATCTATAAGACCTACGGCGCGGATGCCGTGCAGATCATGTCGGAGAATCCGTATCGTCTGGCGCGCGACATCCGGGGCATCGGCTTCAAGACTGCCGACGCCATCGCCATGAAGCTCGGCATCGAGAAGACCGCGATGATCCGTGTCCGCGCCGGCATCTCCTACGCGCTGACCGAAGCAATGGACGAGGGTCACTGCGGTTTACCCACGGAGGAGCTGGCCCCGCTCGCCGTCGAGTTGCTGGAGGTCCCCAAGGAGCTCGTTCAGACCGCGCTGGATCTCGAACTGGTAGCCGGAACAGTGATTGCCGACTCGGTCGCCGAGACGCCGTGCGTTTTCCTGAGCGGCCTGTATCGGGCGGAACAGATTGTCGCCAAGCGCCTGCTGCGCCTGGTCAATGGAAGGCTGCCATGGCTCTACATCGACCCGCAAAAGGCGTTGCCCTGGATCGAGCGGAAGACCGGTTTGTCGTTGGCGCCAAGTCAGGTGGCCGCCATCCGCCTGGCCCTGCTGTCAAAGGTCCTGGTCATCACCGGCGGACCGGGCGTGGGCAAGACGACGATCGTCAAGGCAATCCTTCGTATCCTCGCGGCGAAGGGGGTGAAGCTCTTGCTCTGTGCACCGACCGGCCGGGCAGCGAAGCGGATGACGGAGGCGACCGGATTCGAGGCCAAGACGATTCACCGCCTGCTTGAGGTCGATCCGAGGGGCGGCGGCTTCAAGCGTGACGATGAGAATCCTCTCGAATGCGATCTGCTGGTCGTCGATGAGACCTCCATGGTCGACATCATGCTGATGCAGGCATTGCTGAAGGCAGTCCCCGACGATGCCGCTCTGTTGATCGTGGGCGACATCGACCAGCTCCCGTCCGTCGGCCCCGGCCAGGTCCTGGCCGACGTGATCGCCTCCGGTGCCGTGCCGGTGATGCGCCTCACCGAGGTGTTCCGGCAGGCAGCGCAAAGCCGGATCATCACCAGCGCGCACCGGATCAACCAGGGCTCGATCCCCGATCTTTCCAAGCCGGCGGGCGACAGCGACTTTTACTTCGTCACGGCGGCCGATCCCGAGACCGCCGTGACGCGGATCGTGGATCTGGTGAAGACCCGCATTCCCCAGCGCTTCGGGCTCGATCCCATCCGCGACATCCAGGTCCTGTGCCCGATGAACCGCGGCGGCGTCGGGGCACGCTCGCTCAACATCGAACTGCAAGCAGCCCTCAATCCCCCGGGCGAGCGCAGAGTCGCGCGCTTCGGCTGGACATTCGCGCCCGGCGACAAGGTCATGCAGATCGAGAACGACTACGACAAGGAGGTTTATAACGGCGATATCGGCACCGTCGACGATGTCGATCTCGACGCGGGCGAACTGACTGCCAGCTTCGACGGCCGCGCCCTGACCTACGGCTTCGGCGAGCTCGACACGCTGGTTCCGGCCTATGCCGTGACGATTCACAAGAGCCAGGGGTCCGAGTATCACGCCGTGATCATCCCGATGATGACCCAGCATTACGCCATGCTGCAGCGGAACCTTCTTTATACCGGCGTCACCCGGGGCAAACGCCTGGTCGTGCTGGTCGGCCAGAAGAAGGCCGTTGCCATCGCCGTGAAGAACGTATCTGGACGCCACCGCTGGTCGAAGCTGAAGGAATGGCTCGGCGCAACATCCGGCGTAGGCCCCGGAAGCCTGAATATGAGCTCAGCGAAGCGGTAGCCCCTCCCACGGTTATAGAACGCAGGACATCACGCCAGCTTCGCTACATTACATCGGCCCCTCACCGACCGGTGGTTCGAAGTTCGGACTGGAATCATCCAGGCGGACGCAGGAATAATTGCGGCCGTGCTCGCCGGAACTACGCTCTCGCCAGGCGGCGCCGATTTCCGAACACCCGGAGAATATGCGAAACGCCGGCACCTGGTCGCTGCCCTGATTGTCGTTGGGGACGAACCGGGCCTTGACCTCGATGGTGAGGGTACGAATGGCGCCGACCCAGCCGCCGTCCTTGGCAGGCGCGAGGGTGCCGATGACCGACATGGGTACCGGCTTGCGCGAGTACGGTGGAAAGGTTCTTGTTGCCGGCGTAGAATGCCGACCAGGATGGACGACGACGCGCCTAACGCGTTTCCGCTTTTCACCGCGCCCTATGCCGAGGACGATGTTGTCATCGCGCGGCGCTTGCTCGAAGCGCCGGCGCTCACGCCCGATGCCGATCGCCGCCTCGCCGATCGCGCCGCCGAGCTCATCGCCGCCATCCGCGGTGATGATGGCGGCGGCCGGCTCGAAGCCTTGTTGCACGAATATGCGCTGTCGACGCGCGAGGGGCTGGCGCTGATGGTGCTGGCGGAATCGCTGCTGCGGGTGCCAGATGCCGCGACCGCCGACCGGCTCATCGAGGAAAAACTGGCGCAGGGCGATTTCGGCCGTCATGCCGCGCGGTCGCCTTCGTTCTTGGTGCAGGCGTCGGCCTGGATGCTCGGCGTCACCGCGCGCGTCGTCCGGCCCGGCGATACGCCCGAGGATATTCTCCGCGCGCTGGTGAAGCGCTTGGGCATGCCCGCGGTGCGCTTGGCTACGCGCCGGGCGATCCGACTTCTCGGCGATCAATTCGTTTTTTCCGAGACTATCGACGAGGCGGTGGCGCGCGTCACGTCGGGCACGGCGCCGCTCGCGCGTTATTCTTTCGACATGCTGGGCGAGGGCGCGCGCACCGCGGCCGATGCCCGGCGCTATCGCGATGCCTATGAAGCCGCCATCGCCGCCATCGGTCGCGCCGCCGGCGATCGCCAGTTTCCCGACCGGCCGGGGATTTCGGTGAAGCTCTCGGCGCTGCACCCGCGCTACGAGGCGACGAGCCGCGAGCGCGTTTTGCGCGAGCTGGTGCCGGCGGTGATCGAATTGGCGCGCGCGGCGCGGGTACGCGACCTCAATTTCACCATCGATGCCGAGGAGGCCGACCGTCTCGAACTCTCGCTCGATGTCGTCGCGGCGACGGTGGCCGATCCGGGCCTCAAGGGCTGGGACGGGTTCGGCCTCGCGGTGCAGGCCTATCAGAAACGGGCAAGCGCGGTGATCGATCATCTCCTGGCGCTCGCCGAGCATTTCGATCGCCGCTTCGCGGTGCGCCTCGTCAAGGGCGCCTATTGGGACAATGAGGTGAAGCGCGCGCAAGAACGCGGCCTTGCCGACTATCCGGTCTTCACCCGCAAAGCCATGACCGATCTCTCTTATCTGGCTTGTGCCGAGAAGCTGCTGCGCATGCGGACGCGGCTCTTTCCGCAGTTCGCGACGCACAACGCGCTGACCGTCGCCACCATCCAGGAACGCGCTGGCGCGCCGGCGGGCTTCGAATTCCAGCGCCTACATGGCATGGGCGAGATGCTCTATGCCCGGCTTGCCGAGGTAGTTCCCGATGTCCAATGCCGCACCTATGCACCCGTCGGCGATCACGCCGATCTCCTGGCGTATCTGGTGCGCCGCCTCTTAGAGAACGGCGCCAATTCGTCGTTCGTTTCGGCGGTCACCGATCCGGCGGTTCCGGTCGAGCACTTGTTGCGAAGACCGGAGCAGGCGTTGGGCCGCGCCGAGGCGGCGCGCCACCCGGCGCTGAAAATTCCGCCGGATTTGTTCGCACCGGGGCGGCGCAATTCCGCCGGTGTCGAATTCGGCGATCGCGCCGCGCTCGACGCGTTGTTGCGTGAGATCGACAATGCGCGCGAACCGGCCGAAGCCGCGCCGCTGATCGATGGCGCGACACGACTTGGCAGGGCGCGGCCGGTCGTGACGCCGATCGATGGCACGACCGCGATCGGCGCGGTGATCGAAGCAGGCACGGCGATTGCCAATGACGCGATCGTCGCGGCCGCGGCGGGGTTCGTGTCGTGGAGCGCGACATCTGGCGAAACCCGAGCCGCCGCGCTCGAACGCGCGAGCGATCTTTTGGAACAACGGCGCGGCCGGTATCTCCATCTTTTGCAGGTGGAAGGCGGCAAGACGCTCGACGATGCGGTGGCGGAGCTGCGCGAGGCGGTCGATTTCTGCCGCTATTACGCCGTCGAGGGACGGCGCGTCTTCGGCGCGGCGCAAGCGCTGCCCGGCCCGGTCGGTGAGAGCAACGCGCTGCGTCTGCGCGGGCGCGGCGCGATGGTCGCGATCTCGCCATGGAATTTTCCGCTGTCGATCTTCCTAGGCCAGGTCGCCGCCGCGCTGATGGCCGGCAATGCCGTGGTTGCGAAGCCGGCCGAGCAGACGCCGCTGATCGCTGCCGAAACCGTGCGTTTGCTGCATGAAGCCGGCGTTCCGCCGGCCGTCCTACATCTCGTGCCCGGCGACGGCGCGGTGGGCGCGCGGCTCGTGGCGCATCCCAGCGTCGCGGGCGTCGTCTTCACTGGCTCGACCGAGGTGGCGCGCTCGATCAACCGCGCGCTCGCCGCATCGGTCGGGCCGATCGTGCCGCTGATCGCCGAGACCGGTGGCCTCAACGCCATGATCGTCGATGCTACCGCCTTGCCCGAGCAGGTGACGGACGATGTCATGATCTCCGCTTTTCGCTCCGCCGGCCAGCGCTGTTCCGCCTTGCGGCTTCTATTCATCCAGGACGACGTCGCCGATCGCATGATCGGGATGATCACCGGCGCGGCGGCGGAATTGCGCCTCGGCGATCCGCGCGAGCTGGCGACGCAAATCGGCCCTGTGATCGATGGCGAGGCCAAACACCATCTCGAATCACAGATCGACATGCTCAAGCGCAAAGGCCGCCTCATCTATGCCGGCGCCGCGCCGAGAAACGGATTCTTCGTGGCACCCCATATTTTCGAGGTCGACGGTCTGGCGCTGATCATGGAAGAGATTTTCGGCCCGGTCTTGCCGATCACGCGTTATCGCGCCGCCGATCTCGACCGGGTGATCGATGCCATCGACGCCACCGGCTATGGGCTGACGCTCGGCATCCATTCCCGCATCGACGGCGTGGCGGAGCGCATCGCCGGGCGGCTCAGAGCCGGCAATGTCTATGTCAATCGCAGCATCGTCGGCGCCGTGGTGGGGGTTCAGCCGTTCGGCGGCACCGACCTCTCCGGCACCGGTCCCAAGGCCGGCGGACCGCATTACCTGCCACGTTTTGCCACCGAACAGACGATCACGATCAACACCGCCGCGATCGGAGGCAATGTCTCACTCTTGGGCATGGGCGAAGAGACATAGCGGTGATGCGGAATTTCCGCTAGGCATCGCGGCATGGAGAACCACTGCCGCGGTCCAACCATAGATATCCTCGCCGCCCTTGATCTCCCATTCGTGTATACCCGCCGCCGAACCGTTACGTCGATCGGGATGTTACTCGACCATCTCGCCGAACCGGGCTGGCCGGACCGGCGGGGGACGCGCATCTGTGGTCGGTCGCGGACGAAATCGCTGCGATGTCAGGCGTTATCCACTAGCGGGACCGGCCGGTCCGCTTCGAAATCTGCTTCATGACCGCATGGCCCGTTGGAAAACACGAAGTCGGTTCTGGACAAGCCGGAGGGTCTGTACGGCCGATCTCGCAATGGCGCGGCGGGAGCGCCGTCAGTGGCGCGTGTATCGCGCCCCGAAATGAACCCCGAAGAAGGCCGACCTCGGCGTCGCGAACCTCTCGTAGATTCATCCCGAGCGGTACTTCTACCCGTCGCCATGTTGCGGGCTCGATATCTCTGAGCGTGATGCGAATGTGCGCGATTTGCTCAGGCTCGCTCATGCCGCCACCATGCCAGCGGTACGTGAGCGCCAGCGATAGGCGATTCATCGCGCGATTATGGCAGCGCGGCGCCGCCGATCACGGGGGGTACAATGCCGGACGGATCAATCCACAGACAAGCATGCTTATAACTACCGACACGCGTCAGGCGACCCCGACAGATGACCGGCCAGCGCGACGGTTCGATTCGAACTCTGCTTCACGGCCGCATGCCGGTCTGGCAAACGCAAGGTCGATGCCGGACAAGCCGGAGGGTCTGCGCGGCGGGTGTCGTTGCGGTGCAGCGGGCTATCAGTGGCGAATCCAATGGTGCGCGTTCGCCTCGGGCTATGTAACGTTGGCTCGGCGCTGAGACCTGGACAGGCTGAGGCGTCCGACAAGCGTGGCCGCGCGCTTCTCTATTGCACTCAATACCTTGTCGTAGATCGGGGAATTGGTCGTGTCGCCGCTCATCCATCGATTCATCTCAAGTGCCGCTTTCAGGGCGTTAAGCTCGATGTCAGACAGATGAATTTCTCTCGGGCGGGGCGCAATAATATCGTCGCCTCTCGGGAACTTGCTGCGGATCATTTGGAAGGAGGTGGTCGCAAAGAAGCCGCGGCCATGTTGGGCATCGAGCGTCGGGCGCATCATGTCCAGGATCATCAGTAGATTGGTGGTGTCCTCGTTGATCAGCTGGATTGTGGTGTTGGCCACTTGAGGTCTCCCGTCACGGCATGCTGTTCCGTTCGTCTTTTGAGGCTGCGAGCCGTGAAATCGTACTATGGGACACGTTGTAGCTGCGCGCGATGTCCCGCAACGTCTCGTCGCCACGGTCGCGGCGCGTAATCGCCTCCTGTTGCTGGTGCGGCGTGAGCTTGCGTTTGGGGCCAAGCTTCACGCCACGCGCGACGGCGCGTGCCCGGCCTTCACTCGTGCGTGCCCGGATCAGGTCGCGCTCGAACTCGGCTAGGCCGCCCAGCACGGCGAGCATGAGGCGGCCGTGCGGTGTGGTGGTGTCGGCCCAGGCATCCCCAAGGGAACGGAACCCGGCCTTGCGGTCGGCGATGGCGGCCAGGGTATTAAGCAAGTCTCGGGTCGAGCGGGCCAAGCGGTCGAGCCTGGTCACGATCAGCACGTCACCGGCCGCGAGTTGGTCGAGCGCGCGCTTGAGCGCGCGGCGGTCGGACTTTGCGCCGCTCGCCACTTCCCGGAACACTTGACCACATCCGGCGGCGCGTAGCTG
>JBOHLV010000130.1:0-19011 GCA_050729815.1 Allostellaceae bacterium
GTCACGCGCCGTCAATTGCTGGAAGACGTGGATCGGCCGCACCTCAGGCCACTGCCGGTCGACCCCTATGTCTTCGCCGAATGGCGGGCGCGGCGGGTTGGGGTCGATTACCACGTCGATGTCGACCACCACTTCTATTCCGTCCCTTACTGCTTCGCGCGGCAACAGATCGAGGTTCGCCTGACCGCGCGGACGGTCGAGTTCTACGCCAAGGGCGAGCGCATCGCCGCGCATCGGCGGTCCAGCGGCAATGGCAAGCACACCACCATTCCCGAGCACATGCCGTCGAGCCATCGCCGCTATGCCGACTGGATCATCGATCGTATCCGACGTGAAGCCGCGGCGATCGGCCCCTCCACGGCGTTGCTCTGCGACCTCATCCTGAGGCACCGGCCGCATCCCGAGCAGGGGTTCCGGGCCTGCCTTGGCATCGTCAGACTGACCAAACCCTTCGGCGCCGAGCGCGTCGAGGCCGCATCCCTGCGTGCCCTCGATATCGGCGCCATGACCTATGGCTCGGTCAAATCCATCCTCGACAACAACCTCGATCGCCACGCCCAGCCCCGGCGCGCCGCGGATGAACCGGCGATCCTGCATTCCAACATTCGCGGCGCGCGCTACTACATTGAGGAGAACCATACTCAATCATCCCACGCTCGACCAACTCAACCGCCTCGGCCTGTCCGGCATGGCCGCGGCCTTTGCCGAGCTTATGGCCTCGGGCGAGGCCGAGACCATGAGCCATGCCGAATGGCTCGGGTTGCTGCTCGATCGCGAGATCACCTATCGCTACGACAAGAAGCTGGTTCGCCGGCTGCGCTAACCTCCCACGCGCGCCGCTTCGTCGCTCGTGAGGGCACTGCGCGTCGCGCGCGGGGCCCTCCTATGCACTACCGGGACAACCCGCAGAGGGGTCCCTTTTGGACGCCGATCCGGGGTCCCTATTCAATGCCGATTGACAGCGCTCCTCGATCGGGAGTCAAAAAGCCCTTGCGGAAGACGTTGACCTCAGTTGCGTTCGATCGATCTGGCCGCGATCATGCCGGGCAGCAGGCGCAGATGCCGCCAGATTGAAACGCTCATCGCTGCATTCCAGCCCACTAGCGCGACCGTCGCGGCAAGCGCCGCCCCGGTAACACCTAGAGCGCTAATGAGCGCCGCCCCGACGGCGGCAAGCGCCAGTGTGCTGCAGACGATGAGAACGGCGGCGCTTCGCTCGCGCCCTGTCATGTTCATCAGATGCAACTGCGATCCCGCCATTGCGGCGATCACCTGCCCGATAACGAGAATACGCAGCGCCAGTGCCCCGGTCTCGAACTCCTGACCGCACAGGCCGAGAAGAGGCCGCGCAAGGATAAAGATAGGAAGCGCGATGACGACGGCGCCAAGCAATGTCCATAATGCTGTCTTGCCGATGATTGACTGCAACGCCGCCCGGTCGTTACGAACGAACAAATCCGACATCGTGGGAGCAAGCAACGCGTTGATCGCCGTTCGGGGCAGCGTGATCGCGAAGGCGATGTTGAAAGCAAGAGCATAAATCCCGGCTTCTCGGTTGCCGGCAATCCAGCTGAGTAGCAGCACGCCCGTCCGGTTCATCAAGGCATCTGTGGCCCCGATCACCACCAAAGGGAGCGCGGCCCTCCGCCACAATTGGGCGTCGTAGACCGGTGCGATGGTCTTTATGGTCGCCCGGGTGAGACGACGGCGCACGGAAAAGCTCACAAGCGCTAGCCCCGCTCCCGCGCCGAGGAGGGTGACCGTCATCGCCAAAGGTGCATCGATCCTCAATCCTTCCGCCGCACAGATCAGCAGCGCGAGGACCAGAAACGCATCACGCAAGATTCGATCGGGCGTGAGCGCCGACACGACGCCGCCGAAAGCGCGCACAACCGCAGCAGAGATCCAAAGAAGCGCGAGGATCGGAACCAATACGAGCCCAACGAGAAAGGTCTGAAACAAATCCGGCGGCAATCCCCGCGCTTCGGTCAGGAGGCCGATCCCGGCAAGAACGGAAATGCCTAATCCCATCGCGGCCACCCGTCTCGAAGCGTAAATGATGATGCCGCGAAGCAGCGGGAAGGCATGGGTCGTCAAATAGCCGGTGACAAATCGCAGCAGCGATACGTCGAAGCCAAGCGCGGAGACATAGGCGAGCACGGTCACCCAAGAGAGAACGTAGGCATATATTCCGTAACCATGAGCCCCGATCATCCGAGCGAGCATCAACTGGGACAGATAGGCAAGACCCGCCGCGACCAGGTAAAGTATCAGGGCCACTGCGCTGCCCCGCGCGAGTCTGGCGGCGGGTCCCTCATAGCCGGAAATGTCGACTTTCACTCCCGTCGCCGACGATGCCCACCATCGTCCCGCGGCAAACAGGTCGAAGGAGCCGAAGATCCGACCCCTGTTAATCATTCCAAGCCCAATCGATGTGTCGCGGAAACAATCGCGGTTGCGCCCTGAATTTCACGAATGATCGCCTCGACTTTGTCGAGGCCGGCGTTCAGTGAGCGCCGATCACCCGTATCTACACGGGCGATGGTCTGCCCCCGGATCTGCAGCAGTTCATCGAGTTGGTTAAAGGTTCCCGAGGATCCGAATGCGCTCCAAGAGTCAAGCAGCCGTTCAATTTTCCCCTGCCGAAGGCGACGTTCGGCGAGGCGCGCCCTTAGGCATTCCGCAGGCGCGTCGAGGCGAACAACGAGCTCCACTCGCGGCACGGCATCGAGCGCACGCCCAATGCTCTCTCGATCCGCGGTTTTGCCGAGTGTCGCGAGGCTATATACCGCCTGGACAAAACCTTGATCGAAAAGAACCACGTCGCCCGCGACCGCGGCTGCGCGGCCCCGGTTACGAATCAGTCGAACCAAGTATTGCCGAAGTCGCAATGACCGGACCACGCCTTCCGGTGGGAGCAGCCGCATCAACTCGGTAATCATCGAAGCTCCGCACGGGTCGGCGGGTCCTGCGAACGCGGCGACCGTCTCGACCATCGGCCGGCCGAGACGGTGCAGCAGCGCTGGTAAGTGCGGAGGCGGCGCGCGATCATCGTGGCGGGGGACCCGCTCTTTCGGCGAGCGAAAGCTAAGTACGAGTTTGACCCTTTGACCACGTTCGCGCAGGCGCACAGCAAGCGCGCGCGCAACTGTGGTCTTGCCGACGCCAGGAGGGCCGAACAGTTCGACGAACATGTCGGGGGTCCTCTTGACGCTAGAGCAGGGCCCAAATCTCATGTTTGGCCACGCGAAGCACCTCTGCCAGCGGACGCTCCGCATCCACCTGCACGAGGTGCGCTCCGGCGAAGGTGAGCCTGCGCCCGGTCTCTATGCGCTGTCGGATTACCGCCTCGTCCATCTCAGGTTCGCGTCGCGCCGCAGTTTCGGGAGACACTTCCAGCCTGAGAACGAGGTCCGGGCGCAAACGGGTGCCAAGCGCGTAGAAGTCGGCTTCGAGCCGCCGCAGCCGGCGCGGAGCATAGGTCAGCCGGGGCAGCAGCGGACCGTCGTTGTAGCTGGCATCCTCGTTTTGCGGGTAACGGTCGGTGATGACCACCACGCCACGGTCGGCGCCACGATGCGCAGCCCGCAGCTTGCTTCGCTTCTCCAAGGCCGCCGCCAGGGCCCACACCATCAACAGAAGGCTGTAGAGTATCCCTGGAGGCCGATTTGAGATCCGGCCGTGCGATGCTCCTCTGGGCTTCACCTTGAACACGGGCGCGACCATCTGCACAAGCATCTTCAAGGGCAGAAGAAACAGCGACGGCCTGCCATCTCCCGTGCCGAAATAGATCGGCATGACGTCGACTTCCGATCCCAGCCATTCCCTGATCGAGGCCGCGACGGTGCTCTTTCCGCTGCCATCGATGCCGATTACCGCGATCACGCAGCCGCCGCCCGGAGCGCGCCGGCTCGACGGCCGGGGGAGGTGCAACACTCGCCGGTTCGCGTTGCCCGCCGCCCATAGGATTCCCCGCGCGCTGGCGCGCAGACGCGCCTCGGCGCCGGCATAGGTGCGGTGTTCCGCCAGCTCTCTGCGGATGCGACGCCAGAGCGGGCTGCGGCATTCGAGTGAGGCACCGCACAACAGCGCGTCTGCGATCATCTCAGCGAGGTCAGCAGGGAAAACTTCGCGAGCGCGCGCCGTGAGCGTCATTCGGTCGAGTATCAGCGCCAATTCAGCTCTGTCGAGCTGGAATTTGCGCATCATCTCATGCCGCTGTCGTACCGCGACGGGATCCATTCGGCTCGGCTCGACTGAGAGGCGCACCGCTAGCAGCAACGCCTCGCTCGCCGCGTCCAGCACCCGGATCGGGAGGACCGGGTGGAATTCCGCGCCTTCGAGCAAAGTCGCTTCCCAAGGAAGGCGGTAGTTCCTGAAAAGCGCCTCCCCCACCACCAAGCGAAAATGAAGATGCACGTGGACGATCCGTCCACTTGGTTCGTCATAACCGAGATAGCTCGATAGGGCCGGATGACTTCGGTTGGCCGTGTCCGGGAAGTGCTTGAAGCCTTGCCCCAAAAGGATTGCTCGGGCGCGATGCTGGTCCGCGCGCGCGATGAGCAAATCGAGGTCCGCATCGCCGGACAAGGTAAGGTGGACGCGTCGCCTGCTCTTCCAGTAGCAATAAATCAGGTTTTGGCGATTGAATTCGTTAAGTACTAGCAGGAGCAAACGCAGCAGGTGGTCGGGCAGAGCAGCGTCTTCCGTCTCACCGGACCTCACCGTCACCGGACAATCAACAAAGGTGGTATCCAAGACTGCCTCCCGTACATAATGATCTGCCGCCCGATTGTACGCAACGAGACGAAAGGAAGGGTCGTCATTTGCGCCCGCGACGGCCTTTACCGCCCGGACGAGTTGACCCGTGTTAGCACGACGGCGATTTGCTCACAGCACTCTCCGCCGAGACGTCCGAGACCGCGCAGCAGATCCACCGCATTGCGCGCTACATCCCAATGAGTGCCACCCCATTTAACAGCGAGAACCACCTTGTCTGCCATCATCGCAAGCAGTCGGGCTTCGGCGAAGGCAAGCAATGGGGGGCCGTCGATGACAATGCAGTCGTAACTGTCCCGCAATTGGTGCAGTAGGCGCCGTACGTCGCCACTGACGAAAGGCAGCAGCGGGTCGCCTGGCGGACCGCGCACCGGCAAGTAATCGAGGTTGAGCCCGGCGAGATGCTGTACCATCTCGCGGACGCCCGCGTCGTCGCCAAGCAGCATCGCCGTACGAAAAGCGGTGTCGGCTTGGGGACCTAGCTCGCGCGATACGTCGGGGTGTCGAAAATCAAAATCGACTAACAATGCACGCCGTCCTATGAGCGCAGCATAGACGGCGAAACTCACCGCTAATGTCGTCTTGCCCTCATTTGGTACGCTTGAGCTGATGAGGATGACCTTGGGCGCCTCTCCAGGGGCGGCCACCTGTAATGTCGCCGCCACCGAGCGGATCGCCTCGGTGTATGCGGTATAGGGATTGTCCAAGAGATATTGGTGGGGTCGCGCGTCACCTCTGCATCGGATCTGCGGCACGGACCCGATGCACGGAACATCGAGCGCGCGCTCGACATCCTGGGCGTCGTGGAGCCCGCGATCGAGCCGCTCGGCGGTGACCGCAGCGAAAGCGCCGCCCACCGAAAAGAGGATCAATCCGGGAAGAATGAACAGAAGCGGACTGAAAGAGCTAGGCCGATCGGGCGGCGAAGCAAGGGCAAGGACGCGCAGGGCAGGTGGCGTGATTTCGAGCCGCGTGCGTAGCTCCTCCCGTCGGTCGAGCAGCCCATCATAAATCCGCGAAGCAGCGGACCCCTCTTGCACGAGTTCATTCAGGCGAGGTTCAGCTTCCTCCATACGCCGTTTCGCGGTCTGCGACGCGGCAATCTGTTGCCGGACCGACAACACCTGCCCTTTCGCCACCTGCACTTGGTTTGCCAGCTCGTCGATGGCGCGGTGTGCCGCCAGCGCCAGCATATGGCGAACCGCCCTCAGTTCGGTCGACAACCGTTCCATCGCGGGCACCTTCTCGCGCGCCCAGGAGGCAGTTTCCGCCTTGGATTGTTGGAGGGCGATCTCCCTGCGAAGGAGCTCGACGTCAGCGGGCGAGCCAAGGCTTTCGACCACGGCATCTGATCCCCTGCTTTGCAAGGCGCGTCCAGCCACGAGCTTTGCCTGCCGTTGCGCAAGTCCGGTTTCGAGCGCGACCAGCTTGCGGGTAAGATCGGTGAGTTTCTGATCGAGGAGACTGCCCTCCTTGTTGTCAGCGAGACCCTGTACAAGTCGGTAGTTCTGTGCCGCCGTCTCGGTCCGTTGAAGCGCCATCTTGGCCTCGCGGATGCGGTTATCGAGGCGGGCCAGAACTTGCTGGGCTTGCGCGCGTCTGCGGTGTTCGGTGCCTGCAATGTAAAGCAGCGTCAGCTGGTTGGCCGCTATCGCCGCTTGTCTTGGGCTTGTCGCGCGGAAGGTCACCGCAATGACGTCGGAACTGTGATCCTGATAAACCTTGATCTCGCGCGTGAAGCTGTCGAGGCGCTGCTGTTCCGGCGCGCGCGCCGTTTTGCCCCGCGGCCTCAACAGCCCGACGAGTTGCGCCACCTTGTGTCGGAACCATGCGCCGAATTCGAGCCACAAAACATTGCCGAAGCCGTGGATGTTCGCCGGTTCCTGCAAGGCCGCGGCTTGATAGTCCGGATCACGGGACAAATTGTTCATGACGCGCTTCAAGAAAGCGTGGGAGGTGAGCGCCGTGACCTCGGTCTGGATCGCCGCTTCCTCGCTCCCCTGGCTTATGGGCGGCGTGCTTTCGGCGGGATCGATTGCCTGCGTTTCCAGCACGATCTGCGCTTTGGCCGTGTATTCTGGAGGAATCACGAGGCTGCCAAAGAATAACAGGATAATCCCGAATATGGCGGCCACGACGATCTTTCGTCGATGCCGCCTCACAACATCGAAGACACGCCGGAAATGAGGTTCGGCGAACTCCCGTTCTGCGTTGTCGTATGGATATACAAAATCGTCCACAGCATACCTCATGCGGGCAGACGACCGCAGGCCGTGTCCGCGACCGTTTGCCAAATCGCAGCGTTGGTACGGCGCTGCGGTCGCGACACGATGCTCCGGGCTCCTCGGATGCGACGGGCGAACGGCCCGCTGCCGGAGCGGGGAAGGATCGTGGCGCCGCGCCCAGACCGGACCCGCCTCCACTGTCGTCGATGTCGGTATGGCCCGAAATCGGCCGTCAAACAGAGCGCGATTACAAACCAAAAGATCGGGTAGCGGATGATCAACATCAACATGCCGAACACCAGCAGGCTACAAAGCACGGCAACGAGCCCAGCCGACCGTGCCCGCCACGCGCGAGACAGGGCGCTCGTCGCGATCCAGAAGAAGCAGAAGGCCGCGATCAAGCCTCCCTGGAGGAAAAGATCGAGCGGCGTATTGTGCGCCTCGAAATTCGGTACGGCGTTTACCTGGGGGTGCGGGGAAACATTCGTCCGACCCGCTTCACCGGCCCTCCCGACAACGATCGAAGGGGGTATCGCCACGTGTGGTCCCGGTCCCAAGCCAAGCATTCCCGAGTGGACGCCCCGGCTCCAGGCCTCGCGCCATAATTTGAAGCGCAGTGCGGCCTCTTTTCCCCTCGACTTACCGTGATCCTTTGAAAGATCGTCGGCGATAGTGATCGTGTGGCCGGCAACTGCAGTGGAGAACGGGATCGCCGCCAGCACCGTGAGCGGCAACGCAAGAACAATGATCCCCGCCAGCGAGGCGCGAAGCATCATCCGCGGCTCGGACGATGTTAGCCAAGTCCAGGACTTCAGCGCTGCGACGATCGGAATGGTCAACGCCAGCGATAGCGTAAATGCGCCGGTCTTTGTCAAAAGGCCGACAAAGATGGGCAAAATGATAAATGCAATCGCCGCAACCTTCCTGCCGTGGCCAACAGCGGTCTCAACGAGATAGAGCGCAAGCAACCCGATTGCCAGACAGACGAAGGCGAGTTGCGCAGGATTTTCCGACCAACCGCGGAAGCGATCCCAGTACCAGGGATGGCTCAACGCAACGCCAATCAATCCATAGGCGCCCGCGAGCTGGAGGGCGAGTGACGCCGACCCGACCGCCGCCACGATCCATGCAACTCGATGCAAGCGTGCTCCTGCGTCCGGGCCGATGACGCTAAAGCAGCTTACGGCGCCGACTAGGCAGTACGCCAGAATGTCGTGATCGAACCACACGGGGTCGTGGCGGTCGTGGATGATATAGGCCGTCATCGTGCCGATTGATTGCGCGAGGGCAAAGAGCGACCAAAATAGAAGCATGCGCCCCAGCGCCGGCGTCAACGGCGTGCCGCGCCTGGCAATCTGGTGGCCTAACATCAACAGAAGCCACACGAAGAGGCATAGTTCGCCCGGCCCGATCGGGGACCCGTTGGGCCGCAACTGCGACGACGGTGAGAGGACGAGACCCAGCCCAAGGAGCGTATCTCGCGTCAGTTCGCCAAATTGCGATCCAACCTGAGGGATAGCTGAACGGCGACGCTGACGCAGGGCGGCCGGTCGGTGCTGGCGGACGAGATTGCCTGCACGGATAGCAGGGTCGGCGACAACGGAACCGACGCCACCTCCTCGCAGCTCGGGGCTCGGTCGGCGGCCATTGTGGTCCGCCGTCATCACGCCTCCGAGACCGTCAATTGTTGGCGCTGCGCGGGGTTCGTGGCGCCCAAGTGATCTTGATTGGAGTCGCAGACGAGCTCCGCGTAAAGCGCCGCAAAGCGCGTGACGATCGCGGAGAGCCCAAGCTCTCTGCGAACAAGTTCGCAGGCACGGTCCGCCATTTGCCGTGCCGCCGCGCGCTCCCGTAGCAGATCAATGATCCGCGCCGCCAGCGCGCGCGGTTGCCGCGGCGGGACAAGAAAGCCGTTCCAACCATCGCGGATTAGGTCGGCGCAACCCGGCATGCTGGTGGTCACAATCGGCAATCGCGCAAGCGCCGCCTCCATCAGCACGCGCGGCATACCCTCGCGATATTCGGTCGGAAATGCGAACACGTCGGCGAGGCCGAGCAGCGCGGGTATATCGGATCGGGGGCCGGTCGCCAGCACATAGGGCGCATGCCGATCGATTTCGGCTTGCGATATCGCGAGCGGTCCCTCACTTTCCCGCGGTCCGACCAGCAGAAAGCGCACCCCGGGCCGCGCCTCATGAACTAGCGCCGCGGCCTCAAGAAGCGCAGGGATCCCCTTGTGCCGGGTCATTCGCGTTACGGTGATCACGACTTCCGACATGCCAAGGTGAAGCTCTTTCCGAAGCTGAGCCGGTGAAGCGGCGTTTCTTGCCGCTCGATCGAACTCTTCAATATCGATCCAACCAGGAATCACCAAGCTTCGCTGTCCGTCCATTCGATGGCGCTGGAAAAAGGCCTGGTCGTCCTTGATTTCGAAGATGTTGGCAGCCGTGAAGCCGGCCGCCAAACGGTGGAGCCTGCGATAGACCAAGCGAAGCATCAACGCCTGGGGCGAACTTGACGAATAGGTCCAGCCGCGGCCGTTGATAAGCCGAACCACCTGAACATCGCGAAGCCGCCGCGCCGCCAGCGGTACCAGCAAGTTCGGCTTGGTGTCACAGGTCTGCACGATGTTGGGGCCGGTTTCCACAATCAGGCTCGATAAGGCTTTGATCGAAGCCAAGTCGCCAAGCGGGTTCACAAACCGGTCAAAGTGAAAGCGCCGATAATCGAGGTCGGCCTGACAAAACGGCGCGGGGTCGCCGGTACCGGCCGCGGTGACCCGGAAGCCTTCATTGCGCAGCGCCCGCATAAACGGAATGCGAAGATGATGATCTTCTCCCGAGATGTAGAGGACGTGCGGCGTCATGGCCCCCTCCTCAAACCGGATTACCGATCGGCGGGAGCGGGCGACGACAAGTTCTTTAATGCGCCATTGTGGCGCAAAAAAACTGCCTGCAGCCCGACGGAATCTTGAAGAGCCACGTCGCCGCGCTGCGTACCCCAAGCATAGGCGTAATCGAACGCGGGCATGGGAAGGAGCGCTCCCCATCGCGCAATGATTTCTTCCTCCTCATTCGCGGTGGGCAGCACGTACCGACCGCCGCCATCATCGATCCAATCGCCGCCGCCGAAAACCTGATACACGGGCACCATCCGCGCGCGCGGAATCCCTGCGGCCTCGGCCGCAACCACATAGCGCCCGATCATCGCAAAATCGCATCGCCGCAATTCGGTCCGGCACGGATAAGGCGCAAGGCCGAAGAGATCGACATGCGAGTGGACCGGGCTATAGGTGGCGGCAAACCACGGCGTTCTCGACGAACCTATGTTCATCAGGACAATGAACGTCTTGACGCTAGGCAAATTGGAGTGAACCCAGTCCGATTCAGCCCGAAGATCGTTGCCAGTGCAGCGTGCGCTATGCCACCCTCTTGGATCGGGATCATCCATAAGATAGAGGCCAAAGAGACCCGCTCTGCCGCGATAGGGGCGCACTGCCTCAAGAAATCGAGCATCGACACCGCCGCAGAGGCCGATCCACGCAAGCGCCTCTACACCCCGCGGCAGGGAATTGAGCTCAGCGGCGTCCGCGATGTCAGCCAAGTCAAAATCCGCTCTGCGCGCCAGATAGGCGCCATCCACGCCGAAATTGCTGTTCGCCGCGAAATGAAGTTGCGCAGCAGCCGTCGGCGGGCATGCTTCAAGGACAGCGCAAAGGATGCAAAACGACCCGGCAAATGATAGGCATAGTAACTTTGCCATGATTTCATCTCGGCAACTGAGTAACCCGATCATTTAGACGATCCCACGCGGAGTTGAATAGCTGGCCGTATGGCCATCGCCTTTGGGCCATACGGCCACGGCCGGATTACCGATCTCGCGTCTACTCATCCTTTTATCGAAGCCGCTTGGCCAAGTTGACTGCCGGCCCCTCTCCGGCGTTACCTAGGATTTTCAGTCCGACTCTGTTGTCGCTCTATTGCGATTTAATTCGTTTGGGCTTGGTCCGACCGTGCCAACCAGCGCGGGGAAAATGGGCTGTAAACGGCAAGGCACGCAACGCACACGGAGTACGCGGGATGAAAGTCGTGATCCAGTCGGGCGGCAGGGGTACGCGCCTAAGGCCCTATACCATGGTGCTGCCGAAGCCCTTAATGCCTGTGGGCTCCAAACCGGTGTTGGAACTTCTCCTGAAGTGGCTCCGGCGCAACGACATCCGTGATGTCTATATCACTACCGGATATCTCGGCAATCTGATCCGCGGCGTATGTAGCGACGGTCATCAATGGGATCTTGACATTCGGTATACGCAGGAACCAGAGCCGCTGGGCACGATCGGCGCGTTAAGCCTGCTGCGGCACCAGCTCGATGACACGTTTTTGGTGATCAACGGCGATGTCTTGACGGACCTCAATCTTTCCGCCTTCGTGGCCTCTCATCGTAAACATGGCGGATTGCTGACGATCGCGACCGCACGGCGGACAGTCCGCATCGACTTCGGCATCATTGAGGATGTCAACGGAACCGTTGTTCATTTCAGCGAAAAGCCAAATCTCACTCATTTGGTGAGCATGGGCGTCTATTGCATGGAACCGGAAGTTCTCAACCACATTCCGGCAGGTGTGCCGTTTGGCTTCGATGATCTGATGTCGACCTTATTGCTGCGAGGCCTGCCCGTTCACGTGTTTTCCCACCGAGGGTTCTGGCTCGATATTGGGCGGATCGAGGACTTTCAGAAAGCGCAGGAATTGATTGAAGAAGACACGCCTCCCGCGTTCGAAGTCACGTCAGTTGGAGACAAAATGCCGCATCTTGTTGCAGGGGATCGCTGAAGGCTCTCTCGGCAAACGAACGTCAATTCGCTCTGACCGCAGGTCCGGGTTACGAGCGCCGCGATCTAAGAGAGGAGAGCACAATGTTGATGGTGGCGATGCCCAGTCTCGGTGAGGAAGAAAAAAAAGCCATCGCCGACGTTCTCGACAGCGGGTGGATTACAATGGGGGACCGCGTGCGCGATTTCGAGCATGCCTTCGCCAGGGAGCACGGCGCAGAGGACGCGGTTGCGGTAAATTCCTGCACTGCCGGGCTGCATCTTGCCATCGAGGGATTGGGAATCGGGCCGGGGGACGAGGTTCTGGTTCCGTCCCTCACCTTTGTCGCGACAGTCAACAGCGTTCTCTACGCCGGCGCTTCGCCGGTATTCGTCGATGTCGAGTCGCTCGACGTGCCGCTTATCTCGTGCGCGGACGCAGCCGAAAAATGTACCGCGAAGACGAAGGCCGTGGTTGTCATGCACTATGCTGGGTATCTCGCCGACGAGACGGCTTGGCGTGATTTCGCCGACAGTCGGGGGCTCTATCTGATCGAAGATACCGCGCACGCCGCCGGGCTCGATCGGCCGGGGGTAATTGGAGACGCGGCCGTGTTTAGCTTCTTCGGCAACAAAAACATGACCACCGCCGAGGGTGGCATGGTAATCGCGCGCGACGGCGATGTCCGCGAGAGGTTGAGGCAGATGCGCAGTCACGGCATGACAACCGGCACCTTGCAGCGGCTGCGCGGACGTGCGCTGACGTACGATGTGACGATGCGCGGTTACAATTACAGAATGGACGAGTTGCGGGCGGCAATCGGTCTGGTGCAACTGCGGCATCTGAAAGGCTGGAACGAGAAGCGCAAGCACCTGACCAGTGCGTATAGAACGCTTCTGCACGAGCGCTGCCCGGAAGTGTGCATGCCGTTTTCGATGCCGCGCGCCTCCGCTCATCATATTCTGCCGGTCGTCCTAGCCCAGGGAACCGATCGCGCGGCCGTCGCAAACGCTATGCGTGAGGCGGGAATACAGACTTCGTTCCATTATCCGGCCACGCATCTCTTTTCTTGGTACCGCAGCAGATTCCCGGCCGTCTCCCTTCCGATCACCGAAGAATTCTGCCAACGCGAACTCACGCTGCCATTGCACCCAAAGATGGTTGACCGCGATACGGAAAGCGTTGTCGACGCGCTGGCCCGAAGCCTGAACCGATAGTGCCTCCTATGGCGTCGACCTTCAGCGAGTTGATCTCCCTTGGGCGCCCGAGTTCACCTCTGAGGGATGCTGCGGTCCGCGTGATAGAGTTGGTGGTGGTCGCGACGGCGCTTCTATTATCCGCACCGATCATGCTTGTAATCGCCGCGATAATTTTCTTCAAAGACGGTCGCCCGATCTTCTTCTCGCAAGTGCGCATAGGCCGGCAAGGGTATCATTTCCGCATCTACAAGTTCCGTAAGTTTCATGCCAGCGAGGGCGCGGGGGCCCCTCTGACGCTAGCGAAGGATTCGCGACTGACCCGCTTCGGCCGGTTTCTTGCTCGCACGAAGCTCGATGAGCTGCCGCAACTTTGGAACATTGTTTGCGGCGACATGGCAATTGTCGGCCCACGACCGGAATCACTCGATTTTGTGGCCTGCTTCAGCGGACGTTATCGGTGCGTGCTCGGTCATAGGCCCGGCGTCTTTGGACCAAACCAGGTCGTATTTCGGGATGAAGGGGCGCTCTTTGAAGGACGCGCCGACCCCGAGCAATTTTACCGAACCGTCCTTTTCCCCATAAAGGCCGATATAGACGCAGCATACTTCGCCCAGAGAACGGTATATCGGGACTTCGGGTGGTGTGTGCGTGGCCTGCAAGCGATTCTCGGATGGGGAGCCGTGCTGAGTAACCGCAAGATGATCGTTAAGACAATGGAAGACGGCATCGGGAGAAGCGGCAGCGCCGGTCAAGTTGGCCTCGCCGATATTGGGCTGGCGGTTCGTTTCCCGCGATGGGGTGCCGTCGAGATTTCGATCGAAGGAGAGTCGACAGCGGCGGCTGGTATCGAATCGTCCATTCACTGTCGCCGTGAGCATCGGAACGTAGTTACGAGGCGCCAGCGACGCGCTCGCGCCGGGGTTGATGAGGGAGGTTGGTCGGCTCCACCCCTGTCCGCTCTATGGAGCTTTGCGGGACGGATCCGAAGGCGACGGGAGCACTGATTTGAGCATTAAGGGTATCAGGACGCTGGTGACCGGCGCCGAAGGATTTATCGGTTCACATCTGACCGAAGCGTTGGTCGAACAGGGCGCCAGCGTAACCGCGCTTTGCCTCTACAATTCCTTCGATCGGCAGGGATGGCTCGACGATCTCCCGGATTCGGTCCGCACGAGGCTTACGATCCAGCGCGGCGACATACGCGATGCGGCTTTTACTCGCCGTATCGTTAAAGGGCACGATATTATCTTCCATCTCGCCGCCCTCATCGCAATCCCTTATTCCTATGTGGCAGCGGAGTCTTACGTCGAGACCAACATGCTCGGCTCCGTTAACCTCTTCGAAGCTGCCCGCGAGAGCGGCGTCGCTCGCATCATCCATACATCGACTAGCGAGGTCTACGGCACGGCGCTCACGCTTCCGATTACCGAAGGCCATCCCTTGCAGGGCCAATCGCCATACTCTGCGTCCAAGATCGGTGCAGACATGATGGCCGAGGCATACGTTCGCTCGTTCGAGTTGCCGGTAGTCGTTCTGCGCCCCTTTAACAGCTATGGGCCGCGCCAAAGTGAGCGCGCGGTCATCCCGACGGTAATCCGGCAGGTGATCGATCCGAGATGCCCGGTGATCAAGATCGGCGATGGTTCGACCGTCCGTGATTTTACCTTCGTCGAAGATACAGTTGCGGCATTTCTCGCGGTCGCGCAGTCGTCCGACATCGAGTTCGGCCGGCCCTACAACGCGGGCACCGGCAAAGCGGTCTCAATCGCCGAGATGATCGAAATTGTCCTCGATATCACGAGGTGTAAAAAGCCGGTAGAGCAGGAGCCCGAGCGTATGCGCCCGAGCTTTTCTGAGGTACGCGCCTTACTCGCCGACAGCAGTCGCCTTGCAACCGCGGTGGGCTGGCACCCGAGGGTCCAGTTGTCTGACGGTCTCGCGCGCACGATTGCCTGGTGGCGCAGCCGGCTCTCCGACGAAAAGATACGTCGCGAAAGCGACTTCGTCCGCTGATTCGCTGGTCCTAACGCATGCGGTGCGACGGCGCACCTTGAGGGCGCGCCTCAACTGTTGTGGCGCGTCTTCACCCCCTCGGACATCTTCTGCCATTGAACATTCGCCGAAACGTGCGCCCCGGCTCCGGGGGTGGGGCCGGGGCGCTATCGGCACGGCGGCTGATTTAAGGGGGCTTGGCGCCGTGCTCGATTCCGCGATTATCTGGGTATGGTCATGCGTTGCTGCTAAAGGCTGCCGCGTGGAATTCCGTGCTTATGAAGCATTCGATAGAGCGTTACGCGAGACACGCCGAGTTCGCTAGCGGCTTGACTGACATTGAAATGATGCCGCTCCAAGGTTTGTTTGACGACGTCGATCTCGACCCTATCGCGGGCTTTCGTGAGGCGGGAGATCGCATCCGCGGCGCCTTGCTTGCGATCGGAAAGGCCGAAATGTTTTGCTTCGACGATCGGACCTTCAGCCATAACAACGGCGCGCCGCATACAGGTGATCAGTTCGCGGACATTGCCGGGCCACTGATGAGAGATAACGCACTGTTCTGCTTCCCGGGACAGCTGTAATGCGTCACTCCCACTATCGTGAAGTTCTCGGGAAAATCTGCTCAAAAAGAAACGCGCGAGGAGCAATATATCTTCGCCCCGTTCGCGAAGCGGAGGGATCACGAGGGTCAACACATTGAGCCGGTAATAGAGGTCCTCTCTAAACCTCTTTTGAGCCACCGCTTCGGCCAAATCGATGTTCGTCGCTGCGATCACACGTGTGTCAACGCTCACCTCCCCGTGCCCCCCGATCCGATCGATCGTCTTCTCTTGCAGAAATCGCAACAGGTGAGCTTGCATCTCAAGCGGAAGGTCACCGATTTCGTCCAAGAAGATGGTTCCGTTCTGCGCCAATTCGATACGGCCAATTTTGCGCGATACCGCGCCGGTGAAAGCGCCCTTTTCATAGCCGAATAGTTCGGAACCGATCAGTGTGCTTGGCAGAGCCCCGCAGTTGATAGCAACGAATGGTCCAGCATGATATTGCGACCGCTCGTGCATGGCACGCGCAACCAACTCTTTGCCGGTTCCGGTCTCGCCGAGAATCAAAATCGGCGCTTCCGTGGGCGCATAGCGTCGCACCGCGTCGAACAGGTTCGTCATCGCTGAGCTAGATCCGACGATGAAGGTCGGGACCACCTTCCCTTGCTCTGCTTTCGTTAATTCTGGCGAAAGCTGGTTTGCGGGCGTCGGGAATTTGGCATTCCGTATCAACCCCACGAGCTTCCCACGCAATGCCATGTCGCGCACGGACCATTCCGATAATAGATCAGCAAGATTATTGACCCCAATCCGGCTGATCGTCTTTGCGTCCAATCGCGCTAACGCCCCCGCGTCTTCGGGGCGAACAACAGCTACATAATCCCCGACCATGAATCGGCCTCCCAAATTCATAGTTAAGGCCAGTGCCACAATTCTTTGGGGAGTGACTAAAAAGCCTGGTCCGTTACGAGTCCATCTTTAGAGGGTCAGATAATAAATCCGACCGAATTGTATGGTATATTTCTCGATAATGCAAAACAACTTACAGTTCGTTAACGAGTACACTACCGACCGCGCTCTGGGCCAGTGTTGATTTCATTGGTGAGCTGACTGGGCGCTGGCGTCGGCGTCAGCTCGTCCCATAACACGGTACCGCTCGGTGCCTGGCCCCCTGGCAGAACTGGCTGGGCGAAGCCAGACGCCGCGCCGCGTTCCTTGGCAAGGAGGTCGGTGGACATCGGCACTTCTTGGGCGACATCAAACCGACCGGTCAAACTTTGTTGGCGGACGTGTGGTGAAATGTCGGTCGCATGGGCTGGACATAGCGAGAAGAAACTGATCCCAATGATTGCGATGGCAACCAGAATCAGCTCTACCCACAAAGACCGCCCCCGCAACGAGGCGCGGCACCCTCTTTTCCATGTCCTCATCTTTTTTTCTCCTTAGTCGCTGCCACTGGATTGCCCGTCAATGATGCATCCAGGCGTTGGACTGAATGATGTTCGCGAGGTTACGGCCAATGATGAAATTACGAATATTCTGGGCTTCGCCCTGTGTCGCGACGTTTAAGGTGGTGATGGTTTGAAGCGCCCGATTATTCGCAGTGTTCTGCACGACCGTCTGGACCGCGCCGTTCGAGACGGTCACCGAGAGCTGCGTGGTTCCATCGTTGCTGGTCGTTGTCACTGTGATTGGCCCACTGATGCCATTGGTGGCAACGTTGTTGGTCGTCAAGGTTCCGCTCTGCACATTGTAGTTGACCTGGTTGACCAGCGAATTGTTGACGAATTGTTGTACGTCAAAGCCGATTTGGAACAGCGCCCCATTCACGTAAAATCCGCCGCGGAGTTTCGCCAATTGTGCGGACGTTAGCGCGGGCTCTCCGGACAGGGCGAGCAATTCCCGTGGGTTCGAGCTTGCACGAGCGCCGGTCGTGGGCGTCAGCATCGCCAAAGACAGAACCGCACCGAGTGTGAGCCGCCACCAGGGGAGTCCGCGGCGCGTTCCGCCTAAGGCGGTTTCGGAGATCAGCGCATTTCCGCTCATAGACATTCTCCCCGGAACGCCATCTTTCAGTTGACCCATCAAAACGTGTGCGGGCTCGGAAGTGATAGCAAAAGGCTTGAAAGATAGGCTCCCACGTTCCGCACGGCGGCGACCGGCGCTCGGGGCTGAATCGCCCAATCGGACGCACGATTAAAGGTCGCTCGGGCTGCCTTCACGTCATTGAGAATTACGAAAACCACGCCATTCCACTCGCGCTTGAAGGCGCCGACGGAGATCGCCCGTGTCCCAAGCGCGGGATCCGCGATCAATACGCGACCGTCCCTAATCCCTTCGACAATCGTGAAATGAAGATAGCCGTTGATCCTGAGAAGGACGATCGCCGGCACCGCGGCTTTCACGAGCCGCGCCAGACTGGAACGATAGCCGTTCGACGGAATCCCGTGACGCGCCAAATATTCCTTCATATCGAGCATCGAAAATCCGAGCCTTTTGATCTTTGCTCGGTTGCCATGTTTCCACATGTCGAGCGCGACCGACATTTCCTTGACCGGGTGATGGTAATGGTAGGTGAGGAGCGTCGCGAGTGCCGCGGAACCGCAACTGAAATCGTATTTCTGCTGAATGACGGTTCGGAACTTTAGTTCCTTGAGCGACGTCAAATGAAGCGTGAACGAACCCCCAGCACCGAAATAGGTCAACTCGCCAGCGCAAGCGGGATTCCGCATGCCCGCCGCAGCAAACACGAACGCCAAGGCGAGCACCACGAAGATCCGCAATGTGCCGTATCTGGCCGCGATCATTCGCTTACCTCCGGCGTTCACTCGGGGATTTGCCTTTCTCCCCTCACGACACACTCACTGCAGATTGACGTTCAAAATCGTCTGCGATTGCATGGCGACGTTATTGCCGGTGTTCTGAAACACCGTAAACATACCTTGCGAATTGACGAACCCGCCGAGAGTGTTTGAGCCGGTCATCGTATTGATGACCTTGTTCCCGTCCACAATGGCGATCGCCGACATGTCCGTGGATGGACTGGTCCCGCCACGGAGATCGGCTAAGTCTTTGGTTTGCAGCTGCTGACCGTTGGCGAAGACGAGCCCCAGATTATCCCCAGCCTGGGCCCCACCATTCAGCACGATGGCCACGAGCGCGGATAGCGCCACGCACGCGGCCAGATTCCTACCCCGCACCCTCATCGCCTCCTCCATCGACTTGATCCCCGGAGCCGAGAAAGGCTCCGGGGACCTTCACTAGCTATTACGAACCGCCAATTCAGGGCAGCGATACGCCGTTGACGAGGGCGGCCGCCGTGTTCGAGGCTTGAAGTACCGAGTTGTTACCGACGTTCTGGCTGACATTGATCATGCCAGTGCCATTGAGCGTAGTGAGGGTATTTGTGGAAGCGCTGGCGATAGTGTTGCCGTTGTTCCAGGTTTTTTAGTGGGAGGAC
>JBOHLV010000131.1:0-2165 GCA_050729815.1 Allostellaceae bacterium
CCAGATGAAAGCCCGTCCGTGGGCGTTTAGATGGCGAGCTCCAAAGCGCGGAATAAGCGTGTAGTGGCCATGGTCTGACAATCTTCGGACGGGGGTTCAATTCCCCCCGCCTCCACCTTAGAACCCACAGGAAAATCGAGCTTTTTTGGAATACCCCTTGGGGAATCCGGTCAGGGGCCCGATTTTTCCGCCAACTGCGGCTTTCCGTAGGCTCTTTGGATGTGCCGCGATCAGCGATCCAAAACTGGCTCTCTCCGAAAGCGCATCTGAAACCCAAAAGCCTTTGAAAATCTGCGCTGCCCCGGAGACTGCGCAACGTCTTCCCGAACTCGCGCTATGCCACCTGCTGGGAAGAGCTACTGTGCGTATGGCGCGGCCGCATGCGTTCTCATTCGGCCGCCACCGAAATAATCGGATCTTCGCCTTCGAATGCATAGGGCTCCAGCGACGACTGCGCCGCACTGCGATGCTTGTGCCACTGGCCGCCGCCGTAATAGGCCAGGCTCCCAGGCGCCGCGTTGCCCTCACCGTTATAGTAGGAGATGCAATCGCGCAGCGGCGCAGTCGCGACGTCGACGACGCGGCAATGCTCCGCGTACGCCGCTTCCGACTCCTTGCGGACGTCGACGATACGCGCGCCGCGCTCCCGCATGGTCTGTAGCATCCACACGACATAGTCACCGTGCGCGTCGATCGCGTCGGTGAAGTTGAAGCTGCCGCCGCCGCCTTGTGGACCGGTGACGATGAACAAATTGGGGAAACCCTGGCTATGCAAGCCGAGGAAGGTCCTGGTCCCCTCATTCTCCCACTTCTCCTTCAGGGTGCGGCCGCCGCGGCCGGTGACCATGTTGAACGTCGAGGTGCCCATCCACTGAAACCCGGTCGCGTAGATCAGCACGTCGAGCGGATATTCGACTCCCTCATGGACGACGCCGCGATCGTTGATCTCGCATACGCCGCGTGGCGCGGTGTCCACCAGATGGACATGCGGCAGGTTGAAGGTCGGCAGGTATTCGTCGTGGAAGGTCGGGCGCTTGCAGCCATATGGGTAGTAGGGCTTGAGCGCCGCCGCCGTCTTGGGGTCCTTGACGATCGCGTCCACGCGCGCCCGGATCATCTCCATAATGCGGAAATTGGCATCGAGCTGCTTCTGGATGATCTCCTCCGGCGTCAGCTTACGGTCGTATTTCTTGGGCTGCTTGATGTCCTGAATCTTGCCCGCCAGATAGTCGTCGTTGGCCTGGATGGCAGTGCGCCCGGCCGAAATCTTCGCGAAGCGCCCGCGCCTTGCCCGGGCCCATCCGGGCTCGTTGGCCCACGCCGCCCGCTCTTCTTCGGTTGTCGCGCGCTGATCGCGCACGTCGATCGAGGACGGCGTGCGCTGGAACACGTAGAGTTGCCCGACAATCTTGGCGAGCTCCGGGATCGCCTGTACGGCCGTCGCGCCGGTGCCGATGATGCCGACCGTTTTGCCGCGCAAATCGATGTTGTAGTTCCAGCGCGAGGTGTGGAAGGAATCGCCCTGGAACTTCTCCATCCCGGCGATACGCGCCAGTTTCGGCGTCGTGAGGATACCGTTGGCCAGAATCACGAAGCGCGCACGCATCCTATCGCCGCGATTCGTCTCGACGATCCAACGGCCGGATGCCTCGTCCCAGGTTGTTGCCTCGACGGTCGTGTGGAACAGGCAGTGATCGTTAAATCCGAACTTCTGGGCCATCTTCTGGCAGTATTCGAGGATCTCGAAGCCGGAGGCGAACTTCATCGAAGGGACGTAACCCATCTCTTCGAGTAAAGGCAGATAGCTGTAGGATTCGACATCGCAGGCAATGCCGGGATAGCGGTTCCAATACCAGGTGCCGCCGACGTCACCGCCTTTCTCGCAGAAGCGCACGTCGGTAAAGCCGGCTTGGCTAAGCTTGTGCCACAGCAGCAATCCGCCAAAGCCGGCGCCGACGACCAGGATCTCGCAGTCGTCCGTCAGCGTTTCGCGCGGGATCGGCGGCTCCGAATAGACGTCGTTCAGATATTTCTTGAACTCGCCTTCCATGGCCATGTAGTCGGCGGCGCCGCGGCGAGCTTCCTTGAACACGCGGTACTTGGCCTGCTCTTCCGCGTTGAAAGTGGCGCCAGCCGGCATTTCCGGCAGCTCCTTCAGCTTGTGA
>JBOHLV010000132.1:0-14907 GCA_050729815.1 Allostellaceae bacterium
GCGCCGGCGCCGGTTCGGGCGCGGGGGCCGGCTTCACCACGGGCTTCGGCTTTGGTTGCGGCTTGGGTTCCGGCTTGGGCGGCGTCGGCGCCGGTCGTTGAAGCTGGGTCGGCGGCTTGGGCGGCGCCGGCCTAGGCGGCACCGGCTTCGGCTTGGGTTTCGGCTTCGGTGCCGGTGTCGGCGGCGTTTCGGTCACCTTCGGCTTCGCATGCAGCTTCGGCGGCGTATGGGTGATTTGGGTGGCGCGGGTCTCCGGCCCGATCTTCACGATCTGGACGACGAGCGGCGTTGCCGCGGGCAGCGGTTGGCGGAACAGATCGGGCAGGCCGAACACGAACAGCAGCACCAGGACGAGGTGCAGAAATCCCGATGCGATATAGCCATTGCGCCGCGGCATCGCGTCAGGGCTGCTTCCCCGCGTTGCCATTATCGGCTCCACTGGCCTGACCCGCCGGTGGGGTCGTCACCGGCTCGGTGATAAGCGAGACCTTGTTGAAGCCGGCGGCGCTCACCATGCCCATCACCTGCATCACCCGGCCATAGCTGATCGCCTGGTCGCCGCGAACATAGATGTCGGCATTGGGATTGGCCTTGGTGATGGCTTCGAGGCGCGGCACGAGCTGGTCGTCCCCCACCGGCGCGTTCTGCAGGAAGAGCTTGCCTTGCGCGTTGACGGTGATGACCAGCGGCTGTTGCGGCTGATTGATGGCGGGCGCCTCGGTCTTGGGCAGATCGACCGGCACGCCGACCGTCAGGAGCGGCGCCGCCACCATGAAGATCACCAGCAGCACCAGCATGACATCGACCATCGGCGTCACGTTGATCTCGCTCATCGGCCGATACTTGCCGAGCCGGTCGTTGCCATTGCGGCTTTGGGCGAGATGAGCGGCCATGAGCTAAACCTTCTCTTCGAGCTGTCGCGACAGGATGGCGCTAAACTCGGTGGCGAAGCCGTCGAGCCGGCCGGCGTAACGGCCGAAATCGGTCGAGAACTTATTATAGGCGATGACCGCGGGGATCGCCGCGACCAGCCCGAGCGCGGTCGCGAACAGCGATTCGGCAATCCCCGGCGCGACCACGGCGAGGCTGGTGTTCTTGGCGGCGGCGATCGACTGAAAGCTGTCCATGATGCCCCAGACGGTGCCGAAGAGGCCGACAAACGGCGCCGTCGAACCGACCGTCGCGAGGAACGGCATGAAGCGCTCAAGCCGGTCCATCTCGCGTCCCATGGTGAGCTGCATCACTCGCTCGACCCGTTCCTGAAGGCTCGATCTTATGCCGCTGTTGGGCAATCGGCCGCGTGCGGCGGCCCGGCGCCATTCCCGCATCGCCGCGGCAAAGATCGCCGACATCGGATCCGTCGGCCGGGTGCCGATGCGGTCATAGAGATCGTCGAGCGAGCCGCCCGACCAGAAGCTTTCCTCGAAACTCTCGGCGTCGCGCCGTAGCCGCCGCAGCTTCGTGAGCTTGTCGAAGATCACCGCCCACGACCAGAACGAGGCGAGCAGCAACAGCAGCAGCACGATCTTGACGATGAGATCGGCATGCAAAACCAAGGTCACGATGGAGAGATCGTGCGGTACGGCCCCCCCGAGCATGACGGGAACGACGCTAGAACCCTGCATAATGTATCTGTCCCAGAAGATGATCGCGAGGCGTGGCGAACGCGGATTTGATCGCAGATGGCAGCCGCGACGGCCGGCCGTCGCGCGAAATACAGGCGATCTTGAGGTCGAGGCGGACCAGCGTGCGATGGTCGCGGCAAACCTCCTGATCGAGATCGAGCGAGGCGCCACCGAGGCGCTCAAGCCGGGTCACGACGGTAAGCGCGTCATCGAGCCGGGCCGGCCCGAGAAACTCCGCCATGAGCCGCCGCACCACGAACATCAACCCGGTTTCCTCGCGCAGCCGATCCTGCTCGATGCCGGCGGCGCGCAGCATCTCGGTGCGGGCGCGTTCGGCGAATTTGAGGTAGTTGGCATGATATACGAGGCCACCGGCGTCGGTATCCTCCCAATAAACGCGCAAATGGAAGAGATGCGGGCTCACGACGCCGCCTCGTCGTCATCGCCGGGAAGCAGGTCGAGCTGCGCCGCGCGCGGCGGGCGCAGCGGCGTCAGCCCCAGATGGCGATAGCCGCGATCGGTCAAAAGCCGGCCGCGCGAGCTGCGCTGCACCAGGCCTTCCTGCAAGAGATAGGGCTCGATCACCTCCTCGATCACGTCGCGTTCGTCCGCGAGGGCGGCCGCCAGGGTCTCCGCGCCGACCGGGCCGCCGCCATAGCTTTCGGCGATGCAGGCGAGGTAGCGCCGGTCGATCGCATCGAGCCCCTGCCGGTCGATATCGAGCCGCAGGAGCGCCGAATCGGCAACCCGCGCATCGACGCGGGGCGTGCCCGCCACCGCGGCAAAGTCGCGCACCCGGCGCAGGAGGCGCACCGCGATCCTGGGCGTGCCACGGGCGCGGCGCGCGATCTCGGCGGCACCGTCGGGCGCGAGCGCCATATCGAGGATCGCGGCACCGCGCGCGACGATGCGGCCGAGTTCCTCGGATGTATAGAAATCGAGGCGCAAGGGAATGCCGAAACGCTCCCGCAATGGCCGAGTGATGAGGCCCGAGCGCGTGGTCGCGCCGATGAGGGTGAAGGGCTGAAGATCGATCCGCATCGAGCGCGCCGCCGGCCCCTCGCCGATGATGATGTCGAGCTGAAAATCCTCGATCGCGGGATAGAGCACTTCCTCGACCGCCGGCGCGAGGCGATGGATCTCGTCGATGAAGAGGACGTCGTGCGATTCGAGATTGGTCAGCAGCGCGGCCAAATCGCCGGCGCGCTGAATCACCGGCCCCGAAGTGGCGCGGAAGCCGACCCCCATCTCACGCGCCACGATCTGGGCCAGCGTCGTCTTGCCGAGGCCCGGCGGCCCATGCAACAGGACATGGTCCAACGGCTCGCGCCGCGCCTTTGCCGCCTGGATGAAGATACGCAGATTCTCGCGCAGCCCCGCTTGGCCGATGAAATCGTCAAGCGATTGGGGGCGCAGGCCGGTCTCGCCGGCATCGTCATCCTCGCGCCGTTCCCCCGCAACCACGCGGCTCGTCCCGGTCATCGCCCGAGCTCCCTCAAGCCGCCCTTGATCAAGGCATCGAGCCGGGCGTCGTTGCCGAGCCGAGCCGCCGCCGCCATCACCGCGCCATAGGCCTCGCTCTTGCCGTAGCCGAGATTGGCGAGCGCCGACACCGCGTCGGCAACGGCGCCGTTCACCGCGGTCGTCGCGCCGCCCCCTGCCCCCGCCGGCGCCAGCGCGACGCCGCCGGCCTTGTCCTTGAGCTCGATCACGATGCGCTGCGCCAGCTTCGGCCCGACACCGTCGGCGCGGGCGAAGGCGGCCTTGTCCTGGGCCAGGATCGCGGTCGCCATCGCCGCGGGATCGACGACACCGAGGATCGCCAGCGCGACCCGGCCGCCGACACCCTGTACCGTCGTGAGGAGCCGGAACCAGCCGCGCTCCACCGCGTCGATGAAACCGAAAAGCTGGATGCGATCCTCGCGTAGATGGGTCTCGATGAGGAGTTTTACCGGCTGACCCGGCTTCGGCGCCTGGCGCAAGGTCCGCGCCGAGGCATGGACGAGATAGCCGACGCCGCCGACGTCGAGCACCAGCGTCTCCTCGCCGATCTGGTCAATGACTCCCTTCAGCATCGCGATCATGGCGCCGCCGCCGCCGCCCGGCCCAAGGCGCGTTGCGTCTGAAGATGATGCGCATGGCAGATCGCGACCGCGAGGGCGTCGGCGGCATCGGCCGCGGCAACCGTCCCCGGCAGCAGCATCCGCACCATCACCTCGATCTGATGCTTATCGGCATGGCCGGCGCCGACCACCGCCTTCTTGATGAGGTTCGCCGAATATTCGGCGACCGGGATGCCACGTAAGGCCGGCGCCAGCAACACGACGCCGCGCGCCGCGCCGAGTTTCAGAGTCGAGCCGGGGTTGCGGTTCAAAAAGGTCTCCTCGACCGCGGCTTCATCCGGGCGATATTCCGCCATCACCCGCCCCAGCCCCTCGAACAGCGCGACGAGACGCTCGGCCAGGGAACCGTCGGCGCGGGCATGGACGGCACCGTCGGCGATATGGCGAAGGCGATTGCCATCGACCGCCACCACGCCCCAGCCGGTATGGCGCAAGCCGGGATCGAGGCCGATGATCCGCATCGCACCTTGCCCCTGTCCCTCGCGCTTCACCCGCTCAGCCGTGCCATGGCTTCGTCGGACATCTCGAAATTGGCATAGACGTTCTGGACATCATCGCTGTCATCCAGGGTTTCAAGCAGCTTAATCAGCGACTCGGCAGCCTCGTCCTCGACCGGCGCCGTAGTCTTCGGCTTCCAGACGAGGCGTGCCGAGGTCGCCGGACCGAAATCGCGCTCCAAGGCATCGCGTACGGCGTTGAGATCGTCGGGCGCGCAGATGACGCGATGGCCATCGTCATCGCTCTCGACATTCTCCGCGCCGGCCTCGACCGCGGCCTCGAACATGAGGTCGCTTGAGGTGGCACCGGCGGCATAGTCGATCTCGCCGATATGATCGAAGAGGAAGCCGACGCTGTTGCTCTCACCCAAATTGCCGCCCGACTTGGCAAAGGCGGCGCGGACCTCGCTCGCGGTGCGATTGCGATTATCGGTCAAGGCCTCGACGATGACGGCGACGCCGCCAGGACCATAGCCTTCGTAACGGATTTCCTCGAAATTGTCGGCGCCGTCCTCGCCCGAGCCGCGCTTCACCGCGCGCTCGACCGTGTCCTTCGACATATTGGCGGCACGCGCCGCCAGCACCGCAGCCCGAAGCCGCGGATTGGCGGCGGGATCGGGCAGGCCGGTGCGCGCCGCCGTCGTGAGCTCGCGGATCAGCTTGGTGAACACCTTGGCGCGCTTTTTGTCCTGCGCGCCTTTGCGGTACATGATGTTCTTGAATTGCGAATGGCCGGCCATGACAAGGAAGCTAGATCCTGGGAGGTATGCGACCGCTAATATACTACAGATTGGGGATTAGCCGTAACTGGCTACCCAGCCGCAGATACAGACCCAATATGGCAGGATTACGGCGGAACGCGCCCGAATCAAACGCCGCCGCGACCGCCGCCGACCTCGTCGTCGAAGCCTTGCCGGCTGCTGTAGAAGATGAGGGTCATGAGGCCGATGCCGAGCGCGCCTGTAAGGACGACGCCGAGAGCGAGCGCGATCACCGCGGCGACGCTCAAATCGGAATCGCGCAAGCTGAACCAGGCATAGACGCCGATGCAGAAAAGGCAGGCGACGAACACGGCCACCCCGACATGAAAGCTGCGGCGGGCGGCGTCACGGCGCGCGGCGGCGCGCGGCAGGGGCATCGTCACCGCGCCGCGATCGGCCAAGCCGGTGCGAGGCGGCCGCCGAGCCGCAACGGCGCGACATGACGGGCGAGCCCGGTCGAATCGTCGGTCTCGACAAAGACCGCGCACAATGTCGCCTCGCCGTCGGCGACCTGTGGCCGCTCGCCCGGCATCTTGGTGACGAAGCGGGCGATGATGGCCTCCTTCTTCAATCCGATCACGGAATCATAATCGCCGCACATGCCGGCGTCGGATTGATAGGCGGTGCCGCCGGCGAGGATGCGATGGTCGCCGCTCGGCACATGGGAATGGGTGCCGATCACGGCCGAGGCGCGGCCATCGCAGAAATGGCCCATCGCCGTCTTCTCCGAGGTGGCTTCGGCATGAAAATCAACCAGGATCGCCGCGACCTTGCCAAGCGGATATTGGGCCAGCAACGCATCGACGGCGCGGAACGGATCGTCGATCGCATCCATGAAAATCCGGCCCATCGCGTTGATGACAAGGATGTCGCGGCCGTCCCCGGCTCTGAAGACGCCATGGCCTGTGCCGGGCGTCCCAGGGGGAAAGTTCTCCGGCCTGAGGAGACGGGCATCGTCCGGGATATAGGGGATGATCTCGCGCTTGTCCCAGGAATGATTGCCGCCGGTGATGACATCGGCGCCAGCCTCATAGAGATCGCGGCAATTATCGGGCGTGATGCCGAAGCCATGGGCCGCGTTCTCGCCATTGACGACCACGAAATCGAGCGCCAACTCGTGGCGCAGGCGGGTAAGGTTCCGCGTTACCACCTCGCGACCCGACCGCCCCATGACATCGCCGCACAGCAGGATCCGCATCGCGCCTCCTCAATTCGACAATTGCCCAACAAAAGTTCACGCACGTTGAACCTAGGATGGAGCCGCGACGGCCGTCGGCGTGGCATTACCCTCGCGGCCCGCTTTCGCAGGTGGGAGCCATATACCGAAACCACGGCTCCGGCAGGGACAGCCCCCTCGAGGTGATTATCGGCCCCGGGGTATCTTGCTGCCTAACGCGCCGCGCAGCCCCATCCATTGGAATCCGATGTCTATATCTTGGTCGCCTCGAGACGATCCGCAACCGCGGCGATCCGCTGCGCCAGTGCCCCGATGCCCTCGGCAAGCCCGGCCCTATCATGACCGTTGCCCGGATGGACGTTTTCGGCCTGGACGTTGCCGTCGGCGCCACCATGCCCTTCAGACAATTCGTCTGCCATCGTGAGCAGTGCCATCACCAGCAGGCGGGATTCGCCGATCTGGCCTAACTGGCCGACCAGATCCTTGACGCGCTGATCGACGCCGCGCGCCAGGTCCCGGATGCGGGCTTCCTCGCCGGGGCCGCAACCGACGACGTAATCGCGGCCGTTCAAGATGATCGTGACCTGCGCCATCAATCCTCCAGGATGCGGTCGAGCCGGCCGATCGCTGCATCAAGCCGCGCCGCCACCTGGGCCGCGGTCTGCGACAGCACCGAAGGCTCGCCCTTCAGCCGCGCCGGCAATTTGCCGGCCGCCCGCTCCAGCCGCTCGATCGCGGCCTCTAGTTCCGTCATTGCGTCGTCGAGATCACTCATCGTCTTCCCCAATTGGGGAGCTTAACCGTCGCCGCCGGGAAACTCAATCGGCGCCGTCGGGCCGCGACACTTCGAGTTCGCGCCCGCGAATGATCTCCAGGCGGCGATGCATCCGCGCCCGCGCGCCTTCGCCGTCGTGCGCGACGATCCGGGCCAGAATATCGGCGTTCGAGGCGATGACGTGACCCGCCACCTCATCGGTGAGCCGGCGGGCATAGACCGGCTCCAAAACGAAGCGCAACGCCTTGAACTGGGCGATGAGGGCGCGGTTGTGCGAGGCCTCGACGATGGTCTCATGAAAGCGCATCGAGAGGTCAGTGAAGTTGACCTTGGACAGGCGCTGCTCCTTCATCTGGTTGAGGAGATCGTGCAGCAGGGCAAGGTCATGCGCGTCGGCATGGCGCGCGGCGAGCTCGGTCGAGGTAACCTCGATCGCGATCTGGGCATCGAAAATCTCCGCGGCGGTGACGCCGACCAGCTTCAACTGGATCGCGAGCGCGTCGGCGAAGCGTTCGGGATTGCCCTCGGCAATGTAGGTGCCGCCCTTGGCGCCGACGCGAATCTCGACGATGCCGGCGGCCTCGAGCGATCGCAGCGCGTCGCGGATCGCCATACGGCTGACGCCATAGCGTTTCGCCAGCTCGATCTCGCCGCCGAGGCGCTCGCCGGTTTTAAGCTCGCCCGCAAACAGCGCCGCGCGAATCTGGCGGATGATGCGCCACGAGAGAGTGCCGTCGCGCGACGGCCGGCGCGGCGAGTCCGCCCGCAACCGAGCCGCGGGACGGGCCAGCATAGGAACACCGTCCTGCGCCATCGGCCCGGCTATTGTGCCGTCCCCCAGACCTCGTGGGCGGTCTCGACCACGAGGGCAAGCTTGCGGCGCTCTATGTCCTCGGTGACGGGGTTGCCCTGATAGCCCGAGGCGAAGCCGCATTGCGGCGAGAGGCCCATCTGCTCGAGGGGAAGGAACTTGCCGGCCTCGTCGATGCGGCGCTTCAAGATGTCCTTCGTTTCCATCTGCGGCACCTTGGAGCTGACGAGGCCCAGGATGACGCGCTTGTCCTTCGGCATGAGGCGCAGCGGCTCGAAACCGCCCGCCCGCGCCGATTCATATTCGAGGAAATAGCCATCGACCGCGAGCCGACCGAACACCGGCTCGGCGATCGGCTCATAGCCGCCTTCGGCCGCCCAGCGCCCGGCCATGTTGCCGCGGCAGAGATGGACGCAGATCACCATCCCCTTCGGCTTCTCCGCGATCACGGCGTTGATGAGATCGACATAGCGGCGCGGCAGCTCGTCCGGGGCCTCGCCGCGCTCGCGCATCGCCCGACGCATCCTCTCATCGCAGAGATAGGCGAAATTGGTATCGTCGAACTGGACATAAGTACAGCCAGCGGCGGCGAGCGCGCGCAGTTCCTCGCCATAGGTCCGCACCACATCGGCATAATAGACGTCGAGATCGGGATAGGCCGCCGCGCTCACCGCGCCGCGACCGCCGCGCAGCAGCATGGTCGGCGACGGGATCGTCATCTTCGGCGTGCGCGTCGTCGCCGCCTTAAGAAAGCGGAAGCTGTCGAGCTCGATCGGCGCGGCAAGGCGCAGCTTTCCCGTCACCTTGAGCTGTGGCGGCTGAAACGCCTCACCCGTCGGTGCCGAGGAATCTGGCGCGCGGCCCAGCACCGCCGAAACGCCCTCGATCTTGCCAAGGAAATCGAAATGGAACGAGGTGCGGCGAAACTCGCCGTCGGTGATGCAGGAAAGCCCGACGCCTTCCTGCATCGCGACGGCACCCTCGATCGCGGCGTCTTCGAGCGCCTTAAGCTCGGCGGCGTCGAACTTGCCGTCGAGCCATTCGGCGCGCGCCGCCTTCAGCGGCTCGGGACGGAGCAGGCTGCCGACATGATCGGCGCGATAGGGCGGCTGGGAAGCGGGCATCACACGACTCCTCGACGATTCCGAAATCCGGGAGACCCCGGCATCCGCGCCCGACCCAAACGAGTCGGTTCGCAAACTGCCTCAATTGAACGGCGTTGCGCACGGCAGCGGCTTTTGTATTATGTTTCCAAAGTTCAGCAACCGACTGGGGTTGTCAAGAGTCGCGACGCGCGCGGCGTGTGGCCGTGACGATTTCGTGTCAAGGTCCCTCCACATTTCGCCCGTGTCGTCTATAGTGGAGACACCCGGCAGGAGAATGGGGCTTGAACCAATGGCATCTTGAGAAGCTTCCGGGGGATGTACGTCGGGAAGCTGAGGGCGCGGCGCAGCAGGCGGAGATGCCGCTGCATCGCTGGCTGGCACGGATCATTCGTGACACCTGCGCGGGCGAAGGCATCGCGCCGGCACGGGAATTGGTGCGCGGACTTGAATCGTCGGCCGCCACGGTGCGGGTGACGGTCGCGGCGCATGATGGCGTCCAATCGACGCCAGAACCGTTCGCGGCACCGCTCGCGGTGCCGGCGGTCGAGCCGCCGGTGCAACCCGTCATCAACATCGTCGCCGCGGCGCCCGCACCTGCCAAGGCCGAGGTCGAGACCAAGATTCAGCCTGGCACGCTCCAGCAACTGGTCGATGGTCTGAGGCACGACGCGCTGTCGCCGCTCGGCGAGGCGCGGCTTTATCTCAAGCTGCTGACGGAGGAGATGGCGAGTATCGGCGATATCACCACCGCGACCGGCCGCAGCCGGGAGCACATTGCGCGCACGCTGCGTTTGCTCACCTTGTCGGACCGGTTGCGCGAACTCATCGACAGCAAGGCGCTGACCCGCGAGCAGGCCTTCGCCCTGCTCGATGCCGGCGACCGGGAATCGTTCATATCGCCGGCGCCAGGCGCCGGCAACGGGGGTCGGGCATGAGCGCGGCATCGGACATGCCGCCGCCGCGGCGCACCGACCTCTCGCTCTTGCGCTGGGACGCGGCGTGGATCGATCCCGCCGTGCGCCGCATGGCGGAAGCGGCGGCGCGACAAGCCGATCTGCCGATCGAAATCTGGATGGAGCGGGCGATCCGGTCCGCCTGTGGCATGCCGAAAATGGCGCCGCCGTCGAGCGAGGCCACGCGCCCGGCACCGGCACGGGCGTCGCCGCCGCTGGCAACGCGGGCAACCGACGAGGACGAGACGCCGGCCGTCATCCCGACCCGCAATTTCTCTGCACTCTTGGCCGGCACCGGCCGACTGAACGGACGACGCGACGCGACACCAACCACCCCGCCGGCGCCGGAACCCGTCCCTGTCGCAGAGGCGCCGATCGCGTCGGCGCCGGAATCGGCGGAATCACCCGAGCCGCCACACGACGCCGCGCCCGAACCCCTTGAAGCATCCTTGCCTGACCTCGAAGAGTTCGCTCCACCCTTGGACGAGGCGACGCCCAACGGTATCGAGACCGGAATCGAGACCGAACCGGCGTTCCTTCCGCCATCCCTGGACGACCCGTCAATCGCCCCGATGCCAGACGATCAGCTCCAACCGGCACCACGGCGCGGTCGCGCAATTACCATCATCTGGGCCACCGGCATTGCCGCGATTCTGGCGATCCTCGCGGTCTCGGTGCTGCACCAGCCGGGGCTGCTCGGCCAGCGCGCCGTCACGACATCGGGTCGGCATGTCGAGGAAGCCTCCTTGCCGCCTCCAAGCACGGCCCTTGGCGAGCCGACGGCGGAATCCGCTGCCAAGCAACCTGCGTTGGTCCACGGCGGCTTTACAGTACAGCCGGTACCGGCAACGCCTGCCAAAATGGTGGCGGCGACGATGCCGTCGCCGCGAATCGCGCCATCCACCGCGACGGCGCCTGCGGTCCCAACGCCAACAAGCGCCGATCCATCGCCTGCTCCGCCCGCCATGGCGTCCGCGTCGCCGGCGCCCGCCGCACCGGCAATGGCCAGTCCTAACCCAGCCTTAAATAAACCGTCACGTTCGTCGGCATCGGTGGCGGCACCTGCCCCCGTGGTGGCGTCCGAGGCGGCATTACCGCCGGTGGCCGCTACCGCGGCGCCGAAGCTCGCCACCGCGCCGCCGCCGGTGAAGCCGAGTGTCCCGGTCCCAAGCATCGCGGCCGTCCCGCCGATGAAGCCGAATGTGACGGCGACGATGCCGCTACCGTCGCCAACGACGGCCTCGGTCGCCGCCTTGGTGCCGTCCGCGACCCCGATGCCGAACGCCACCACTGCGGCTCCCATGACGGCCGCGAAAAACCCTGAGGAAAACCTGAACGAGGTGGCGGCGATGACGCCACCGCCGCCACCAACCGCCGCGCCCGCTCCGACCGCGCCGCAGGGTCGCGACGCAAAGCTCGCGGCCCAACTTCAGCCCGAGGCGGCGGCGGGCGACTCGCTCGCCCAATTCCGACTGGGCATTATGTACGCGCTCGGCAAGGGCGTGGCGCACAATTATCAGCGCGCGGCAGGTCTTCTCCACAGCGCCGCCCAGTCTGGCATCGCCGAGGCGCAATATGATTACGGCGTCCTGTGCGACAAGGGGCTCGGCGTGCCGCAGGATTCGGCTGAGGCCACCAAATGGTACGCCAAAGCGGCGAAACAGGGCCATGCCCCGGCGGCGCTCAACCTCGGCTATGCCTATGCCGAAGGCCAAGGGGTGCACCGCGACCTGCCGCGGGCCGCGCATTGGTTCAGGCGCGCGGCCCGGGATGGCCTCATCAACGCCCAATTCAATATCGCCTATATGTATGAAAAGGGCGCGGGGGTGAAGAAATCGGTGGTCAATGCCTACGCTTGGTACAGCATTGCGGCGAGCAAGGGCGATGCGGGATCGCAAACGGCGCTAAAGCGCGTGTCGATGATCATGACCCCGCAGCAGATCACCTCGGCGAAGCGGATCGCGCGCGAGGTCAGGAACACGATCCGGGTTCGCTGAGCGCCGCGTCGGCGGCTCGGAACACGGTCGCTTCGACCCACCAGCCGGGCGCCTCGGCCCTTAGCGCCGCCGCCGCTGCTGTCGCCTCGGCCGGATCGCGGAACAGCGCGAAGCAAGTGGCGCCGCTACCGCTCATCCGGGCGAGAAGGCAGCGATCGAGCGTCGCCAACCGCGCCAAGATCGCCGCGATGGCCGGCACGCGCGCCGTGGCAGCCGCGGTGAGGTCGTTGCGGCGCGCGGCAAGCAGGCTCGCGAACGCCTCGGCATCTTCCGGGATCGCGAATCTCGCGGGCGGCGAGAACGGTCCCTGGAAGTCGCGATAGACCGCCGCGGTTGCGAGCGGCACCAACGGATTGACGAGGAGAACGCCACAACGCGGTAACATCGCCGCGGGTTCAATCAGATCTCCGACACCACCGAGCCAGCATGGTCGCGCCGCGAGGCAGGCCGGGACATCGCTGCCGAGCGTCCGGGCCAGTTCGGCAAGCAGCGCTGGATCATCACAGCCCCAGAGCACGGCGAGCGCGCGCAGCGCCGCGGCGGCATCGCCCGATCCGCCGCCGATTCCCGACGCCACCGGCAGCCGCTTCATGAGCGTGATGGCGGCTCCGGCCTTGATGCCGAGCCGCGCCGCCAGCGCGATCGCGGCGCGGTAGACGAGGTTGTTCTCCGGCGCGCCGTCGAGCCGTGCCGCGAACGGCCCATCGAGCCCGAGCCGCGGGTCGGGCGCCGGCGTGACGGTCAGCTCATCGCCAAGATCAAGGAAGGCGACGAGCCCGTCGAGATCATGATAACCGTCCGCCCGGCGGCCGGCGAGGTGAAGATAGAGGTTGAGCTTCGCCGGGGCGTGCCAGCGGCGCCGGGCCGGCGCCCTGGTCATCCGCCGTTGGCCGAACCGGCCGCCGCGGGCGCCGCCCCAAGACCGTGCTCCAGCTTCGCTTCGATCTTGACCGCCTCGCCTGCCTCCGGCTTGAATTCGAGCGCGCGATTCCATTGATAACGCGCCTCGAGCCGCCGGCCGGTGCGCCAATAGACATCGCCCAGATGGTCGTTGATGGTGGGATCCTCGGGCTCGAGTTCGATCGCGCGCACGAGGCTCTCCGTCGCATTCTTGTAATCGCCGAGCCGGTAATAGGCCCAGCCGAGGCTGTCGACGATATAGCCGTCATTTGGCCGGAGCGTCGCCGCGCGTTCGACCATGTGGAGCGCCTCTTTAAGATGCACCCCCTGATCGATCCAGCTATAGCCGAGATAGTTCAGCACCAGCGGCTGATCGGGATCGAGCTTCAGCGCCTCACGGAAATCGGCCTCAGCGCGCGGCCACTGGTTCGAGCGTTCGAGCGCGACGCCGCGGCTGTAATAGAGGCGCCAATCGCTCGCGGCCGGGTGATGGAGCCGGGCGATCACCTTGTCATAAGTGGTCACCGCCGCGGCGAAGCGATGATGGTCGCGCAAGATGTCGCCAAGCTCGGTCCAGGCATCACGGCTCGTCGGCCGCTCCGCCGCGAGGCGATGCAAGAGCGCGAGCGCCCCCTCGGTGTCGCCAAGCTGATCCATCAGCGCCGCCGCCCGAAGCCGCGCCGACCAGGCGAGTGGCGATGCCGGATCGATGGCGCGATAGAGCGCGAGCGCCCGGTGCGGATGGCTTTCCTGATCGGTGATCTCGCCAAGCAGCAAGTGGCCGATCGGAAAATCCGGCCGCAGATAGAGCGCAAGCCGGGTATAAAACAACGCGGCATCGAGGGTCTGGCGTTGGTTCAGGATGCTGGCGAGGTCGAACAGCACTTCCGCCGCGCCGTCGCGGGGCGTCGCGATGAGCCGCGCTGGGATGCGTCCACTGGCCAGACGCCGCAACGCCGCCTCGGCAATGGCGGTGCCGTTGCCGCTGCCTTTGAGCGCGCGGTAGAGCCGGCGGGCGGCGGCGATCCGTTGATGCCGCTCATAGAAATTGCCGGCGAGCTCCGCGGTGCGCCAGGTGACGCTGGCGGCGTTCCGGGTCAGCAGATCGAAAAGATGCGCCGCTTCGTCGATGCGATTGGCATCGTCGGCGATGAGGGCGCGGTGCAACAGCGTCAGCTCAGGCAGCGTGTCGGCGCGCGGCACCTTGGCCAAGGTGGCGAGCGCCGCATCCGCGTGTCCGAGCCCGAACCGCGCCCAGGCCGCGATCAACGGGCCCGCGATCCGCTGAACTCCATCATGGGGCAGCGTGCCGATGTGGGTCAGCGCCTCACGGTAGTGGCCGAGCTTCAGCTCGTGCAGCACCAGCACCAGCTTGGCAAGGCCGGAATTGCGGTCGAGATCGGCGATGCGGCGCGCCAGGGGCAGCGCGTCGGCGATCTCGCCCGCCCCAATGCGAAACAGGAAGGTTCGCCCCATCAGCACCGGATTGCCAGGATCGGCGGCGAGCGCAACGCTCATGAACCGGGCGGCATCGGCGTAATCCCGCAAGGTCTCAGCATGCCGCGCGGCGAGATAGGAGCCGAGCGGCGACAACACCGTCCCGGGCCGTCCCCGCGCCATGGTCGCGGCAACGGTCGGGGTCGCGCATATCAGGAGGATGACGATGATCGCCACCCCTTCGAGCCGGTAAAGCAATTTGCGATCCAACTGTGCCTCTCGCGTCTCACATATTCGGATAATTCGGGCCGCCGCCCCCTTCAGGTACCACCCAGTCGATATTCTGCGTTGGGTCCTTGATGTCGCAGGTTTTGCAGTGGACGCAGTTCTGGGCATTGATCTGTAGCCGCGGTCCGCCCTCGCCGTCCGTCACGATTTCGTAAACGCCGGCGGGACAATAGCGTTGTTCCGGCGAATCATAGAGTCGGTAGTTGACGTCGATGGCCACCTCCGGCCGGCGCAAGCGCAGATGCGGCGGCTGGTTTTCCTCGTGATTGGTGTTGGAGATGAAGACCGAGGATAGCCGGTCGAAGGTCAGCTTGCCATCCGGCTTCGGATAGGGGATCGGCTTCGCCAGCCGGGCATTGGTCAGATGGCGGTGGTCGGGGGTATGGCCGAGGGTCCAGGGCGCGAGGCCGCGGAAGAGATAAGTGTCGAGCGCGGCGTGGACGAGCCCGGGATAAAG
>JBOHLV010000133.1:0-29492 GCA_050729815.1 Allostellaceae bacterium
GCTATATTCATGCCGGGCCGGTGGGCGCCGGGCATTTCGTAAAGATGGTCCATAACGGCATCGAATACGGGATGATGCAGGCCTATGCCGAAGGCTTCGACATTCTGCGCGGCAAGAAGTCGGAGGAGCTTCCCGAGGATGAGCGATTCACCCTTGATCTGCCCGACGTCGCGGAAGTGTGGCGCCGTGGCAGCGTGATTTCCTCCTGGCTGCTCGACTTGAGCGCGATGGCGCTCGCCGGCAGCCCGCAACTGAAGGAATATTCCGGCACGGTCGCCGATTCCGGCGAAGGCCGCTGGACCATCGATGCCGCGATTGAGGAGGCGGTACCCGCCAACGTCCTGTCGGCGGCGCTTTATGCGCGCTTCCGCTCGCGCATCGAAGGCGGCTTTGCCGACAAGCTCCTCTCGGCGATGCGGCACGGCTTCGGCGGCCATATCGAACCGCCCACGGCGGGATCTGAAAAATGACGGCGCCGGCTCAGGAGTGCGCGCATCCGTCTGCGACACCGCCGCCGTCCTCCGCCCTCGTGATCTTCGGCGCGAGTGGCGATCTGACGCGTCGGCTCATCGTGCCGGCGCTCTATAACCTCGCTAAGGACGGCCTGTTGCCGCGGCCGTTCCTCATTGTCGGCGTCGATCACAATGCGCGCACCAGCGCCGCATGGCGGGATAAACTACGTGACTCCCTTGAAGCCTCACTACGCGCCAAGGGGGGCGACACTGCCAAAGCCGATGATGTGGTTTGGGACGAGATCAGCCGGTCGATGGTCTATCTCCAGGGAGATTTCCTCGCCGATGATACCTATCGCGATCTCGGCGCGCTCTTGGCGAAGCATGACGAGATCGGCGGTCGCGTCCTTTTCTATCTCGCCGTGGCGGAGCGGTTCTTCGGCGAGATCGTCGATCGTCTCGGTACCGCCGGCCTCGCCGATGAGACGGAGGATCGTTGGCGCCGTGTCATCATCGAAAAGCCGTTCGGCCACGATCTGCCCTCGGCGGTCGCACTCAACGAGCGCGTGCGCCGCACATTGCACGAGGACCAGATCTTCCGCATCGATCATTTCCTTGGCAAGGAAACGGTGCAGAACATTATGGCCTTCCGCTTTGCCAACGGCTTGTTCGAGCCGCTTTGGAACCGCGACCGCATCGACCATGTCCAGATTACGGTGACGGAAACAATTGGCGTCGAGGGTCGCGGCCGCTTCTTCGATCCGACCGGCACGCTGCGCGACATGGTGCCGAACCACCTCTTCCAGCTCCTCGCGATGATCGCGATGGAGCCGCCGATCTCGTTCGACGCCGCCGCGGTGCGCGACAAGCGGGCGGAACTGTTCTCCGCCGTTCATCCGCTGAAGCCGGCCGACACCGTGCGCGGCCAATATGGCGCCGGCACGATCGGGGACGCGCGCGTGCCCGCCTATCGCGAGGAACCGAGCGTTCCGCCGGACTCCAATACCGAGACCTTCGTCGCGCTGCGCGTTGCCATCGACAATTGGCGCTGGGCCGGGGTGCCGTTCTATTTGCGCACCGGCAAGCGCTTGGCGCGGCGCTCTACCGAAATCGCGATCCGCTTGAAGGACGCGCCCTATTCGCTCTTTCGCGACACCCCCGTCGATACCGTCGGCGGCAACTGGCTCGTCCTCCATATCCAACCGGAAGAGGGCATCGGCCTCTATGTCAATGCCAAGGTCCCGGGGCCGCGGGTGACGCTCGAAAACGTCGCGATGGTTTTCAAGTACAGCGATTGGTTCCAACAGTCGCCCGCCGTTGGCTATGAGACGCTGATCTATGACTGCCTCATCGGCGATGCGACGCTGTTCCAGCGCGCCGACCAGATCGAGGCGGCGTGGCGGGTGGTGCAGCCGGTGCTCGACGACTGGGCGAAAGCGCCGCCGCCGCGCTATCCCGATTATGCCGCGGGCGGCGACGGTCCCGATGCCGCCGCCGCGCTCGTGGCGCGGGAGGGCCGCCAATGGCGCCCGATTTGACGCGATGAACGGGCGCGTCGAAATCTCTCCCGACGAGAACAGTCTCGCAGAGTTCGTGGCGGACTGGCTGATTGCGCAGATGCAGGCGAGCACGGGCGATTTCCGCCTCGTCCTGTCGGGCGGCTCGACGCCGCGCCGGCTTTATGGCCTGCTTGGCGTCGAACGGCGCGACCATGTGCCATGGCACCGGCTGCACCTCTATTGGGGCGATGAACGGTTCGTGCCGCATACCGACCCCGAAAGCAATTACGGCATGACGTTCGACGCCATGCTGCGCGGCACGCCGATTTCGCCCGACCGCCTCCATCCAATTCCGGTCACCGGCACACCGGCCGAGGCGGCGGCTCGCTACGAGGCGCTGCTCCAGAGCCATTACGGTGCCGACACCTTCGATCCGGGGCGGCCGCTGTTCGATGTGATCCTCCTCGGCCTCGGCGGCGACGGTCATACCTGTTCGCTCTGTCCTGGCTCGCCGGCCTTGGACGAGGAGGCCCGTTGGGTCACCGTCGCGGAGCGTGAGCGGCCGCAGCCGCGCATCACCCTGACCTACCCCGCCCTGAGGAGCAGCCGATATGTTGCCTTTCTCGTGACGGGGGCTGGGAAGCAGCCAGCATTGCTTGGCGCCCTTGCCGGCGACGTGGCGCTGCCCGCGGCGCGCGTCCGGTCCGAGGGCGAGATCATCTGGTTTCTCGATCGGCCGGCGGCTGGCCCGCTCTATCATCCATGACCGGTCGGCGGGATCGCGCCCTTCGGATTCTTGGCATCGATATTGGCGGAACTCACTTGAAGGCGTCGGTGGTGGGGCATAATGGCAAGCTTCTCACCGAGAAGCAGCGTGTTGATACGCCCTATCCCTGTCCGCCCGAGACGATGCTCGATGCGCTGGTGCATCTGGTAAAACCACTGCCGGCCTATGACCGGATCGCGATCGGCTTTCCCGGCGTCGTGCGCGACGATCGCGTTTTGACGGCGCCGCATTTCGGTACGCCGCCCTGGGCCAGCTTCCCGCTCGCGGCGGCGCTGTCGCGGCGGCTTCATCATCGGCCGGCGAAGCTCATCAACGATGCCGAGATGCAGGGGCTTGCGGTGATCGCCGGCCGTGGCCTCGAGCTGGTGGTGACACTTGGCACCGGCGCCGGCACCGGCCTGTTCCGCGACGGCGAGATCATGCCCCATCTCGAACTCGCGCATCATCCGCTCCACGGCAAGAAGAGCTACAACGAATATATCGGCATCGAGGCGTTGGAGAAGGCAGGACAGAAGCGGTGGAGCAAGCGCGTGCTCGCCACCATCGATGTCCTGTTTTCGCTCCTGCATTACGACCATCTTTTTATCGGCGGCGGCAATGCCGAGAAGATCGTCGGCGAATTGCCATCCGAAGTCACCCTGGTCTCGAACGATGCCGGCATCGAAGGCGCCGCCGCGTTGTGGCGTTCGTGATCGCTGGCAAATCCACTCGCGCTGTCCCAATGTCGCGTGCATGAGCCCCGATCCGAGAGATCGCGCCAAAAAAGCCGCCGCGGATGCCGCCGTCGCCCTGGTCGAGGATGGTATGTTGCTGGGCCTCGGTTCCGGCAGCACTGCGGCCATGTTTATCGAAGCGCTGGCGCGGCGCCTGCGCGAAGAGAATTTGCGCATCACCGGCGTGCCGACCTCGCGCCGGACCGCGGCGGCGGCGCGGCGGCTCGGCATTCCGCTGGTCGATCTCACCGCCGCGCCCGATCTCGCGATCGACGGCGCCGACGAGATCGAGGAGGGTTCGCTGTCGCTCATCAAGGGGCTCGGCGGCGCGCTCTTGCGCGAGAAGATCGTGGCCGCGGCGGCACATCGTTTCGTCGTCATCGCGGACGATGCGAAGCTGGTGCCGCAGCTCGGCGCGCGGGCGCCGCTCCCGGTGGAAGTCGTCGGCTTCGGCCATGAGGTGACGGCGCGGCGGCTCACGGCGCTCGGCGGCGCACCGGTCCTGCGCCGCGGCGGCGATGGCGCCCCCTTCATGACCGATGGCGGCAACCTCGTTTATGACTGCGCCGGCTTTGCGCCGATCCTGGATGCGGTGGCGCTAGAGGGGCGGCTCGCCGCAACGGTTGGCGTGGTCGCCAACGGGCTCTTCATCGGGCTTGCCGCATCCGCGTATGTCGCCGACGCGTCGGGTGAGGTGCGGATCCTGCAACGCGCCGATTGAGCATTCCGGTTGGAGGAGTGTGCCTCCAGACGCTACCACTCCTGGCTGTAGTTTCGGGACGCATAGGAGGCTAAAGCGATTTCCCGTTCAACCCCGGCGCCGGGCGTGCGAACATAGTGGCGAAATCGGTAAGATTAGAGGAGCCACGCCATGGCGAAATATCTTCTGGTCAGCTTCAGGACCTGTCCCTGGGTACAGCGTGCGGCGATCGTGCTGCGCGAAAAGAACGTCGAATTCGAGTTCCGCCATATCGAGCCGGATAACCGGCCGGACTGGTTCCTCGCCATCTCGCCGCACAAGAAGGTGCCGGTGCTGCGGCTCGACGATCGCGTGTCGCTGTTCGAATCGAACGCCATCGCGGAATATCTCGACGAGACGATCGAACCGCGACTTCATCCTGCCGATCCCGTCGCGCGCGCCATCAACCGCGCCTGGACCGACTATCTCCCGACTTTTGCCGGCAGCGTCACCGGTTCGGCCTATGCGGACAACGAGGCGGATTATCAAAAGTCGCTGAAGCAGGTTCCGGTGGCGTTTGAGCGGCTGGAGAAGGCGCTCGAAAAGCAAGGGGCCGGGCCGTTCTTCAACGGCACTCAATATTCGCTGGTGGATGCCGCCTATGCGCCGTTCCTCCAGCGCTATTTCTTCCTCGACCGGGTGAAGCCGCTGGGCGTGATCGAAGGATTTCCGCGGGTTGCGGCCTGGGCCAAGGCGCTTCTGGCGCGGCCCTCGACCCACTCCTTCCCGACCGCCGAATTCGAGGCGATGTATCGCGAGGGCGTGCGGCGGCGACAGAAATATCTCTCCCACTTCATCGCGCCGGCGCAGCAGGCGGCAGAATAGCGCGTCAGACCAGTTCGAACTCCACGAGGTCGAGCGGCGCCTCGAACCAGGCGCGGCGAAAGGCGGCCTCGTCGGCGAAACGGCCGGCTTCGAGCCGGCGCTCCACGAATTGCACCTTGAGCGGCCGCGTCGCGAACGGGTAGGGTGCGAATGCGACCTGGTGCGCCGCTACCGGCGCCAGCTCGAGCCGCGTCGTCTCGCCCGCGCCATAGCCGGTCGGCACCGGCTCGACATATTGCCGGTACGGATCCTGGCAGGTGAAATAAAGACCGAGCAGGTCCCAGACCTGGAGCAGATGGTAATTGGTCCGGATTTCCGCGGCATCGACCTTCTCGCGCTCGCGCGCCTGTCGTGCTTCGTTGCGGCCGATAAATGCCGTCACGGAAGGCGGCAGCGATGGCGGCACCGGATGCGAGGGATGCTCGATCGTGTCGTACCGTCCGCGCCACAGGCCGGTGCGGTGCATCGAGACGATGAGCGCGGCGTAAGCGTCGGCGGCGAGCAGTCCGTCGATGCACCATTGATAGGCCTCGAGTTGCGCGTCGCTCGTTGGCACGCGGGTAAAGCCTGGCGTCTCTTGCGCCCCGGCGTCGTAAAGCGGCGCCGTCTCATAGCGCAGCCAGCCGAAATCGTGAAACGCCGCGGCGCGGGCCATGCTCTCGTAAGGTCTGGGCGGCGCGAAATCGTCATTGCCCCAATGCGCGGCGAACGCCCCGACGAGGCGGGAATGATCGGTCTGGGCAATGAGGATGAGGGCGCCGTCGGGCGCCTGACGCACGATCATGTCATGCTTCCTTTCCTGAATTCGCCGAGGGTAGCCAGCGTTTCGTCGATATCGGCATGGGTGTGGTCGGCGGACATCTGAAAGCGGATTTCCTCGTCGCCCTTCGGCACCACCGGATAATTGAGCCCGGTCGCGAGCACGCCACGCGCCCGCAAATGCTTGACGAGCGCCGAGGTGCGCGCCGCGTCCCGCACCAAGAGGGGCACGATCGGATGGGCGCCGGCGATGGTCTCGAACCCGAGGCGGATGAGCCCGTCGCGGAACCGTGCCGCCATCTGGCGCAGATGGTCGAGGAGCGCGCGCCCCGCCGGGCTGTCGACCAGGTTGAGCGCCGCGGTTGCGGCCGCGGCCTCGCCCGGCGCGATCGGGTTCGAATAGACATAGGTCGGCGCGGTCTCGCGCAAATAATCGATGATGGCGGCGCTCGCGACGATATAGCCGCCATTGACGCCGAACGCCTTGCCGAGTGTGCCGACCAATATATCCGCCCGGACCCCCTCGACTTCCTCGGTGCCCCGGCCGGTCGCGCCGAACGCGCCGACGCCGTGGCTGTCATCGACCACCAGCAGGACATTCTCGGGAAAGGCCTTGTCGTGCCGGGCGATGATGGCGGCGATCTCGCCAAGCGGCGCTTGATCGCCGCGCATACTGAAAATGCCGTCGGTGACGACGATGGCACGCCGGCATGCCGATGCCGCGGCGCCGAGCCGGTCGTCGAGCGCCTCTAGATCGAGATGGGGATAGACCTCGCGTGCCCTGGGCCGCGCGAGGCGCAGGCCGTTGATGATGCAATTATGGTTGAGGGCGTCGCTGACCGCGGCGCTCTCGCCCGTGACGATCTGCGGCAGAATGCCGAGCATCGCGCCATAGGCGGAGCTGAACACCATCGCCGCCTCGCGGCCATGGAACGCGGCAAGCCGCTCTTCGAGCGCGATGTGGGCCTCGAAGGTGCCGCTGATGAAGCGCACGGCGCCGGGCCCCGCGCCGAACTGGCCGACGCCGTCATGCTCGGCGCGCCGGATCGCGTCGTGAAGCGAGAGGCCGAGATAATTGTTGGCGTTCATGCGCACGAACGGCTTGTTGCCTTCGCTGGCGATGAGGTAGCGCGGGCCGTGTGCGCCGGTGGCGGGGATGATTTCGGTGATGACGGCTTCCGCGCCCTTCCGCCGTCCTTCGCGTTGGAGCGTCTCTAAATTTGCCTCTAATATGGCATCGATCCGGTTATGCAGCATGGTCGTCTCCACGCGGTATCGCAACAAAGCGCGCGGGTTTGAGCCGAACGGAAATCTTCTCCAGCATGTCGCGCACCATCGCCGAGAGGTCGAAACGCGGCGACCAGCCCCATTCCCGGCGCGCGGCGGAATCATCGACCGCGCGCGGCCAGGAATCGGCGATCGCCTGGCGGACGGGATCGATCTCATATTCGATCGAGAAGTCGGGAATATGGCGGCGGATCGCCGCGGCGAGCCCGTCCGGCGTCAGGTTGATCGCACTGATATTGAAGGCGTTGCGATGCGCGAGCCGCCCCGGATCGGCGGCCATCAGCTCGATCACGGCGCGCACCGCATCCGGCATATACATCATGTCGAGCGCGGTATCGGGCGCGAGGAATGAGGTGTAGTGGCGATAGCGGATCGCGGAATAGAAAATCTCGACGGCGTAATCGGTGGTGCCGCCGCCCGGTGCCGCGGTGTGGGAGATGAGGCCCGGAAAGCGCAGGCCGCGGACATCGACGCCGAACCGGCTTGCGTAATAGTCGCACAGGAGTTCGCCCGCGACCTTGCTGACGCCATAGAGCGTCGTCGGCCGCTGCACCGTGTCCTGCGGCGTTGCATCGCGCGGGGTCGAGGGGCCGAAGGCGCCGATCGAGCTTGGGAAGAACAGGGCACAGCGATGCTGCCGCGCCACTTCGAGTACGTTATCGAGCCCGCCCATATTGAGGGCCCAGGCGGCTTGCGGCTTCTCCTCCGCCACGGCGGACAGCATCGCGGCGAGGTGATAGATCGCGCCGATCTGGTGCCGCCGCACCACCTCCTGCAACTGGTCGAGGCGCGTGCAATCGACGAGCTCGAACGGTCCCGCCGCCGCCGGCGACGCGGGCGGCGGAATGCGGATGTCGCTGGCGATGACCGTGCGATCGGTGTGATGCGCGCGCAGCGCCGGGACAAGGTCCGTTCCGATCTGTCCCGAGGCGCCGGTAACCAGAATATGACCCATGGCCAACGTCCTAACCTGACGCCGCCATCATACACCCAAATGGCGGCAAGGAAGCCGCGATGGACGGCAGGCGGCGAATCGCCTTATAAGCCGCACCCACCATACCGATATGGGTTCGATGCACGATCTCAAATGGATCAGGGAAAACCCCGACGCCTTCGACCGCGGCCTCGCGCGTCGCGGATTGGGGGCAGCATCGGCCGAAATCCTCGCGCTCGACAAGGAATGGCGCGCGGCCCAGACCGAGACCGAACAGCTCCAGGCCGAACGAAATCGTATCAGTAAGCAAATTGGCGTGAATAAGGCTCAACGAGGGCAATTTGAGACGACCAGTGATCTCCAGGCTGAGCTTCAGAAAATGAAGGTTCAGCAACAGGAGTCGGAGGCTCGCGCCGGTGAACATCGCGCCGACATCGACGCGATGCTTGCCGCATTTCCAAATCTCCCCACCGATGACGTGCCCGATGGCGTGGACGAGACCGCAAACAAGCTCGTGCGCACCGTCGGCACGCCGCCCACCTTCGATTTCACGCCGAAGGATCATGTCGCGCTGGGCGAGGGCCTCGGCCAGATGGATTTCGCCCGCGCCGGCAAGCTCTCCGGCGCGCGGTTCGTCGTGCTGTCGGGCGCGCTGGCGCGGCTACATCGCGCGCTCGGCCAGTTCATGCTCGATCTGCACACCGGCGAATTCGGCTATACCGAAATCTCGCCGCCGCTCCTGGTGCGCGATGCGGCCGCGTTCGGCACCGGGCAATTGCCGAAATTCTCGGAAGACCTCTTCAAGACGACCAACGATTTCTGGCTGATCCCGACCGCGGAGGTGCCGCTGACCAATCTCGTCGCCGGCGAAATCCTCGACGAGGCAGCGTTGCCGATGCGCCTCACCGCCTGGACGCCGTGCTTCCGGTCGGAAGCCGGCGCCGCGGGCAAGGATACGCGCGGCATGATCCGCCAACATCAGTTCAAGAAGGTGGAGCTGATCTCGATCGTCCATCCCGATCGCGCCGCCAAGGAGCATGAGCGCATGCTGGATTGCGCCGAGGAAGTGCTGAAACGTCTCGGCCTCGCCTATCGAATCATGCTGCTGTGCGCGGGCGATATGGGGTTTTCGGCCCGCAAGACCTATGACATCGAGGTCTGGCTGCCGGGTCAAAACGCCTATCGCGAGATTTCGAGCTGTTCCGATTGCGGCGACTTCCAGGCGCGGCGGATGAATGCGCGCTTCCGGCCGAGCGAAGGAAAGGGCCTGCGCTTCGTTCATACCTTGAACGGCTCCGGCCTCGCGATCGGCCGCACCTTGATCGCCATTCTCGAAAACTATCAGCAGCCCGACGGCACGATCGCGGTGCCGGAGGTGTTGCGCCGCTATATGGGCGGTCGCGATGTCATCGGTGCCCACGCCTGAGATGCCGTTCGATTTCGCCTCGCGCAAACTCAACCTCCTCGCCGAATTGCGCGAGATGGGCATCGGTGATGAGCGCGTGCTCGCCGCGATGGCGCAGGTGCAGCGTGAGCTCTTCGTGCCGGATACGTTCCACGATCGCGCCTATGACAACACGCCGCTGCCGATCGGCCGCGACCAGACCATCAGCCAACCCTATATCGTCGCGCTGATGACCGAGGCGCTACAACTCGAAGATCGTCACTGTGTCCTCGAGATCGGCACCGGCTCGGGCTATCAGGCGGCGGTGCTGGCACGGCTCGCCCGCCGCGTCTTCACCATCGAGCGCCATCGTCCGCTGCTCCAGGTGGCGGAGGCGCGCTTCGCTACGCTTCGCCTTCATAACATCACCACCCGCTTTGGCGACGGTACCAAGGGCTGGCCCGAGGCGGCACCCTTCGACCGCATCATCGTCACCGCGGCGGCGCCCGAGGTGCCGCTCAAATTCGTGGCGCAATTGCGCGAGGGCGGCATCATGCTGGTGCCGGTCGGGCGCGAACGGCACGATCAGCGCCTCATCCGCCTTCATTGCACCGCCGAGGGTTACGAGGTCGAGGAACTGGGCCTCGTGCGTTTCGTGCCGCTGGTCCGCGGCCTGCCTCGCGTCGCGGCCTCTACACGAATGGAATGACGAAGCCTTCTCAATCAGTTATACTGATCCGATGAAGTTCCGTGTGAGCCTAGGCCTCTGCCTTGCGGCGGCGCTTGGCGCCTGCGCCGTGCAGAACGATCCGGCGCCGGTGATGCGCTGGGGCAACGGCGCGCCCACTCCCACCGTGGTGGTGCAGAACGGCGACACCTTGTCGCTGATCGCGAATCGTTATGGCCTCGATTATCGCGAAATCGCCGCCGCCAATCGGATCGCGCCGCCCTATCGCATCTATGCCGGCGAGCGGCTCAGCTTGCCGGGTACGCCCCAGCCGGCGAGGCCGGTGATGGCACGGGCCGCGCCCATGGCTCCGGCCCCGACAACGCCGCCATCGCCGCCGCATGCCCTGCCAGCGCCATCCGCTCCGCCGCATCCAATCGAGCTTGCCGAGGCGATGCCGCCGCCGCCGTCGGCTCCGGCATCGCTGCGCATCGAATCGCCGGAACTGCCGCCGCTCGATCATCCGCTCGGATCGCCGCCGCCATCGCTGCGCCGGGTCCGGGTCGCCGCCGCGCCGGTGCCGAAACCGAAGCCGAAACCGGTCCGGGTTGCGATGCGCGAACCGGCGCCGCCGCCACGGCGACCCGAAGCGTCACCGCCGCCGGCGCCGCGGGTGATCCATGCCGTCGGCCGGCACGGCTTCATCTGGCCGGTCGCGGGCCACATCGTCGAAGGCTTCGGCCCCGGGCCGCACGGCACCCGCAATGACGGCATCAACATCGCGGCGCGGCGCGGCACGCCGGTGCTCGCCGCCGCTTCGGGCACGGTGGTCTATTGCGGCAACCAGGTGCGGGGCTATGGCAATCTCATCCTGCTCCGGCATGAGGGCGGCTATCTCACCGCCTATGCCCATAACGAGGCGCTGCTGGTTCGTAAGGGCCAGCATGTCACCCGCGGCCAGGTAATCGCACGGGTCGGCGCGAGCGGCGGCGTTGATGCGCCGCAGCTCCATTTCGAAATCCGCGACGGCACCCGACCGGTCGATCCGACCCGGTTCCTGCCGCATCTCGAACAAGTCTCGGATGTCAATTGAGGTGCCTCAGCCGTCGATGGTCTTGCCCAGGCGGCCAGCCAGATCCTGGATATATTGCCAGGCGACGCGGCCGGAGCGGGCGCCGCGGGTGATCGCCCATTCGCTCGCCTCGGCCTTTAATTGCTCCGCCGAAAGGTCGAGGCCATAGCGCGCGGCATAGCCCCGCACCATGGCGTGATAGGTCTCGTTGTCGCAGGCATGAAAGCCGAGCCACAGCCCGAACCGGTCCGACAGCGACACCCGTTCCTCCACCGCCTCGCCGGGGTTGATCGCGGTCGAGCGTTCGTTCTCGATCATGTCGCGGGCGAGAAGATGCCGCCGGTTCGAGGTGGCATAGAGCACGACATTGGCGGGCCGGCCCTCGATCCCGCCTTCGAGCACGGCTTTCAAGGATTTATAGCTGGTGTCCGCGGTATCGAAGGAAAGATCGTCGCAGAAGAGCAGGCAACGCCGCTCCCGCTCGCGCAGCAGCGAAAGGAGGCGCGGCAAGGTCGGGATGTCCTCGCGATGAATCTCAACGAGAACCAGGGCGTGGGGTGTCCTGGCATTGATCGCGGCATGGACCGCCTTGATGAGCGAGCTTTTGCCCATGCCCCGCGCGCCCCACAGCAGCACGTTGTTGGCGGGCAGGCCAGCGGCGAAGCGCCTCGTATTGTCGAGCAGGATGTCGCGCACCCGCTCGATCCCTTGGAGGAGGTCGAGATCGACCCGGCTCACCTGCGCCACTGGTTCGAGCCAGCCTCGGTCGGCATGCCAGACGAAGGCGTCGGCGGCGGCAAGATCGTTCCCGGGCGCGGCCGGCGGCGCAATGCGCTCCAGGGCGTCGGCGATCCGCCGCAACAAAGCGGCATCGAATTCGGGTGATTTCGTCATGGGCAATCCGTCGCAAGAGGCGGGGACGCTACGCATCGGCCCTTGCCGCGTCAACCGCCGCGGCGATATTAGGGTGTCGCGGAGGAAGAAGGATGGAAGGCAAAATCGTGGTCATCTCCGGGGCGACGTCGGGTCTCGGGCTCGAAGCGGCGGAGCGGCTCGGTAAGCTCGGCGCGCGGCTGGTATTGGTCGGGCGCGATGAGGCGCGCGGAGCGGCGGCGCTCGCCCGCCTGCGCGCTGCGGTGCCGAACGTCGCGGCCCGCATGCTCTATGCCGACCTGTCGCGGCTTTCAGAAATGAAACGCCTTGCCGGCGAGATTGCGGCGTCGGAGCCGCGCATCGATGTCCTCCTCAACAATGCCGGCGCGATATTCTCGGCGCGCCAGGTGACGGAAGACGGGTTTGAGCGCACCTTTGCCCTGAACCATATGGCTTATTTCGTCGTGACCAATCTTCTCCTCGATAATTTGAAGGCATCGGCGCCGGCGCGCATCGTCAGCACGAGTTCGGCGGCGCATCGCGGCCAACGTCTCGATTTCGCCGATCTGCAAACGGACAAGGGTTATCGCGCGATGAAGGCCTATGGCCGCTCGAAGCTCGCCAACATCCTCTTCACCCGCGAACTGGCGCGCCGCCTCGCCGGCACCGGCGTCACCGCGAACTGTCTTCATCCGGGCTTCGTCGCGACCCGCTTCGGCAGCGGCACCGGCCCGGTGATGCGCCTCGGCGTCCGGATCGCGATGCAATTCGGTGCGATCCCGGTCGAGAAGGGCGCCGAGACCATCGTCTATCTCGCTTCATCGCCCGAGGTGGCGGAAACGACCGGCGGCTATTTCCAGGCGAGCCATCCAGCCCGTCCGAGCGCGGCGGCGCAGGATGACGAGGCGGCGCGCCGGCTCTGGGCCGAAAGCGCGCGCCTCGCCGGGATCACGGCCTGAGCGATGGCGGCGCGTGACCCTTATGAGGTGCTGGGCGTAAAGCGCGATGCCAGCGACACCGAAATCCGTAACGCCTATCGCAAGCTCGCAAAGCAACATCATCCCGACCTCAATCCCGGGAACAAGGATGCCGAGGCGCGCTTCAAGGAGGTCGGCGCCGCCAACGACATCCTCGGCGACAAGGAGAAGCGCGCCCGCTTCGACAAGGGCGAGATCGATGCCTCCGGCGCCGAGAAGCGGGCGGGTCCCTATGGCGGCTATCGTCATTATGCCGAGGGCGCGGCCGGCGATCGCTATCACGGCTCTGGCTTTCGCGGCGCCGAGAACCTGTCCCCCGATGATCTCGACGATCTCTTTTCCTTTTTCGGCGGTGGTGGCCGGCGTGGCGGCGGCGCTGCCGGCGGCGGCCGGGGCCAGGAGTTCCGCATGCGTGGTGCCGACCGGCAATACATGCTCCGCGTCGATTTTCTCGATGCCGTCAATGGCGCCAAGAAGCGGCTCGACCTGGCGGGCAGCAAGAGCCTCGATGTGCGGATTCCAGCGGGATTGCGCGACGGCCAGATCTTGCGGCTCGAAGGGCAGGGCGGCGCAGGTCTCGGCGGCGGCCCGCCGGGCGACGCCCTTAGCGAGGTTCGGGTCGCGCCCCATCCCTGGTTCCGGCGCGAGGGCGACGACATCCATCTGGACTTGCCCGTAAGTCTCGGCGAGGCGGTGTTAGGCGCCAAGATCAAGGTGCCGACGGCGGATGGCGGCGTTACCATGTCGATCCCGGCCAATTCCAATTCGGGCCGGGTGCTGCGCTTGAAAGGCAAGGGCGCGCCAAAGCCGGGCCTTGCCGGCGCGCGCGGCGACCAATATGTCACCTTGAAGGTGATGCTGCCGGACCAGGCGGATGACGAATTGGCGAACTTTCTCAAGGAATGGGCACCGCGGCATGGCTATGATCCGCGGCGGGGCATGGCATGATCGAATTCGACACCGTATTGCACCTCATCGAAGGGGTGCGCGCCGCCGAACTCGAGGTCTGGATCAGGGAAGGCTGGGTCAGGCCGGATGAGGAGCATGGTGCATATTTCTTCCGCGAGATCGATGTCGCGCGGGTGCGCCTCATCCATGATTTGCGCCGCGACCTTGCGATTGACCGCGGCACGGTGCCGGTGGTGCTGAACCTTCTCGATCAGCTCTATGCCATGCGGCGGCGGCTGCGCCAAATCGATGCCGCGATCGCGGCGGAGCCGCCCGAGGTGCGCCGCCGCCTTAAGGTCGCGCTGCGGCCGGCGCCGAAGCCGCGCACCAGGCGCGCGCCTTGATATTTATAGTCAACAAGCAAGGATGAACGGCGTGATGGCCAACCAAACACAAGAAATTGATTCGCCGCGCCGGGCTTGGCTGCTGATTCGCTGCAGGTACAGCGAGGCCGTTGGCGCGGGATCAATATCTGGGATTGACGCCGGGGAGGGGCGGTGATGAACGGCGTCATGATCGGGCTGTTGCTGCTCCACATCGTTTCGGCGGTGATCTGGGTCGGCGGCATGGTGTTCGCGCATTTCATGTTGCGGCCGGCGGCGCTGGCGCTCGATCCGCCGGTTCGATTGTCGTTGTTCCGGGGCGTCTTCGCGCGCTTTTTCCCGATTGTCTGGGTGCTGATCGTGGTGCTGTTGGGCAGTGGCTTCGGCATGATTTCTGTGGGCTTCGGCGGGTTCGCCCATCTCCCGTCCTTCGTCAATATCATGTTGGGGCTCGGGATCGTGATGATGCTGGCCTTCGGCCATCTCTATTTCGCGCCGTGGAAGCGGATGAAGCGTGCGCTTGATCGGGGCGATCTCGCCGCCGCCGGCAAGGCGCTCGGCCAGATCCGGATGATCGTAATCTTCAACACGTATCTCGGGCTGATCGTGGTGGTGATCGGCGCCACCGGGCGTTATTGGGGATGAAGAGGAGGTGAAGATGCGATCGATCCATGCTTTCCTGATGGCGGCGATCACGGTGTCGCTGGCTGCCTGCGCCGCGCCCAACGCAACGCCCTATCCGGCGGCGGCGCCACCCGCGCCGACGCCGGCGGCGATGCTGTCCGGCCCCGCCAACCCGCGGATGGCACGGATCTATTTCTACCGCAATCCCGCGTATCGCCATCTCGCCTGGCGCGCCGTCTGGCTCAATGGCGCCAAGGTCGGCGATTTGCCGCCCGGCAGCTATTTTTATCGCGATGTCGCGCCGGGCACCTATAGGGTCACCGTCACCAGCGATGCGCCCTATGGCGCGCAGCATCAGACCGCGACGGTGCCGCCCGGCAGTACCAATTTCGTCGAGATCTATCGCGCTCCGGGCTATGGCATCTCCGGCACGGTGACGACCACCGCCGGCCGCCGCGCGTTTCAGCCGTCCAACGCGCAAATCCCCTCGGTCTATGGCGGCTCGTTCGTGCCGCCCGTTGAGGGCGAGCGGGCGATCGCGAAGTTGCACCCCGAAGGCTGAGCTATCGCGCCGCGCGGAGTTTGGCGAGGGCCTGCGGCGTGTCGATATCGGTCAGGATGCCGTCGCCCGCCACATCGATCTCGGCGACGAGGTCGTCATGCGCCGCGATCACTTCGCGGGCGCCGCGATCGCCCTCGACCCGGGCCAGTTCGTGAAAGACTTGCCGGCCGAGCAGGACCGGGTTGCCGCGTTTCCCCTTGCGCGCCGGCACCACGATGGCGCGGCCCTCGGTTGGATTGAAGGCGGCGATGAGGCGATCGATCTCGGTCGCCGCGACCCTCGGCATATCGCCCAGAAGCATCACGGCGCCGTCGGCCGTGGCGGCGAGGGCGGCAAGCCCGGTCTTCATCGACGTCGAAAGGCCTTGGGCATAGTCGGGATTATGGACGAACGCGACATCGAGGCCGGACAGCGCCGCCTCGACCGCTTCGCGTTCATGTCCGGTGACAACGGTCACGGGCCGCGCCTTGGAGCCGAGCGCCGCTTCGGCGGCATGGCGCACCATCGGCTTGCCCCCGACCTCGATGGTCAGCTTGTTGAGCGTGCCCATCCGGGTCGACTGGCCGGCGGCGAGGATCAGGGCCGCGATTCGCGGCGCGCGCTGGGCGGCGCCGTCGCCTTCGGCCGCCGCCTTGGCCCGCGGCATCGGCCGGCTCGGAATATCGGCGAGGAGACCGCCCACCCCCATCCGCATGATCTCGTTGGCCCCGGCTGGTAGCCCGGCGAGCAGCCGCTGCAGCACGAAGTCATAGCCGTTGAGCTTCGGCGAGCGGGCGCAGCCGGGGAGGCCCATCACCACCGCGCCATCGAGTTCGCCCATCAGGATGAGATTGCCGGGATCGACCGGCATGCCGAAATGGGTGATGCGCCCGCCGGCGGCAGTGAGCGCCGCTGGGATCACGTCGCGCCGGTCGATGATGGCGGAGGCGCCGGCGACCAGCACCAGGTCGGCGCCTTGCCGCAAGGCAAGGCGAAGTTGCTCCACCAGTTCCTGCACCTCATGGGCGCAGCGGCTTTCGCCGATCAGCACACTGCCGAGCGCGGTCAGCCGGTCGCGCGTCGTCGTCACCGTTTTTTCGAGCACGCTGTCCTTGAGGCCGGGCAGCCGGGTCTGGATCATCGCGACGTGCCGTTCTCGGAACGGCACGACGCGGAACGGCGGCACGAGCTGCCGCGCCTTGTCGGCGCAGGCGCGCACCACCGCACCCGGCACGGCGAAGGGGATGACCTTCACCGTCGCCACCATCTGCTTCGGCCCCACCACCGAATAGGGCGCGACCGTCGCAAGGGTCACGGCTTCGTCGACGAGATTGACGGCATCGACGGCATCACGATCAACGAGGCACAGGCCAAGGGTCTGGGCAAAGAAATTGATCCGGCCGGTGAAGGCCGGCCCGGTCTCGATATCGGGCGCCTTGAGCGCCTCGGCGACCAGGGCCGCGGCGTCGTTTTCGGCGATATCGCCGGGTTCGAGCTTCGCCGCCACCACGCTGTCCTTGCCGGCGGCACCGAGCGCGGCGACGTCCTCGGCGGTAAGGACGCGGCCTTTCTTGAGGCTACGCCCCGGCAGGATCATGGTGTGGGCGAGTGCCGCGCCCTCCGCCTCACCGAGGGCGAAGGCGCCGTATTTCACGCCGCCGCTCCGCGCACCTTGGTGGCCGCCCGTTCCGCCTTGCGCGCCTCGGCCGGGCCGCGCAGCACCCCGGTCACTTCGGCCATGATCGCGATCCCGATCTCCGCCGGCGAGATGGCGCCGATCTTGAGGCCGACCGGCCCGTGGATGCGGGTAAACTGGTCGTCGGTGAATCCGAGTTCGCGCAAGCGGTCGCAGCGTCGGCCATGAGTCTTCCGCGAGCCGAGCGCGCCGATATAGAAGGCGTCGGATTTCAGGGCCTCGGCCAACGCCGGATCGTCGAGCTTCGGATCATGGGTCAGCGTCACGACGGCCGTGCGCCGGTCGGGCTTCAACTCCTTCATCGCATCGTCGGGCCATTCGTTGCTGAGCGTCACCCCGGGGAAGCGCTCGGCACTGGCAAAGGCGCTGCGCGGATCGATGACGGTGACGAGATAGCCGGTGAGCGCCGCCATCCGCGCCAACGGCTGGGCGATGTGCACCGCACCGACGATCAGCATCCGAAGGCGCGGATTGAAGATCTCGATGAAGATCTTGCCCTCGCCGGTCATCACGCTGTCACTCTCGTCGCGCTCCCAAGCCTGGCGTACGGCGCGCAAGAGGGTATCTGTGACGGGAAGATTGCCCGTAGCGTCAGCGCCTTGAATAAGGCTTTGCTGTCCCGTCTTGAGGTTGGTGGCAAGAGCCGCTTGCTTGCCGTCGCGGCTCGCCGCCAGAGCTTTTTGCAAGAGTGCGATATTCATTCGACGCGCTCGACGAAGACGTCGATCTTGCCGCCGCAGGCAAGGCCGACTTCCCAGGCCCGCTCGTCCGTCACGCCGAAGGACAGGAGCCGCGGCTCGCCGTCCTTGATGGTCTTGACCCCTTCCTCCATCACCGCGCCCTCAACGCAACCGCCCGAGACCGAGCCGATGAAGGCGCCGTCATCGCTGAGCGCCAGCTTCGAGCCGGTCGGTCGTGGTGACGAGCCCCAGGTTGAGACCACGGTCGCCAGCGCCACGCCCTTGCCGGCGCCACGCCATTTCGCCGCCTGGTCGAGAATCTGTTCGTTATCGCTCATGCCGAGATCGTTCATGTTCACCCCGCTTCCCGCCAAGCCGCGGCCGCATCGAGGCGCCGTGGACCCGGCCTGCTCAGTGCCAGAACCAGCTCCTCCAGGCTTTCGAGGCTGTGGACGGGCCGGAATTCGTCAACGTGCGGCAGGATCGCGCGCACGCCTAATGATTTGGGCGCGAACCCCTCATAGCGCAACAACGGGTTAAGCCAGATGAGGCGCCGCGACGATTTGTGCAGCCGTTCCATCTCGCGACCGATATCGGTTCCGGCATCGCGGTCGAGCCCATCGGAGATCAACATCACGACGGCGCCTTGGGTCAACACCCGGCGTGACCATTCGCGGTTGAAGCCGGCGAGACAATGGCCGATGCGGGTGCCCCCGGACCAGTCCTCGACCACGCTGGCCACGGCATCGAGCGCGGCATCGACATCCGCCTCGCGCAAATACCGCGTGATGTTGGTGAGCCGCGTGCCGAAGAGGAAGGAATAGACCCGGTCGCGGTCGTTGGTGACGGCATGGACGAAATGGAGGAAGACACGGCTATAGCGAGCCATCGAGCCGGAAATATCGCACAGAATTACGAGCGGCGGCGGTCGCGTCCGTCGGCTGCGCCGCTTCAAGGACAGCATCCCGCCGGAACGAAGCTGTGCCCGCAAGGTTGCGCGCATATCGGCACGGGCCCCTCGGGGATCGGGTGCAAAGCGGCGGGTCGGCATATCCTTGATCGGCATCCGCATGTGGCGGATCGCGGCCTTGGCCGCGGCCAACTCGGCCAGCGACATCTTTTCGAAATCCATCCTCTGGAGCACTTCGCGTTCTGAAAATGTCATCCGGGCGTCGATTTCGAGTTCCTGCTGCTGCTCGCGCTCCTTGCCGTCGCCGCCGCCCGGCGTTTTCAAGGCCTCGGCGAGCCGGCGGTTCATCTCCTCGCCGGGATTGAGCTCGGTGCGGATGTCGGGCATCAGCATCTGCATCATGCGTTCAAGCAGTTGCGGATTGCGCCAGAAGATGTGGAACGCCTGGTCGAACAATTCGCGCTGATCGCGCCGGTTGACGAACACCGAATGGAGCGTCCAATAGAAATCGTCGCGGCTCTCGATGCCGGCTTTTTGCAGCGCCTCGACCGCCACCAGCACCTTGCCCGGCCCGATCGGCAAGCCTGCCGCCCGCAGCGCCCGGGCGAAATACATGATGTTTTCGAGGAGCCGCCCGCCTTCACCCGGTGTAGCGGATTGCTTCGGAAGCGTGACCGTGTCGGGCATTGCCTACTGCGCCGCCGCCAGCTCCTGTTTCACCTGACGGAGCAGGCGCTCGGCCTCGGAGCCTTGGATTCGCATGATGTCGTCCTGGTATTTGAGGAGGACGCCCAGCGTGTCGTTGATCGCTTCGGGCGTCAGCGCCAGGACGTCGAGTTGCGAGAGCGCATGTGCCCAGTCGATGGTCTCGGCGACGCCCGGCAGCTTGAACAGCTCCTTCATCTGGCGCAGCTTCTGGACGAAGGCGACCACCTCGCGGCTCAAATGTTCGGCCGCGCCCGGCGCCTTCAAATGCAGGATTTCAAGCTCCCGCTCGGCGCTCGGGTAATCAACCCAGAAATAGAAGCAGCGCCGCTTCAGGGCGTCGTGAATCTCGCGGGTGCGATTCGAGGTGATGATCACGATCGGCGGGTGCTCGGCCTTGACGGTGCCGATCTCGGGGATGGTGATCTGGAAATCGGAGAGTGTTTCGAGGAGATAAGCCTCGAACGGCTCGTCGGTGCGGTCGAGTTCGTCGATCAGCAGGACCGGCGGCCCGGCGAGATCCGGCTCCAGCGCTTGGAGCAACGGCCGCTTGATGAGAAACCGGTCGGAAAAGATGTTGTCTTCGAGGGTGTCGCGGCTTTCGCGCTCGCTTTCGGCGAGGCGGATTTCGATCATCTGCCGCGCATAGTTCCATTCATAGACCGCCGAGGCGACATCGAGCCCTTCATAGCATTGAAGGCGAATGAGGTTGCGCCCCAGCGTCTCGGCCAGCACCTTCGCGATCTCGGTTTTGCCGGTTCCGGCCTCGCCTTCGAGGAACAGTGGCCGATTGAGGGACAGCGCCAAATAGACCGCGGTCGCCAAGCTGCGATCGGCGACATAACGGCCGCGGCCCAGGAGTTGAAGCGTATCGGTTACCGAAGCGGGTAGGGAAGCCATGATTTCTGGAAACTCGATATCGGAAAGGACGATAGCCCTTACAATAGCGGACGAGGTCGCAATCGGCCAGCCCATCGAGGCGAGGGCGTCCGCTGATCGTCGGTTGGCGGCGGGCCTTCGCCCCATTCCGGCCCCATTCACCCCTATAATGCCCGCCCGGGGTGAAGTTCATGCCCGCATCACCAGCAGAATAAGGGGACATGATGAAATTGACGATCGCTGCCATTCTCGCCGCTTTCCTGATCGCGCCGCCGGCGCTTGCCGCGAACCAAATCAGGTGTTCCGACATTCCCAGGGCCGAGGCGTTCCTGAAAAAGCTCCAGCCGGGTCCCAATACCCGGAGGGCTTGGGATCATCTTCGGGAGGCGAAGCGGGCGCACAACAATCACCGATGCGTGGAGCAGCTCGGCGCCGTCAATTATTTCGCTAAGCGCTCGCTCGCTGCCGACCGGCGCATGGGCCACCGCTATTGATCACAACGCATCGGCGCCGTCTCCGGCGCCGATCGGTGGATTCGCAACGGGTGAAAGGCCGGGTTATTATCCGGCCTTTGCCACGGCGCGGCGGGCCATCACGCCGACGAGATGGGCGCGATATTCCGACGAGGCATGGATGTCGGTATTGAGGCCGTCGGCCTTGACGGAGAGGCTCTTCAAGGCGTCGGCATTCCAGGACTTGGCCAGCGCCGCTTCGGCCTCGGACCAGTGGAAGACGCTCGGCCCGGCGCCGGTGACCCCGACCCGGACATTGTTGCCGGTCTTGGCAACGAACACCCCGACGATGGCATAGCGTGAGGCCGGGTTCGGGAACTTCATATAGGCGGCCTTCTCCGGGATCGGGAAGCTGACCGACGTCACGATCTCGTCCGGTGCCAGCGCGGTCTCGAACATGCCCTTGAAGAACTCGTCGGCCGCGATCTTGCGCTTGTTGGTCGTTACCGTGGCGCCGAGCGCGACCACCGCCGAGGGGTAATCCGCCGCCGGGTCGTTGTTGGAGATCGAGCCGCCGATGGTGCCACGATTGCGCACGGCGGGATCACCGATATGAGAGGCGAGTTCGGCCAGCGCCGGGATCGCGCCCTTCACCTCGGCCGAATTGGCGACCTCGACATGCTTCGTCATGGCGCCGATGACGATGGCATTGCCGTCCTTCTTGATGCCCTTCAATTCGGCGATGCTGCCGAGATCGATGAGGGCGGTTGGCTTGGCGAGGCGCTGCTTCAGGGTCGGCACCAGCGTCATGCCGCCAGCGACGATCTTCGCCTCGTCGTCCCCGGCCAGGGCCGTGGCGGCGTCGGCGACGCTTTTGGCCTTCTGGTATTGGAAATCGTACATGGGTTCGCTCCCTTGAAACAGCTTCGGTCAGGCCGCCACGCGGCCATTGATGGCGCGCCAGACTTTCTCGGGCGTCGCCGGCATGGAGAGATCGCGGACGCCCAAGGGCGCCAGCGCATTGACCACGGCGTTCATCACCGCCGCCGGTGCGCCGATCGCGCCGGCCTCGCCACAGCCCTTGACGCCCAAGGGATTGTGGGTGCAGCGAGTCACATGGGTGCCGACGGTGAAGGATGGCAGATTGTCGGCCCGCGGCATCGTGTAGTCCATGAGCGAGCCGGTGATGAGCTGCCCTTGCGCATCATAGACCGCGTTTTCGAAGAGCGCCTGGCCGACGCCTTGGGCAAGGCCGCCATGGACCTGGCCTTCGACCACCATCGGGTTGACGATGGTGCCGAAATCATCGGCCGCGACGAGATTGACGAGGCGCACCGTGCCGGTGTCGCGATCGATCTCGACCTCCGCGATATGGGTCCCCGACGGGAAGGTAAAGTTCTTGGGATCGTAGAAGGCGGTCTCGTCGAGCCCAGGCTCCAGCGTTTCGAGCGGGTAGTTGTGCGGCACGTAGGCGGCGAAGGCGACCTGGCCGAACGGCACGCTCTTGTCGGTGCCGGCGACCCGATAGGCACCGTCCTTGAACTCGATATCGGCCTCCGATGCCTCCATCAGATGGGCCGCGATCTTCGTGCCCTTGTCGACGATCTTGTCGAGCGCCTTGACGAGCGCCGAACCGCCGACGGGCAGCGAGCGCGAGCCATAGGTGCCCATGCCGAACGCCGATTTCGCGGTGTCGCCATGCACTACCTCGACGCTTTCGATCGGGACGCCCAGCCGGTCGGACACGAGTTGGGCAAAGGTCGTCTCATGGCCCTGGCCGGTGGTCTGGGTGCCGGTGAACATGGTGATCGAGCCGGTCGGATGAACCCGGACCTCGGCCATTTCGTAAAGCCCGGCGCGGGCGCCGAGCGAGCCGGCGACCGCCGAAGGCGCGATGCCACACGCCTCGATATAGGAGGCAAGGCCAATGCCGCGCAGCTTGCCGCGCGCCGCCGCTTCGTCGCGGCGTTTGGCGAAGCCGGCATAGTCCGCGGCCTTCATGGCCATCTCGAGCGTGGTGAAATAATCGCCCGAATCGTAGGCGAGCGCGACCGGCGTCTGATAGGGATAGGCGTCCTTGGCGATGAAGTTGCGCCGCCGCAACTCCGCCGGATCGATGTTGAGTTCGCGCGCCGCCTGCTCGACGATATGCTCGACGACATAGCAGGCTTCGGGCCGCCCGGCGCCGCGATAGGCATCGACTGCCACGGTGTTCGTGAACACCGCCTTGACCTCGGCATAGATCGCCGGGGTGGTGTAGGTGCCGGCGAGCAGCGTGCCGTAGAGATAGGTCGGTATGCACGGGGCGAAGGTCGATAGATAGGCGCCCATATTGGCGATCGTCGATACCTTGAGCGCGAGGAACTTCGCCTGCGCGTCGAGCGCCAGCTCGACATGGGTCACATGATCGCGACCATGCGCGTCCGACATAAAGCTTTCCGAGCGCTCGGCGGTCCATTTGACCGGACGCCGCAATTTGCCGGCGGCCCAGGTGACGATCGCCTCTTCGGCGTAGTGATAGATTTTGGAGCCAAAGCCGCCGCCGACATCGGGCGCGACAACCCGCAGCTTCGCTTCCGGGAGGTGCAGCACAAAAGCGCCCATCAAGAGCCGGATCACATGCGGGTTCTGGCTCGTCGTAAAGAGTGTGTGGTCGCCGGTGGCGCGATCGTATTCGCCGATCGCGGCGCGCGGCTCCATCGCGTTGGGCACCAGCCGGTTGTTGACGAGATCGAGCTTGACGACCCGTGCCGCCTTGGCAAAAGCGGCCTCTACCGCGGCAAGGTCGCCAAGATTCCAGTCATAACAAAGATTGCCCGGCGCTTCGGCAAAGACCTGCGGCGCGCCGGGTTTAAGCGCTTCGCCCGGATCGACGACGGATGGTTCTTCGACATAATCGATATCGACCAAATCGGCCGCTTCGCGCGCCTCGTCGAGTGTCTCGGCGATGACCACCGCAACCTGATCGCCGACGTGGCGGACGCGATCGATGGCGAGCGGGGGATGCGGCGGCTCGGCCATCGGCGAGCCGTCCTTCGAATGCACCTGCCAGCCACAAGGCAGCCCGCCCACGCCATCGGCGGCCAGATCCTTGCTGGTAAAGACGGCGGCGACACCGGGCGCGTGCGCCGCAGCCGCAGTGTCGATGCCCGATATCCGCGCATGGGCATGCGGGCTGCGCAGGATGTAGGCGTAAAGCTGGTGCGGACGGTTGATGTCGTCGGTGTAGGTGCCTTGTCCGGTCAGGAAGCGGTAATCCTCACGCCGCCGCACCGGGGTTCCGACCGTGGTCATCGCGCTATTCCGCCGCCGCTCCATGGAGATTGGCGGGCGGAGCCTCGCCGCGCATCACCGCCGCCCCTTCGGCGATCGCCAGCACGATATTGTGGTAGCCGGTGCAGCGACAGAGATTGCCTTCGAGATATTCGCGGATCTCACGCTCGGTCGGGCTCGGGTTGTTTTTGACAAGATCGAGCGCGCTCATGACCATGCCGGGGGTGCAGAAACCGCATTGCAAGGCATGGTTGTTGCGGAACGCCTCCTGCATCGGATGCAGCGTATCGCCGGTCGCCACTCCTTCGATCGTCAACACCGAACGGCCCTCGGCCTGCAGCGCCAAGAGCGTGCAGGATTTGACCGCCTCGCCATCGACATGCACGACGCAGGCGCCGCACTGGCTCGTATCGCAGCCGACGTTGGTGCCGGTCAGCCCGAGCTGCTCGCGCAACAACTGCACCAGGAGGGTGCGACCCTCGACCGTCGCCGATACCGGCTTGCCGTTTACGGTGAGGCTCACCGTTTTCTGCATCGAACCCTCCCTTGACCACCAACCCTGGCCGATCACCAGTCATGGCTATCGTGCGCCGCTTCCGGCGGAGTTTTGGGCCGCCCGGCGCTCGCGGTCAAGGCGCTCGCCGGCCCCGCCACGGGGCTAGCGCAGGCCGCCGCTGCGGGTGAAATAATAAAGCATCAACCCGACAATCGCGGTCAGCCCGGTGACCCAGACCGCCGGTGACAGCCGGCCCGGCAGCGCTTCGGCGGCCGACGGCGCGGTCTCGGTCCCGGCCGCTTCCAGCCCGGCGGCGATGCGCGCCAGCGGCGCGTCGGCACCAGCCGAGGACAAAGAACCCGATCCGTCCGCTGCCTCGGGCACGACCACCGCGGCGAAGCGGGTGAAGAATTCTTCGGCCATCTTGCGCGAGGTCGCGTCGATCAGCCGCGAGCCGATCTGCGCAAGCTTGCCGCCGACATGAGCCTGCACCTCGTAGTGCAGCAGTGTTGCTTCGCCGTCCTCGTCGAGGCTGACCCTGGCGCTGCCTTTGGCAAAACCGGCGACACCGCCGCTGCCCTCGCCGGCGATCGTGTAGGCCTTGGGCGGGTCGAGATCGGAAAGGGTCACCTTGCCGCCAAACGTGGCCTTGACCGGCCCGACCTTGGCGACGACCTTCGCGGCGAACTCGGTGTCGGACGCCTTCTCGATCGACTGGCAACCGGGGATCGCCTGCTTCAGCATCTGAGGATCGTTGAGCGCCTCCCAGACACGCTGGCGCGGCGCCGGGATGCGAAATTCACCCGTCATTTCCATCGGCATGATCCTTTCCTGCGTGCGAGGAATGTGCGGCCCGGCGGCGCCGATTGCAACCACGGCCGGCAGCGTCTGGCGGGTCGCGGCAATTTTCGGCCGCCGGCGGTGACCGCGTTTCAGGCGCCGGCGATGACCGCGATCGCGTTGATCTCGATCAGGTAGTCGGGCGAGGTCATCTTCACCACTTCAACCATGGTCGAGGCCGGCAATGGTGGCTCGAAGTATTCGCGTCGTACCTTGTGAATGATATCGAAATGCTCCATGTTGCGGATATAGACATCGATCCGACAGATATCGGCGAGGGTGCCGCCGGCGGCTTCGACCGCGGCTTTGAGGTTGTCGCAGACCTGCCGGGTCTGAGCCTCGATGTTGCCGATGCCGGCGATCGTGCCGTCTGCCTTCCGCGCGGTCATGCCGGAGATGAACACCAGCCGGCCGCTTGCTTCGATCGCCGTTGCCTGGGAAAAATGCCCGCTCGGCGGCCGCAGCCGCTCGGAGGTGATTTGTCGTTTCGCCATCGTCCGCCCTCCAGCTTTGGGCTCGGCCACGACGAACGCAACCGGCGCCGCTCGCGTTCCGAGCCTGGAGCAAGATATGAATTCCGTCACTGTTTCGCGCGAGATCCCCGCCCGAGAGATCCCCGATCGTATCGAAGACCGGCTGATCGTCGCCCTCGACGTGCCGAGCGTCGAGGAGGCGCGCGCGTTGATCGAGCGGCTCGGCGGGGTCGTGTCGTTTTTCAAGCTCGGGCTGTGGCTGCAGTTCGCCACCGGGTTCGAGCGGCTGATCGACAATCTCCTTGCCGCGGACAAGAGGATCTTTCTCGACACCAAGATGTTCGACATCGGCGAGACCGTGCGCCAGGGGGTGGCCCGCGCCGCCGAGCGCGGGGTGAGTTTTGTCACTGTGCATGGCGACGACGACATCATCAGGGCGGCGGCCGACGGCAAGGGCGGCAGCAGCTTGCGGGTTCTGGTGGTGCCGGTGCTGACCAGCCTCGACGCTGCCGGGCTCAACCAGCTCGGCTATCGCGGCAGTCTCGCCGAGCTGATCGCGGCCCGCGCCCGCGCCGCCGCACAAAGCGGTTGCGACGGGATCATTGCCGCCGCGCACGACAACCCGCACGAAATCCGCCGCGCTGCTGCGGCCGAAAATCTGCTGGTGGTGACCCCCGGCATCAGACCCGCGGGAACGCCGCTCGATGATCACAAGCGTTCCGGGACGCCGGCGCAGGCGATCGCCGCGGGTGCCGATTATCTCGTCGTCGGCCGCCCGATTGTCAAAAGCGACGATCCGGCCGGTGCTGCCGCCCGGATCATTGCCGAGATGCGCAGCGCCCTTTAGTTAGCCGAGCCAGCGGGCGGCGCGTCCTGGCCGCCGCCATCACTGCCGTGGCCGCGGCCATTACTGCCGTGGCCGCAGCTATTACTGCCGTAACCGCCACCATTACTGGGAAGACGGCGCATTCTTTGCGACTCCCCACAAAAACAGCGCCGGACCGATATCGACCTCGCTCAAATCCTTGTGAAAAGCTTCGCGCGCCGAGAACTCGCCGGTCGGGATATACGGCACGCTGGTAAACGCTTCCCGCTGCAGATCGGCGGCGATGCTTTTGCGCTCTGTCTCGTCAGCGGCGAAGATCCACTGCCGGCGCAGCTTTTCGATGATCGGATCACTCGGCCAGCCAAACCAGGCATCGGCGCCGTTGGCGCGCAGCGGCGCATTGACCGCCGGATCGAGGATCGCAATGCCGGGGAAGGTGGTCAGAAAGATGTTCCAGCCGCCCTTGTCGAGGGGCGCCTTAGACGCTCGCCGCGACACCAGCGTGCCCCAATCCATTGCCTGCAGATCGACATTGAGGCCGAGCCGGCGCAACAGGCCGTTGGCCACCTGGGCCAGCGCATGCAGGCTGGAAAAATCGGTCGGATCCATCAGCACGATCTTTTCGCCGTGATAGCCGGCCTCCTTGATCAGCTCCTTGGCCTTGGCCAGATCACGTGGCCCCTCGAGCGGACCGGCCCCGGCGTCGCTCGCCATCGGTCCATCGCAGCTGAAAAAGCTGTAGCAGGTGTGCCAGTACTTCTTGTCGCCGGCCACCGCCGCCATGAATTCAGACTGATCGACAGCATAGAGCAGTGCCTGGCGCATCTTCTGGTTGTCGAACGGCGGCAGCAGCTGGTTGAACCGCAAGATCCCACCGACCCGGAACGGGCTCTGCTGCACCAGCGTGACGTCCGGATCGCGGGCCAGGAGCGGGTAGAAATCGGGTGGCGGGTTCTCCCACCAATCGGCCTCGCCAGCGGTGAACGCAGCGAGTGCCGTGCCGGGATCGGGAATGTAGAGCCATTCGACCCGGTCGACCCGCACGATCTTGCCGCCCGCCGCCCAGCTCGGCGGCTCCTTGCGCGGGACATATTCCGGGTTTTTGACAAAGACGACCTTGTGGCCCGGCTCCCACTCGGATTTGACGAATTTGAATGGTCCAGAGCCGGTGGTGTCCTTGATCTGCTGATCGGCGCTGGTCTCGGCGACTGCCTTCGGCATGATGAACGGGACATTGCTGTCGGGTTTGCCGAGGGCTTCGAGCAGCAGCGAGAACGGCCGCTTGAGGACGATCGCAAACGTCTTGTCGTCGATCGTCTTGTATTCGGCGAGCAGCCTTGCGAGCGTCTGGCCGAGCGCGTCGCGTTGACTCCAGCGTTGGAGCGAGGCAATGCAATCGGCGCTGGTGACCGGCTGGCCATCATCGAATTTCAGGCCGTCGCGCAGTGTGAACGTGTAGGTCAGCTTGTCGGGGCTGACCGTCCAATCACCGACCATCTGCGGCTGCGGCCGCAAATGACGATCGAGCGCAAACAGTGTGTCATAGACCATGTAGCCGTAGTTGCGGGTGATCGTCGCGGTGGTCCAGATCGGGTCGAGCACGCGCAGATCGGCCTGGGCGATCACCCGTAGAGTGGTGCCGGCAGTGGTGGTGCCGGCAGTGGTGGCGGCAGTGGTGGTGGTGGCGGCGAACGCGGCGCCAGTCGGCAGCACCAGCGCCAGGATCAACATGCTGATCGAAGATGCCAGGCGATTCATCTCACCCCCGTGCGAATGGCGCCCACCCCGCTCGCAGTCCGCACGCCCCCGCGATCATAGCGTTGGGCGACGACTGCGAAGCCATGGTGTCCCGATGCTGAATCGCACCGGCGCTGCTATTTTTAACCATTTCGCCGCGCCACCATAGCATAGGGTTAACGAGAGCAAAGGTCGCACATAACAACATCGGCGCGAATTGCCCGTCCGCTCTCCGCTGATCGGTTGCACCAAAGCACACCCGGTGGGCAGGCTCGGGGCCATCGGCCGGGCACACTCGCGCAATGCCGCTCGGTGCCGTGTCGCCCCCTTGACGGGTGCGGCCCCACGGCGCCACGGTGCGCGAACATAGCGGCGGCACTGCCCTCAGCGATCTTCGCCGAGCGAAGACGAGCAGCCGGCGGCGCCTTTTCGAGGAGTCGATCGATGGCCGAGACGGCAATCTGGAATTTTCGCCAGCTGGCACACCACGAGCTCGACGGGTTTGGCGGTATCGGCGAGGGCATGTCGATTCAGATCGCCAGAGACGGCCGGCGCATCCTGTGGCTCGCCCATGAAAGCGCGCCCAAGAATTTCACCGCGGTCGATGTCAGCGATCCGCGCGCGCCAAAGATCGTCGCCCGTCGCGATCTGCCGCAATCGCATATGCGCTCGAACTCGCTCGAAACTGTCGGCGACATCATGGCCGTCGCCTATCAGACGACGCATCAAGGATTGCAGCCGGCCGGGTTCGAGCTGTTCGACATTTCGGTGCCGGAGAACCCGCGCTCGATCACGTTTTTTGATTGCTCTGGACCGAGTTCTCGCGGTGTTCACCAACTGTGGTTCGCCGATGGCGAGTACATCCATATGAGCTCGGGTGCGGCAGATTTCCGGCCGACCCACCCAAAGGACGACCAGTTCTACCGCATCATCGATGTCAAGAACCCGTCGAAGCCGGAGGAGGTCGGCCGCTGGTGGCTGCCCGGCACTCGCGAAGGCGACAGCGCGCCGCCGCCGGTGCGCCACCCGGAAAACGCGGATACCGGGTTTCGCCCGCACAACACCAACGTCTATCCCGAGCGCCCGGACCGCGCCTATCTCGGCTATATCGACGGCGGGCT
>JBOHLV010000134.1:0-2973 GCA_050729815.1 Allostellaceae bacterium
CATCTCGACGAGGCGATGCGACAGTTCAATCGCGCCCGGATGGGTCGAGCCTCGGAACGTCGTGCAATAGGGCCGTTCGGCCAATTGGCGTGCGATGGCATCCTTGATGGGCTGGCAACTATAGCCAAGGTTGACGTTCCATAGCCCGCCCACCGCGTCGAGCACGCGGTTGCCATCGAGATCGACGACGTGTACGCCGTCGCCGCGCGTCATGATGCGCGGCGGATCTTCCTCCATTTCGTTGGGATGCGCCATCGGGTGCCAGATTTGTTTGGCGTTGTTTTCACGAAGGAAGTTCGTGTTCGCTTTCATTCCGGTCGCCTTCGCTTTGGGATGAGGGAATTCGGAGACTATAGCCGATACGGTTTTGTTGACAATGAAATCACATGCTGCAGTTAATCGGTTGAGATTAACCTGCAGCGAAACGCCTCCCGCGATGCCAAATCAGTCGAAGACCGATGCCGTTTCGAGGGTCGATCATGATCACGTCGGACGCATGTTTGCCGGGGAGCGGGCTCGTTTCGATGCCTCACACGGCAAATCCAAAGACTTGTTCGCCCGAGGCAAGGAAAGCTTCCTCTATGGTACCCCGTCGCATTGGATGAGGCGCTGGTCGGGCGGCTTCCCGATCTATGTCGCCGAGGCGAGCGGGACCCGTCTTGTCGATGTCGATGGCAATGTTTACACCGATTTCTGTCTCGGCGATACCGGTGGCATGTGCGGCCACGGCCACCCCGCGATCGCCAATGCCGTCGCCCACCAATTACGGTCGAGCGCGTCGACCATGCTCCCGACCGCCGCTTCGCTTTGGGTCGGCGAGGAACTGACGCGTCGTTTCGGACTGCCTTATTGGAACCTCGCGACGTCGGCGACCGATGCCAATCGCGCGGCGATCCGGCTTAGCCGCATGATCACCGGGCGCGACAAGGTGTTGGTCTTCAACGGCTGCTATCACGGCGCCGTGGAGGAAGCGCATGTCGAATTGCGTGATGGCAGGATGGGGCTGCGCAACGACATCCATCCGAACGGAGTCGATCACCAGCGCGTCTCCAAAGTTGTCGAATTCAATGACCGCGATGCGCTTCAAAGTGCCCTCGCGCCGCGGGATGTCGCTTGTGTTCTAACAGAACCGGCGATGACCAATTGTGGCATGGTGCTGCCTGATCCCGGCTACCACGACTTCCTGCGCACAGCGACGCGACAAACCGGCACCGTTCTCATTATCGATGAGACTTACACGATTTCGGCCGGTCCGGGCGGGTTCAGTCTCGTTCACGGGCTTGAGCCGGATATCTTCGTTATCGGCAAGGCGATCGGCGGTGGCATTCCGTGCGCGGTCTACGGCCTCAGTCGTATGATCGCCGAACGGGTGTGGACAGTATTCCCACCTGTTGATCCTGCCGTCAAACAGAGCGCCCATGGCGGATTTGGCGGCACCCTCGCGGGCAACGCGATTGCCGTCGCCGCGATCGAGGCGACGCTGAAAGATGTGCTCACATACGAGGCCTTCGCCCGGATGATTGGGTTCGCGAACGATCTTGCCGACGACGCGGTCGCGCAAATTACCGAGGCGGGGCTCGCGTGGCAGGTCTCGCGGATCGGAGTCCGGGTCGAATACATGTTCCACCCAAGGCGACCGCACAACGGTGGCGAGGCCCGCGCCGCGCGCGATGGCGCACTTGAAATCCTTCTGCATCTCTATTTCTTGAACCGCGGCGTGATACTCACGCCGTTTCATAACATGCTGCTTCTGTGTCCGGCATCATCGTCCGAAGATGTTGACCATCACCGCGTTGTCTTTGCGACTTTTATCGCCGAACTGATGCGCCGCTGATCGGCTATTAGCTTCGTTGACAACGAGACGGTTGTCCGGCTAGGCTCGTTTTAAGTAGCCTGGAAAATGGTGCGGATAGGGAGTGTGGATTCATGGCACGGAAAACCATAAGCCGGCGCGGCCTACTCAAGGCGGGGGGAGCCGCCAGCCTTGCGGCGGCATCGAATTTGCCTTGGGTCAATATCGCCAGCGCGGCATCGAGCACGATCAAGATCGGCTGGGTCGGATGCCTTTCAGGCATACGGGCGAATTTTGCCGAGCCGGATCCGTGGGTCCATCAACGCATCCAGCGTATGTTCAAGAACGGGCTCAAGGTTGGCGGCAAGACCTATGCCGTTGAATTCGTGTTCAAGGATAACCAATCGGACCCAAACCGCTCGTCCGTCGTCGCCAGCGAACTGGTGCTGGGCGACAAATGCGACCTCATTCTGGTCGAGGATGGCGATGCTGCCGCGCCGGTGGGTACGCTCGGCGATGCGCGCGGCATCCCCTCGATCTCGACGATGTTTCCATGGCAGTCCTTTCTGTTTCCACGCGGTTCGAACCCGGCAAAGGGTTTTCCCTACAGCTTTTTGTTCTTCTGGGGGGCCGATGACATCGCCACGAATTACGTTCAGATGTGGGAGTCGGTAAAAACCAACAAGAAGGTTGGCACCTTGTTCGTGGATAATCCGGCGGGCCGCGCCTTCGGAGATCCCAAGTTCGGGCTGCCTGCCGCGATGAAGAAGGCCGGATTCCACGAAATCCCCACCGGCTACTTCCAGATTGCGACGGACGATTTCTCGAACCAGGTCGCGACCTTCAAGAATGCCGGCACGGACATCATTTCCGGCTTCACCTTCGCCAATCACTGGATCACGTTGTGGAACCAGGCGGCACAGGCAGGGCTGAAGCCACAGGTTTGCACGATCGCTGCGGCGTTTCTGTTTCCAAGTGCGATTGACGCCCTGGGTGATCGCGGCGACGGCATGTCGTGCGAGGTCTGGTGGACGCCGGCCTATCCGTTCAAATCGTCATTGACGGGACAGACCGCGAAGCAGCTCGCTGACGACTGGGTCCAGTCGACGGGAAAGCAATGGACGCAGCCCATCGGCTATGCGCATGCGCTGTGGGAAGTGGCCTTCGGCGCACTCCGGAAC
>JBOHLV010000135.1:0-1877 GCA_050729815.1 Allostellaceae bacterium
ATGATAAGCATCCGGCGCGGCGCCAGGCTTCACTTACGTGCGGCTGAAAAACAAGCGCGAGGAGGCCTGTCCGGCAATCGTGCCGCCGGCGATCGCGACGCTCGCCCCGAGGATCAGCAATCCGACCAGCGTCAGGATGCCAGCCGGCCCCGGCATCGCCAGCGAGAGGATGCCGAGCACGATCGCAGCGGTCCCGATCATCAACTGGGCGTTGATCGCACCGGCGATGGCGGCGTCGCCGATCTGTTGCGTCGCCGCCGACATGCCTTGCAGCTTCAGGGCATGGAGACGGCGCTGCCCGCCGGTGGCCATAATGGCCGCGGCGCCGGCGACGATGATCACGATGGCAATCAGGATCGCGGGCGCGAGGCCGATCACCCCGAGGATGCCGAGGATGACCACCGCGATGCCGGCCAGGACCTCGGCGGTGAGGCCGCCGCCCAGTTCGACGGTGCTGACGGTGCCGCCGCTGGCGGTGTGGAGAAGCCGCGAATGCTCAACCGAAACCGCCCCGCCTTGGGCGATCAGCCCAATGCCGAGGATAATCGCCGCAATTGCCATCAACATCCCGCCATCGCGGCCCGAGAGCCCGACAATGGCCAGGACGACCACAGCGAGGCCCGCCGCCGCTTCGATGGCGGCGCCGGTAGTTTCAACCTCGAGACTGCCCTTATCCTGATAAGTCGTCGACATGGAATTGCTCCTTCATTGATCGGGTGGAGACAAGTTCCCCCTGGGACGTCATTGCTGAAACGGTGGCCACTCCTTATTGTTGTTGTTCATATCTCGTCGCCAGGGTCGGATGCCATCTCCCTCTCGCGGTTATCCGGCGAAAGCGACCGCAAAAACAAATAGGTCCCATCCGGGCTTCAACAACCCCAGTGAAACCTATCCGGTCATGCTAACCCGCATAGCTACCGGCGCAATAGGAAATTGATTACCGCCCCGGTTGATCAGGGCCGGGCATAGGCCCAGACGGCGGCCGGCAGTTCGGGATCGTTCTTCAGATTCCGGCCCCAGCCATATTTCGTCCAGCCCTTGAAATTGGCGATGATGGCGTCGGCATTGCCCCAGGATTTGGCCTCGATCTCCTTGAAGCCGTGGGCGGCGAGGAAGACCTGCAGGCCTTCGGGACTCCAGCGGTGGAAATCGCCATAGGCGGGCGGGCCGTGAAGCTTGATGAGGAACGGCACCGAGACCAGGAACACGCCCGACGGCTCCAGCATGGCATGGACGTTGCACGCGGCGGCGTCGGCATCGGCGATATGTTCGAACACCTCTTCGGCGATGACGATGTCGAAACGGCGGTCGAGCCGGTCGCGCGTGATGTCGAATTCGGGATAGGCCGCCGCCGTATAGGAACCGCTGCCATATTGGCGCCACGGCGATTCCGGACCGGGCGAGATTTCGAGGATCGCCGGCCGGTTGCGCGCCTCGGCGGCGAGAAAGCCGTGCCATTCCGCCCGCCGCACCACGCGCACCCACTGGTCGTCGTTATAGCCGAAGGCATCGAGCGTGGCACGCCGCCAGTGCCGCAGCCGGACCTCGGCATCGGCGGACAGACGCGGCTTCAGCCAGCGATAGAATGCATTCGACAATATCGCTTCCTCGACAACGCATCCGGGGTTTTGCCGAATGCCCTGGCAGGATGCGCGGGAAGCCTTAAGATTGCATTGACCTAGGGGTTAACGGGCGCGGGCGCGCGAGCCATAGCATGGCAAACGCGCCGATAGCGGCGAGCGCCACCAACGGCAACAGCCCCAGTGCGTATCGTCCGGTCGCATCGCGGATCGCGCCGACCGCCCAGATCGTCCCGAACCCGGCGAGGTTGCTGAGCGCGTTGATCTGGGCGAGCCCGGCCGCCGCCGCACCCGCGG
>JBOHLV010000136.1:0-20403 GCA_050729815.1 Allostellaceae bacterium
CCATCAAACGCTACCTCGAGGAATACAATGCCGATCCCAAGCCCTTCGTCTGGACCAAATCCGCTGATACCATCTTGCAAAAGCTCGACAGGTTTCCTGCACCTTTCGTATGAATCACTGCACTAGCTTGATCAAAGCGTTGTATTTATTTTGCCGACCAGGGGTTCTGTTGACAGACGGCAAGCGTTGTTGTAACTACTGCCGAAAGCTGTAAAAGAAGCTGGGGGCGATGATGACCGATACTACGTTGAGGGGTACCGACGAGGAACTGCTTCGCATGACGGCGGAAGTCGTCGCCGCCTATGTCCGCAACAATCCCGTCGCCACGTCACAGCTTGGAGAAGTCATCGGCTCGGTCTACGGCTCGCTCCGGTCGCTGGAAGCCAAGCCCGAAACATCGGAAGAGCCGCGGAGGCCGGCCGTTTCCATCCGCAGATCGATCAACCCCGATTATCTGATCTGCCTTGAGGACGGCAAGAAGCTCAAGATGTTGAAGCGCCATCTGCGCTCCACCTACAATCTCACGCCCGACGCTTACCGTCAGAAATGGGGTCTGGCACCGGACTATCCGATGGTGGCGCCGAATTACGCCGAGGCGCGGTCGGCATTTGCCAAGAAGATCGGCCTCGGCCGAGTGGGTGGGCGCCCTGCGGCAAAGCGTCCCGGCCGTCGCAAGGCGGCCGAGCGCAAAACTGGCGAATAGGTTCATCGCTCGCGATCGGCATGGTATTCCCGGCGCGCACCCCGGCCTTTCCAAGGAGATTCTTGACCAGCCCCATGGTTGGGGCATCCTTGCGTCCGCCACGCGAAACACGGGCGGCGCCATGACGGTCGCGGAAGAGAGGCCCAATGCTTGATATCGCAAAAAACAAGCTGATCACGGAGGTCGGCCCCGGCACCAAGATGGGCGAGTTGCTGCGCCGCTATTGGATGCCGATCGCCGGCGCCTCGGAATTCGACGACGAGACTCGAATCAAGCCGGTGCGCCTCATGGGCGAGGATCTGGTGCTTTACAAGGATTTCAATGGCACCTACGGCCTCATCGACCGGCATTGCTGCCATCGCCGTGCCGATCTTTCCTATGGCTTTGTCGAAGATTGCGGCCTGCGCTGCAATTACCATGGCTGGCTCTATGACGAGAAGGGCCGCTGCCTCGCCCAGCCCTATGAGGACACGGCGCATCCTGGCGCGAAGATGAAGGACCGCATCCGCATCAAGGCCTATAAGGTCGCGGAACGGGCCGGCCTTCTCTGGGCCTATCTCGGCCCGGAACCGGCGCCGCTGGTGCCGAACTGGGAACCCTTCACCTGGAAGAACGGCTTCGTCCAGATCGTTCTGGCCGACGTGCCGTGCAACTGGCTCCAGGCGCAGGAGAACTCGATCGATCCCGTCCATTTCGAATGGATGCATTTGAACTGGAACATGCGCCTTCACAATCAGCTTGGCCCTTACAGCCCGCGGCACGTGAAGGTCGATTTCGACGAATTCGATTACGGCTTCACCTATAAGCGCATCAAGGAAGACACCAGCGAACAGGATCTGCTCTGGACGGTCGGGCGGGTGTGCCTCTGGCCCAATGCGCTCTTCACCGGCGATCATTTCGAATGGCGCGTGCCGGTCGATGACGACAACATGCTGAGCGTCACTTGGTGCTTCAACCGCGTGCCAAAGGAACGCGAACCTTACGTCCAGAACCGGGTTCCGACCTGGAAAGGGCCGATCAAGGACCCGGCAACCGGCCGTTGGATTTCGAGCCACGTCATGAACCAGGATTTCATCGCCTGGGTCGGGCAAGGCACAATCGCCGACCGGGAAAACGAGAATCTCGCCGCGAGCGACAAGGGCGTCGCCCTGCTTCGCCGCCGCTTCTTCGAGGACATGGATCGGGTGGCGCAAGGCCAAGACCCGAAGGGCCTCGTCCGGGACGAGAAGCTGAATGAAGGCGGGGTACCGCTGCCGATCGCGTTCCGCAAGCAATTGGTCGAAGGCATGCCGCGGCAACAGATGATCGACAGCCCGCAACTGTCCCAGCAATTGCGCGATTACGTCTTTCAGACCGGTCAACCGGCGGAGGTTCGCCGCGCCTTCGTCGAGGCGATGGGCGTCGACTTGCCGCCGGCCGGCCCGGTGACGGTGAACTACCTCGCGCCGGAACGGCGGAACTAGCGCGGGCGAATCGCGCGCTCGGGGCGACCTGCCAGTTTCTTTTGATCGACGAACCGACCAGTGGTTTGTGGGTGAACCGAAAGAAAAACCATGAAAGCCGCCATCGTTCGAAGCGCTGGGCAAGCCCCGGTCTATGGCGATTTCGCCGCGCCGATACCGGCCTCTGGCGAGACCCGCATCCGGGTGACTGCCACCGCCATCAGCCCTATCGTCAAGAGCCGGGCTGTCGGCACGCATTACAGCGCGTCGGATCAGTTCCCCTTCGTTGTCGGCATCGACGGCGTAGGCCGGCTCGACAATGGCGGCCGGGTCTATTTTGTCCTGCCGCGCGCGCCCTACGGCAGCATGGCGGAGCAAACCGTGGTGCCGTCAGCACAATGCGTGCCAGTGCCGGAGGGGCTCGATGACGTGACGGCGGCCGCCATCGCCAATCCCGGCATGGCGTCCTGGGCCGCCTACACGGAACGCGCTCGCCTCAAGGTCGGGGAGACCGTGCTGGTCAACGGCGCCACGGGAACGGCGGGCCGTCTCGCCGTCAAGATTGCCAAACATCTCGGGGCCCGAAAAATCATCGCAACGGGCCGCAATATCGACGCCCTCGCTTCCGTCACGGCCCTCGGTGCCGACGTGACGATTCCGCTCGTCGAGGACGAGGCGGCTATGGAGGAGAGCTTCAAGCGTGAGTTCGCCGAAGGGGTAGATGTGGTCATCGACTTTCTTTGGGGGAAGAGCGCGGAACGCCTTTTGATCGCCGGCGCCGAAGTCGGCGCGGACGCCGTACCGATCCGCTTCGTCCAGGTCGGATCGGCGAGCGGTCCCAACATCACGCTGCCGAGCGCGGTGCTGCGCGCGTCGGCAATCGAACTGATGGGCAGCGGCCTCGGCAGCATACCGCGCGACCGCTTCTTAGGTGCCATCGGCGCGCTGCTGCAAGCGACCGTCCCCGGGGGCTTCGTCATCGCCACCAAGCCCGTTCCGCTGTCAGAGGTGGAGCGGGCCTGGCTTGATGATGACAACGCCCGGCGCACTGTGCTCACGGTGGAGGAACAGATTTCCTGACTTCAGGGGCGACCGGGCGCACGCGCTCGTCAGGGCTTAATCGAGCTTCAAGGCGTCGCCCGAAAGGTCTTCGGCGCGGTCGATCTTGATCAGCACGGCCCAGCCCTTCTTTTCGGGATCGCCGTTCTTTTCCGGCTGGATCAGCTTTTCCCAGACCTGGTCGTAGACAGGTCCCGATTTATGGATCGCGGCGACGCCATAGAAACGCGCGATGCCGCCCTTTGGCAGCGCGCCGCTGGCGCGCAGCTCGCTCTTGCGGAAGAAAATCGTGACCTTGGTGCCGTCCTTGAGGTTGGCGTTGGTCGAGCCCCGGCCGCGCTCCCAGAGGGCGATATGATCGTCGTCGAACACCATGGTGCTGCCGCGCGCCGTTACTTGCGCATAGCCGCTGGGCAGAACGGTCGCGACCAGGCAGACATTCACCGGAAACGCGGTGTTGATGGGCTCGTGAAGGGCTTTCGGAATCGTACCCAAGGGTTTTTCCTTTCTCGTGTCAGAACGCGCTCTTGATGACGCCGCCTTCGACGCGCAGGCTGGCGCCGTGCGTGCCCGAGGCGGCGGGACTGCAAACATAGACCACCATGTTGGCGACTTCCTCGGTCGAGGTGAAGCGCCAGATGAGCGAGGTCTGACGCCGCGTCTCTATCCATTCCTTCGCGATTTCCTCGCGCGGCTTGCCGAGACGTTTGGCCATGTTATCGAAGACCTCGCTCAAGGTCGGGCCGGGCAGCACCGAGTTCGCCGTGACGCCGGTGCCGACCAGGGTCTCGGCGACACCGCGGGCGAGCGCGATGACCCCAGCCTTGGCGACGCCGTAAGGCACCATCTCGGGCGGAATCTGTACGCCCGATTCACTTGAGATATAGACGATGCGGCCCCAATTCTTCGCGCGCATCGCCGGCAGATAGGCCTGGGTCATACGCACCGCGCTGACGACATTGACCTCGAAGATGGTATGCCAGTCGGCATCGTCGAGTTGGTCGAACGGCTTCATGACGCCGCCCAGTCCGCCGAGATTGTTGACCAGCACATCGACTGCGGGCAGCGCCGCGACAATAGCGCGCGCCCCGTCCGCCGTCGCAAGATCGGCGGCAATCCCGTTGAGCTTGGCGCCCGGCACCGCTTCCTTGATCTCTTCGATCGCGTGATCGACGCGCGCTTTGGTCCGGCCGTTGATCCAGACGGTGGCGCCCTGCCCTGCAAGCCCTTGCGCGATGGCGAGGCCGATCCCCGCCGTCGATCCCGTGACCAGTGCAGTTCTGCCGTTCAGATCAAGATTCATCGCGATGCTCGCCCCTCTCTTCCGTCTCGGCGCGGACCTTAGCGGCAATGCCCCGTCGCAGCTATGACAAAGCGGAATGGCATCGCTAAGAAGCGGCGCGGACGGGCACCGCTTCGGACGGTTGGTCGCGGACGAGCCGTTCGCTCGCGATCACCGGGCGGCGATCGACGCTTGCCTGATAAAAGCGGGAATAACGGCGAACCGCGTCGGCGAAATGGTCGGCGTCCGCGTCCTTCACCACCTCGAAGGCATCGAAACCGGCGCGCAGCATGAGGAGGAACTGGTCGCGCAGGACCTGTCCCGTCGCCCGCAATTCGCCGTCATAGCGATACCGCTCGCGCAACAGCCGCGCCTGGCTATAAGCGCGGCCGTCGCGGAAATTCGGAAACACCAGCGCGACGGCGGCAACCCGGCCGAGATGGGGCGCCAGCTCCGCAATGTCGCGATTGTTGGGCCAGAGGACGCCGGTCTCGGCACCCCGCGAAATCCGCGCCTCGGCCTCGGCGAGGAACCGCGCCGCCGGCAGCAGCACCGCCACGTCCGGCGCGATCGGCGCGTCCTCGGCAATGCGCTGGAAACGATCGACGGCGGGCTTGCCGTCCTTAATGAACCGCATAGACCCGTTCCTTAAAGGGCTGAACCCCGACGCGACTCACCGTGTCGATGAAGATCTCGTCGGGGCGAGCCCGCAGCTCGATATAGGCGGCGACGATGTCCTCGATTACGTCGCCGACCTTGTCGTAGGGCACGGCGGGACCGATGAGGGTGCCGAGACGCGAATTCTCGTCGGCCTTGCCGCCGAGCGTGATCTGATAGAATTCCTTGCCCTGCTTCTCGACGCCGAGGATGCCGATATGGCCGATGTGATGATGGCCGCAGGCATTGATACAGCCCGAAATATTGATATGGAACCGGCCGATATTGCGTTGCAGGTCGAGATCGGCGAAACGCTTCGAAATCTCCATCGCGATCGGGATCGAGCGGGTATTGGCGAGGCTGCAATAATCGAGGCCTGGGCAGGCGATGATGTCGGTGATGAGGTTGACGTTGGTAAGCGCGAGGCCCGCCGCATCGAGCCCGCGCCACAGCGCCGCCAGGTCGCGCTGTCGCACGCTGGGCAGGCACAGATTCTGCTCGTGCCCGTTGCGGATTTCGCCATAGCCATAGCGCTCGGTGAGGTTCGCCAGCGCTGTCATCTGGTCGGCCGTGCAATCGCCGGGAGTCTTTCCCACCGGCTTCAGCGACACCGTGACGATGGCGTGCCCGGGCACCTTGTGTGGCGACACGCTGTTAAAATACCAGGCGCGAAATTCCGCATCGCGCAGCGCCACACGCAACTCCGACGGGTCGTCCTTCAGCCGCTCGTAGTCCGGATAGCGGAAGCGCTTGGCGATTTCGGCGATGAGATCGTCGTCGAGCACCGGCATGAGGTCGCGCGACGCCGCGAATTCCCGTTCGACCTCGGCGGCGAATTTCTCGGGACCCAAATCGTTGACCAGTATCTTGATCCGCGCCTTCCAGATATTGTCGCGCCGGCCGTGCTGGTTATAGACGCGCAAGATCGCCTCGACATAACCGAGAAGGTCGCGCCGCGGCAGGAATTGACGGATCGTCGCCGCGAGATAGGGGGTACGGCCGAGGCCGCCGCCGACCGCGACCTTGAAGCCGATCTCGCCGTCCTCCCCGCGCCGGAGCCACAACCCGATATCGTGCATCGAGACTGCGGCGCGGTCGACGGCCGCGCCGGTGATGCCGATCTTGAACTTGCGCGGGAGGAACGAGAATTCGGGATGAAGCGTCACGTGCTGGCGCAAGATTTCGGCATAAAGTCGCGGGTCGGCGATCTCGTCCGGCGCGACGCCGGCCCATTGATCGGTCGAGATATTGCGCACGCAATTGCCGCTCGTCTGCATGCCATGCAGCCCGACCGAGGCGAGATCGCCGATCGCATCGCCGAGATCTTCGAGCTTGATCCAGTGGAATTGGATGTTCTGGCGCGTGGTGAAATGGCCATAGCCGCGATCATAGCGCCGCGCTACCTCGGCCAGCATGCGCAGTTTCGGCACCGACAGCGTGCCGTAAGGGATCGAGATCCGCAGCATATAGGCGTGAAGCTGAAGATAGGTGCCGTTCATCAGGCGTAGCGGCTTGAATTCGTCCTCGCTGAGCTCACCCGAAAGGCGCCGCGCGATCTGGTCGCGGAACTCGCTGATCCGCTCCGCCAGAAGGGTGCGGTCGAATTCGTCATAGACATACATGGGAGATCCTTAGGCCCTGGCCGGAACACGCGGGAGGTCGAAGGTCGGGCCGGTGAGCCGGATGCGCTCGCGCAAATTGCCGGGGACGAGGCGGCCACCAGCGGCAATCTCGACCGGCGCGGCGTAGGCGCCCACTATAACCGTGCCCTCGCCCGCCGCCTCGCGCAGCAGCGCCTGCGCCGCCGCCGCATCGGTGACCACCACCGCATCATCGAGATCGGTGCTCCAGCCGCCACCCTTTCGGCGATAGATCACCGCGCCGTCGCGCAGCCGGTTGGCCGTGATCATCGTCGGTCCGCCGATGCGAAACTTCTGGTCGAGGGGCGATGTCATCGCGAATTCCCGTGCCGTGATCCGCGCGGCTTCCGTGCCCCGCGACCAGCAATATCTAGGACCATAATACCTTCTTTTCAAGTGAAATAAATAGTTTTCACAATGCATTTTTGTTATTTTGGCATTCCCGGCTCCAGGACGGATCGATCGAGATCGCGCAGGATGAAGACGAGCCGCGAGCGACGATCGGAATCCGGCCAGGCCCGGAGTTCGACCGGCGGATGGTATAGGAAATGGACGCCATGCACCGCGACCGGCGCGGAACAGTCGGCAATGTTCAGAAGGCCTTTCACCCGCAGCACGTTCTCGCCGTACTGGTAGGAAATGTCTTCAAGCCAGCGCATCGTGGCATCGAGGTCGAGCGGCCGGTCGAAGGTGAGGCAGAAGGCGCGGATGCGATCGTCGTGGCGGTTGACGTCGTTGGCCGCGTGATCGTGGCCGTCATGGTCATGGTCGTGATCGCCGTCCGCCTGATCGTCGATCCAATCCCGGACTTCCGAGATCTTGTCCTCGAGCTCGAAGCCGGCGCCGCCGAAAAGCCGATCCGGCATGGCGGCTTCGTGTCCCGCCTCGAACAGCGGCGCCGCCGGATTCAGCCGCCTCAGTCGCGCGGTCAAGGCGGCGACGGTATCGGCATCGGCAAGGTCGGTCTTGGACAGGATCAGGCGGTCGGCGACCGCGACCTGCTTCACCGCTTCACGATGCTCGTCGAGCGTGCGCACGCCGTGAAGCGCGTCGACCATCGTCACCACCGGCCCGATGCGAAACTGTGCCATCATTCCCTGATCGTAGATGAGGCCTTGCAGGATCGGCGCCGGGTCGGCAAGCCCCGTGGTTTCGACTACGATGCGGCGGAACGGCGGAATCTCGCCCTTGTCGCGCCGATAGGCGAGGTCGTCGAGGGTTTCGAGCAGCTCGCCGCGAATGGTGCAGCAAAGACAGCCCGAGGCCATCAGGATGACGTCGTCCGATGCCTTCTCGACGAGGGCATGGTCAAGACCGATCTCGCCGAACTCATTGACGATGACCGCGGTATCGTCCATCGCGGGATCGCGCAGCGCACGGTTCAACAGGGTCGTCTTGCCGCTGCCGAGGAATCCCGTCAGCACCGACACCGGGAAGCGCTCCGATAAGTCCGTCATCTGTCATTCCTTCACCATTGTCGCGGCGGCGGCCCAGGACCGCACTTGCCCCGCTCGCCTCTTCACATTAAGAACTATCATAGATTTGGGAACAAGCCGGTCGCGAGTCTGGCGCACCCAAGATGTCGGCATCCCGTCGATTCTGTCCTGCCGGCGCCTACGCTTAAACCAGAGGGAGGATGTCATGCGAAAAATTATCGGTATCGCCGCTGCCGCGGCGTTGGTTGCCACCGCCGCCAGCGCCAACGCGGCGCCGCCCTTAAAAATCGGCCTCATCATGACCTATTCCGGGCCGTTCGCGACCTACGGTCATCAGGCCGACCTCGGTGTCCAGACTTATATGAAGGCGCATGGCGACATGATCGCCGGCCGTAAGATCGAGATCATCAAGAAGGACGACACGGGCCCTCATCCCGACGTCGCGAAGCGCGATGCCCAGGAACTGGTGACTCAAAACCACGTCGATCTGATCTTCGGCGGCGATTGGTCGAACGACGCCTTCGCGTCGGTGCCGGTCGTCAACGAGGCGAAAATTCCGTTCATCAATATCGTCGCCGCCACTGACGGGCTGCCGCAGAAATCGCCCTACATGGCGCGCATCGGCCTGTCCTTAAGCGCGCCCTCCTACATCATGGGCGAATGGGCCGCCAAGGAGAAAGGCTGGAAGACCGGCTATAACGCAGTCGTCGATTACATTCTCGGCACCGCCGCGGCAAACGCCTTCACCGACGGCTTTAAGAAAGGCGGCGGCAAGATCATCGGTGAGGTGCGGATGCCGATCGGCAATCCCGACTACACGCCCTACGTGCAACGGATCAAGGACGCCCATCCGGCGGTGGTTCAGCTCTTCGTGCCCGCGGGCTCGATGGCGGAAGGTTTCGTCAAGGCCTATCACAATATCGGCCTCCTCAAGGACGGCATCCATCTGGTGAGTGGCGATCTGAGCGAGACGCAGCCGACCAACACGCTCGGCGATTATGTCAACGGCATCTACACCTCGACCTTCTACATCGCCGACAATAAGAGCCCGGCCAACAAGGTGTTCTTGAAGGCGTTTCATGCGGTCGCCGGCGCCGACGTTCATCCCGGCTTCGTCGCCTTGGAAGTTTACGACGCACTCAATGTCACCCGTCAGATCGTCGCGAAGGAGCATGGCAAGCTCGTGCCAAAACAGTTCATGGCGCTTCTCGACAATCATCAATTCGTCAGCCCCCGCGGGCCGATGGCGTTCGACAAGGACGGCGAGATCATCGAGAACTGGTATCTGCGCCACGCCGAACTGGTCAACGGCAAGATGGAAATGAAGATGGTCAAGACCTTCCACATGGTCCATGCGCCGGTCCTGCTGCATCAGTGATGTAACGCGCGCGGCCGGCGATCGCCCAATCCCGGCCGCGCGCTTTTTTCCCGCAAGAGAAGATCGTGTCCGTTATCCAAGGTATCGTGCAGGTTTTGTTCGACGGCATCTCCTTCGGCATGCTGCTGTTCGTGATGTCGGTGGGGCTGGCGATCACGCTCGGCATGATGCGGTTCGTCAATCTCGCCCATGGCTCATTCGCGATGCTGGGCGGCTATGTCACGACGACGCTGATGCATCAGGCCGGCTGGCCGTTCTTCGCGACGCTGCCGATGGCCTTCATCATCGTCGCGATCGTCAGCGTGTTCTTCGAGCGCTTCATCTTTCGCCGCATGTACACGGCGAAGGAGCTCGACCAGGTGCTGCTCACGGTCGGCATCATCTTCATGTCGATCGCGGCGGCCGCCTATGTCTGGGGGCCGGAGCTGCAGAATTTCACCCTGCCCGATTATCTGACGCGCTATCGCCAGGTCGGGCCGTTCAGCTTCGGCACCTATGGCGCCTTGCTGCTCGCCATCGGCACCGTCATCACGCTACTCATCTTCTTCGGGTTGGAGCGGACCCGCTTCGGCGCCATGATCCGCGCCGCGGTCGACGATCGCCGCGTCGCGCTCGGCATCGGCATCAACGTCAACCGCGTCTTCACCATCACCTTCGCCATCGGCAGCGGCCTCGCCGGCCTCGGCGGCGCGCTCGGCATCAATGAGCTGGGGCTCGATCCGAGCTTTCCGATCGAATATCTCGTCTTCTTCCTGATCGTCGTCTCGATCGGCGGCGGCGGCTCGGTAAAGGGCGCACTGGCCGCATCCCTGCTCCTTGGCCTCTCCGATGCCGCCGGCAAGTTCTACATCCCCGAGACCGGCGCCTTCGTCATCTATGTTGTGATGCTTGTCGTCATGCTGTGGCGGCCCAACGGCCTGTTCGGTCGCACGACATGACCGTCACGGCGGAGCCGCGCGAAAGCGATGCCGGTACAAGCGGCGGCGGCGACGAGGCGCGGCGCGCCGTCGCCGATTTCGGCGCCAAGGCGCGCTGGCACTGGTACGAGCCGCTATTCTGGCTCGGCGCCATCGCGTGGTATTTCCTGTTCCCCGACCAATTGCCGCTCGGCACCCAGATCCTGACGGCGGCGCTGTTCGCCCTGTCGCTCGATCTCATTCTCGGCTACGGCGGCATCGTCTCGCTGGGCCACTCCATCTTTTTCGGCCTCGGCGCCTATAGCGCCGGCCTCCTCTCGAAATACGGTTGGGGCGAGCCGATCACCTGCGTCCTCGCTGGCGGCGCGATCGCCGCCTTCGCGGGATGGCTTTGCAGCTTCGCGATCGTTCGGGTCCAGGGGATCGCGCTCCTCCTCGTGACGCTCGGCATCAACCTCGTGCTCTATGAGATCGCCAACAAGGCCTATACCATCACCGGCGGCAATGACGGGCTGCAGGGGGTCAATTTCAAGCCGGTATTCGGCATCTTCGACTATGACCTCTATGGCCGGACCTCCTACGTCTATACGCTGGTCTTCGCCTTCCTCGTCTATCTCGTCGCCCGGCGCATCGTGCATTCGCCGTTCGGCCTTGCCTTGAAGGGCATGCGCGAGAATTGGAAACGGATGCCGGCGATCGGCGCGTCGCTGCGGCTGCACGGCATGCTGATTTTCGTCATCTCGGCGGCGATCGCCGGCGTCGCCGGCGCCCTCCTTTGCGAATCACTGCAATTCGTGTCGCTCGATTCGCTGTCGGTCGATCGCTCGGTCGAGGTCCTGACCATGCTGATCGTCGGCGGCACCGGCGTGCTTTATGGCAGCTTCGTCGGCGCCGCCGTCTATATGGAATTGCGCGACCAGCTCGCCAACCTCAATCCCGCCTATTGGTATTTCTGGATCGGGCTGCTCCTCGTCGTCGTGGTGCTGTTCACCCGCAACGGCCTCGTGGGCACGATGGCCGACATCGCCCAATGGCTGAAGCGCCGCGGGTGGCGGCGGGCCGCGCCATGACGGCGATCGCACTGGCGACGCACGGCCTCGCCAAGAATTTCGGCGCCCTCACGGTCACCGAGAACGTCGAATTCGTGCTGCCTGCCGGCGCGCGCTATGCCCTCATCGGACCGAACGGCGCCGGCAAGACCACCTTCATCAATCTGCTGACCGGGATGCTGACGCCCGATGCCGGCGCCATCGAACTCGACGGCATGCCGATCACCCAACTGCCGCCGCACGAGAGGGTGAAGCGCGGCCTCGCCCGGACCTATCAGATCAACACTCTGTTTCCCGACCTGACGCCGATCGAATCGGTGATGCTGGCAATTTGCGAGCGGCGCCGCATTTCGCGGCAATGGTTGCCGGCGCTGGCCAGGCGCCGAGCCGCGATCGAGGAGGCGGCGACCCTCCTGGCCGAGCTTGGCATCGGCGATGTCGCTCACCGCCCGACCCGCGAACTCGCCTATGGCCACCAGCGCGTGCTCGAGATCGCGCTGGCGCTGGCCACCCGGCCGCACGTCCTGCTGCTCGACGAGCCGGCGGCCGGGGTGCCGGCGCGGGACAGCGGCATGCTCTATGAGGTGATCTCCTCGCTGCCGAAGGAGATCGCGGTGCTGTTCATCGAGCATGATATGGAGCTCGTGTTTCGATTCGCCTCGCGGATCACCGTGCTGGTCTCGGGCCGCGTCCTGCGCGAAGGCCCGCCGGCCGAGATTGCCGAGGACCCCGAGGTGCGCGCCGTCTATCTCGGGACCAGTGTCCATGCCTGAGCCGCTCCTGAGGCTTGACGGCGTGCGCGCCGGCTATGGCGATGCCGTCGTCATCGACGAGATCGGCTTCGCCCTCGCCGAGGGTGAATCGATCGCGATCCTCGGCCGGAACGGCATGGGCAAGACGACGCTGATCCTGACCCTGATGGGCCACACCAGGCTGTTCGGCGGCACCATGGCGTCGCGCGGCACCAGGTTCGAGCGGATGGCGACGAACCGACGGGTGGCGCTGGGCCTCGGCTGGGTGCCGCAGGAGCGCGGCATCTTCGCCTCGCTGACGGTTGAGGAGAATCTGTCGGTGGCGGCGCGGCCGGGCCCGTGGAACCCCGCGCGCATCTTCGAGTTGTTTCCCTCGCTCGGCGAGCGGCGGCGAAATTTCGGCGACCAGCTTTCGGGCGGCGAACAGCAGATGCTGGCGATCGGCCGGGCACTCATGACCAACCCCGCTCTGTTGCTGCTCGACGAGCCGCTGGAAGGGCTCGCCCCGATCATCGTCGAGGAGCTGGCAAAGACGATCGGGCGCCTTGCCGCCGAAGGGATCGGCATTCTTCTCGTCGAGCAGCATACCGAATTGGCATTGGGGCTGACGCGAAAGGCGCTGATTCTCGAACGCGGCCGGATCGTGTTCCAGGGTCCGAACCAGGCCCTGGTCGACGATCCGTCGGTACTGGTGCGCTTTGTCGGATTGCGCGGCGAAAAGAGCCTCATCGCACCGGCCTCTGCTTGACAGGAAGCCCGATAACAGGCCAATCAATCGCAAAAATCGGCGGCGGGCGGAGCTGCCAATGAACGCCGTGGGTGGAACAGGGGTAGGGCTGGGAGACATCGTGTCTAATTTTTTGACCACGTGGGGCGCGCTGACCTTCGACGGCGTCTCCTTCGGCATGATTCTGTTCCTGATTTCATCGGGCCTCACGGTCACGCTCGGGGTCATGCGGCTCGTCAACCTCGCCCATTGCGGCTTTGCCATGATCGGCGGCTACATGTCGCTTGCGCTCGTCACCTATCTCGGCCTCGGCCTGCTTGGATCGCTGCCGCTCGCGGTGATCGGCACCATGATCGTCGCCATCGTGATCGAGCGTACCCTGTTCCGCTGGGTCTATGGCATCAGCGAGCTTGGCCAGATCCTGATGACGATCGGACTCGCGTTCGTCATGGTGTCGATCGCCAATTTCACCTTCGGACCGCTGCTGTACACGCTGCCGGTGCCGAAATGGCTGGCCGGCAACCTCAACCTCGCCGGCGTCGTAGTGTCGAGCTATCGCATCTTCCTCGTCGCGGTAAGCGGCGTCATCGCCATCGCCATCTGGTATGTTGTCGAGCAAACCGATTTCGGCGCGCAGCTTCGCGCCGCGGTTGACAATCCGCGCATGGCGCGCTGTGCCGGGATCAATGTGAAGCGCATCTTCACCGTCACCTTCACCGCCGGCTGCGGCTTGGCCGCGGTGGGCGGCATCCTCGGCACTCAGATGCTGCCGGTCGAGCCGAACTATGCCCTGGAGTATCTCATCCTCGTGCTGATCGTGGTGGCGACCGGCGGGCTCGGCAGCCTCAAGGGCTCGTTCACCGCGGCGCTGGTGATCGGCATCGTCGATACCTATGGCCGCTACCTGCTGCCGGTCGGCGGCGGCTTCGTCATGTATGCCCTGATGCTGGTGCTGCTGCTGGCGCGGCCCCAGGGCCTGTTCGCGCGGGCCTGAGCCATGGCGACCATCATCCCGACCACGCCCGCGCCGCCGCCGGGCGTCACCGCCGGCGCGGTGCGCCAGGCCTTCGCTGCACACCGCGTCAACTGGATCGACATCGCCATCTGGGTGGTGGCGATCGGCGCCTATTTCGTGGTGCCGGATTATCTTTCGCTCGGCACCACCGTCTTGATCATGATTCTGTTCACGCTGTCGCTCGATCTCGCGGTCGGCTATGGCGGGATCGACACGCTGGGCCAGGGCGCGTTCTTCGGCGTCGGCGGCTATGCGGCGGCGTTTTGGGCGCTCCACGTCACCGGCGAGCCGATCTCCGGTCTCTTCGTGGGCGCGGCCGCGGCGGCCGTCCTTGGCGTGATCTCCGGCGCCATGATCCTGCGGACCCGCGGCCTCACCCTCATCATGATCACCCTCGCGATCTCCTCGATGCTGGAGCAGTTCGCCGTCACCGCGACATCGATCACGGGCGGCGACGACGGGCTCACCGGCTATACCATCCATCCGGTGCTCGGCATCTTTCCCTTCGATATCTATTTTCAGACCGCCTATTTCTATTGCCTCGCCGCGCTGGCGGTGTGCTTCGTCATCTGCCGGATCGTGGTCAACTCGCCGTTCGGCCTCACCGTGCGCGGGATTCGCGAAAATCCGGTGCGGATGCGGCTCTTGGGCGTACCGATCAAGACGCGCCTCATCGGCCTCTTCACCCTGTCGGGCGCGATCGCCGGGGTCGCCGGCGCGCTGTCGGCGCAGGTTACCGGCCTCATCGGCACCGATACTCTGACTTTTCTCGTCTCCGGCAATGCGCTCATCGCGCTGATCCTCGGCGGCTTCGGTCGCCTCTATGGCGCGTTCCTCGGCGCCGCGCTGCTTGAAATTTTCTCGGACCGTCTCGCCGCCGCCTATCCGTTCCATTGGCAGCTCGGCCTCGGCATCCTGCTGATCCTCGCCGTGCGTTTCTTGCCCAACGGGCTGACCGGGGTGATCGACAAGGCGACGAAGCGGGGCGGCCACCCGGAGCATCTCGACTCATGAGCCTTCACCCCGCCAATTCCAACGGCGCGGCGGCGCTCGAAATCAGCGGCCTGCGCAAGAATTTCGGCGCTCTACGGGTGACGCAGGACATCAACCTGACGCTCTATCCAGGCGCCCGGCATGCGCTCATCGGGCCCAACGGCGCCGGCAAGACAACCCTCGTCAACCAGATCACGGGCGTCCTGAAGCCGAGCGCCGGGACCATCAAGCTGTTCGGGACCGACATCACCTCGGCCTCGCCCGAACGCCGGGTGGCGCTCGGCGTGGTGCGCACCTTTCAGATCATCTCGCTGTTCCTGCGCCTCACCGTCGCCGAGAATATCGGCCTTGCCATCGCGGCGCAGGAATCGCTCGACGCCAAACCCTGGGGCAGTTTGCGCGCCAACGAGCGGGTGATCGAGGGGGTGCGGGAATTGCTGGAACGGCTCGACCTTACGAGCGTGGCGCAGCGCACGGTGAGCGAGCTCGGCTATGGTCAGCGCCGCCTCGTCGAGATCGCTCTCGCGCTCGCCCTGAAGCCCAAGGTGCTGTTGCTCGACGAGCCGGCGGCCGGGGTTTCATCACACGATCTCGGCATGCTGCTCGACATCCTGACGCGACTGCCGGATGACATCGCCATCCTCGTGATCGAGCACGATATGAGCCTCGTCTTCCGCTTCGCCCATCGCATCACCGTGCTGGTCGGCGGCGCGGTGCTGGTCGAAGGCTCGGTCGACGAGGTGCGCGCCAACCGCGAGGTGCGTGATGTCTATCTCGGACGGCGGGTTCATGACTGATCTCATCGAACTCGACAGCGTCACCGCCGGTTACGCCGGCAACGTCGTTCTGGAGCAGGTCTCGCTCGCCCTGCCCGCGCGCTCCTCGATCGCGCTCCTCGGGCGCAACGGCGTCGGCAAGACGACGCTCCTCGCCACCATCATGGGCCTCACTCGCGTTCATAGCGGCACGGTTCGGTTCGACGGCGCTGACCTCGCCCGGGTCGAGACCCACCACCGCGCCGGCCGCGGGCTCGGCTATGTCCCGCAGGAACGCGAAATCTTTCAGTCGCTGACGGTCCATGAGAATCTGAAGGTCGCGGTCCGCGGCGGCGACTGGACGATCGACGCGATCTACGAGTTGTTCCCCAGCCTCAAGCAGCGGCGCGGCAATTACGGCAACCAGCTCTCCGGCGGCGAGCAGCAGATGCTCGCGGTCGGCCGGGCGCTGGTCGGCAACCCCCGGGCGCTGCTCCTCGACGAACCGTTCGAGGGGCTGGCGCCAGTCATCGTCGATCAATTGGTCGACGGCCTCGACCGCATCCGGCAAAAAACGCCGCTCGCCATGATCCTGGTCGAGCACAATGCCGAGCTGGCACTCGAATTCGCTGAGCGGGCGGTGGTGCTGGATCGCGGCCAGGTCGCCTGGAACGGCGCCTGCGAAGAGCTGCGCCAGAATCCCGACAAGCTGGCCAGCCTCATCGGGCTCGATGCCGAGCACGACCGGGCAAGGGCCTGACCGGGTTCTCTGTTTCTGTAGCGAATCAGCGGCCAATTGATTAATTTCGACCGGCCTTTCGCCCACCTCTTTCATCCTCGAACGCGACGCGGTCGCTCGCCCGCGCCCGCGCCCGCGGCCCCCGATCAACGCTGCCCAGCGATGCGCCTCCGGTGATTGTGCTGAATCGCGGTGCGATCACATAGTGGCTTTCTCTCTCTTTGTGAATAGGACGTCGTGGCTTTGCCCACGTTAGCTTGAGGATTCTGAGCCCGGTGCGCCGAACCAATTATTCCGCTTGCACCGACGGGCTTTCTGACAATACCGGAGAGAGTAGGCCAGTTCGCCGCGTCTTGGTCTTTTCGATCGTCGCGCTTTCCTTGATCATGACGTCTGTCGACTCGACAATAGTTGCGACTGCATTGCATGCCCTGCAACAGGGATTGCATACCTCGATCACCTGGGCGGGGTGGACCATCACGGCCTATTCGTTCGGGCTTGTGCTGATGCTACCGGTCAGCGGCAAGCTGTGCGAGCGGTACGGTCGCCGCAGGGTATTCCTCGGCTCGGTCATCGCGTTCACCGCGGCATCGCTGGGGTGCGGGCTCGCCGACAATATCTATGTGCTCATCGCGTTACGCGCGGTACAGGCGGCTGGCGGTGCCGGCTTCACCCCCTCGGCAACCGGGATCGTCGTCGATCATTTCGGTGACGAGCGCGATCGCGCGGTCGGTTTGTTCGGCAGTATCTTTCCGATCGGTGCGATGATCGGGCCGATATTCGGCGGATTGTTCGTGTCGTACTGGACTTGGCGGGGGGTATTTTTCGTCAACATCCCAATTGGCGCGATCGCGATCGTGCTGGCACTGCGCTACATCCCGCGGGATCGGCCACCGACCGGAGAAACGCGGCGCAAGATAGACGTCATCGGAATGGCGCTGCTTGGGAGCGGCCTGTTCGCCGGCATGCTGGCCGCCAGCTATCTGGGAGAAGGCAGAGCGCACGCGTCGTCGCTTGCGTTCGTGGTGCCGTTGGTCATCGCGATTGTCGCCTTGTGGATGTTCTTCCGTCACAGCAACCGCTCGACCCACCCGTTCATCGCCCCACACATGATAAGTGGACCGGGCTTCGGTCCGGTCAACCTGCTCAACGGATTGTATGGGGGTGTCACCGCGGGGTTGATGGCGCTCGTCCCGCTTTACGCGATTAACCGCTACGGTATCGGCGTGCTCGGCTCCGGCACACTGCTCATCGCTCAAGGGGCTGCCGCGATCATCGTGTCGGTCACGGCAACGTCGGTGCTGCGGCGCACCGGCTACCGGCTACCGCTCTACGTCGGCAATATCACTATCGCCGCCGGTATGGCGCTGCTGGCCTTCCACCCGATCACCGGCATTTCGCCGTATGCGTGGTTGGCGGGGTCCGCCTTCCTTGTCGGCATCGGCAGCGGGGCGGTCAATCCGGCCAGCCGCAACGCCGGGCTGCAACTGGCGCCACAGCACTCCTCGACTCTTGCGGCACTACGGTCGATGTGCCGGCAAATCGGGTCCATCATCACAATTTCGATAGCCGCTGCGGTCCTCGCCAGTTCCGATAACCCCGGCAGCATCCAAGCCTGGGTCTACGTCGCGGGGGCCGTGGTGCTCGTCGCGACCCTACCGCTGATCACCCGTGTACCGGAGCACCACGGATCATGGTAATCCAATCTTGAGATCACAATCCGCGGCCAACCCGCGGATCGGTGGCGACGACAGATAGGCTGCCGCGTTCACGGCACGCCCCAAACGCGAGATCATCGCCCGGCCCGTGCGGATCTATGCGATCAAAAATTCTTCCGTCGTCCCTGCGAAAGCGGGGACCCAGAGCCTGTCCTCGACTGGATCGAGGGGCGAGCGACGAGGCGTTGCCCTGGATTCCTCCCCCGGCTTGACCGGGGAGCTTGCGGACCCGACCCAAAAAAATGGGCCGTGGCAAGCCACGGCCCAAGTTTAGGGAGGAAACGCCTAAGAAGACGTACGGCAGACCGTCGGGCGACGGCCAATGCCGCGTCGCAAAATATGGCGGGATCGCTGTCCTAATGCAAGCGAAAAATCGCAAGTGCGAAGGAATAAAACTGCGGCAATTTGGCATAGTTCGCGGTGCGAATGAAAGTGGATTTTTGCAACGCACAATACGTCGCATCGATGCACAGGTCCTGTATCAGTTGGAAATAACTGAGCCGTTCGGCCCCCACCCGACAACGCTCCGCGTCGTCTTCCCTCCCCCGCTTGCGGGGGGCATTGTATACTTGACTGCACATTCGTAATCCGCTAGATTGGTCGGCATAGGAGATAGCTATGCCGACCGACCTTCAGAACCCGATCTTTCACGACGAAGACGCCGCCCGCCTGCACTTTGAGGCGATCCGTTGGCCGAACGGCCCGTACTGCCCTCTGTGCGGCTCCTACGACGCGGTGAAGCCGTTCGGTGGCAAGAGCATGGGGCCTGGCTGGTATCACTGCGGTGACTGCCGCAGGAAGTTCACGGCGACAATGGGAACGGTTTGCGAGCGGTCTCACATCCCGCTCACGAAGTGGTTGCTCGCGATGCATCTGCTGTGCTCCAGCAAAAAGGGCATGTCGGCGCACCAGCTGCACAGGATGCTTGGCGTAACCTACAAATCGGCATGGTTCATGGCGCACCGCATTCGCGAAGCCATGCGCGAGCTGCATCCGGAAAGCTCGGGACCGCTCGGCGGAGAGGGCAAGACGGTTGAGGCAGACGAGACATTCGTCGGCGGTAAGGAGCGCAACAAGCACGCTTGGCAGCGCAAAAAGGAGAACATTGGCGGCGCGGGCAAGGAGCCCGTGTTCTCGTTGGTCGAGCGCGGCGGCAAGGTTCGCTCGCAGCATGTTCCAACTGTTGACGCCAAGACCCTGCGCCCGATCCTCGAAGCCCAGCTTGATAAGGCGTCCTACCTGATGACAGACGGGGAAGGGCAGTACCGCATCCTCGGCCCGATGTTCGCCAAGCACGAAGCGGTCAACCACGGGGCGGGCGAGTACGTGCGCGGTGAGGCGCACACCAACACCATCGAAGGTTACTTTTCGATCCTCAAGCGCGGAATCATTGGCACCTATCATCACGTCAGCCAACAGCACCTGAAGCGCTATCTCGCCGAGTTCGATTTCCGCTACAACGAGCGCGCTGCCCTCGGCGTCAGCGATGCCGATCGCGCACTCAAGACGGTGCGCGGCGCCGTAGGTAAGCGGGTAACTTATCAAGACGCTAACTGCCCCACAGCCTAAACGACCGGGGCGGCTTTTCGCCGGCGCCCGGAAACCTTCGGCTGTCCCCGATCCCCGGCAGCTGTCTTTCTCGTTTTTGGAGCCTGACGAGTGACGCGCGGTTGTGGCGGCGTGTTGACCATGATCTTCAGCACGGCCTCGCGTCGCCTGGCGCCCTCCTCGGGCGTGTAATCGTTGCTTGTGTCTTCGCTGGTAGCCATGCGTCATCCTTTCACGCCGCTATTGCAATAGGGATGAACCATTTGTCCATTTTCCGGGGTACCTAACCCGCCATCAGACACTCGCTGTATATGGTCGTAGGAGACCGATTTGGCGGGGTCTAAGAGACCGCCGCAAATCGGGCATGCCGCAGCGCGCCCTATTGCATCTTTATAAAATATTTGCGATTTCGTATCATTAGTAAATTCGGTATTTAGTTGCGTCAAAGTCAAATCGAATACTTTTCCCGTAAGCCCGAGATAGCGAAACACTTCGGCCGCGTCTAACGTTTTTTCTTCGTACGTCTGCGTTACTAGAAATTCAAACCTTGCCTATCCGGTTTACACCCACACCCGCTAGGGTTAGTATTGGCC
>JBOHLV010000137.1:0-3595 GCA_050729815.1 Allostellaceae bacterium
ACGGTCCTCAATCATTTGGTCAAGCAGCCGGCGCTATCCGATACCGTCGTCATCATCAACGAATTCGGCGAGATCGCGCTCGATCACCTGCTGATCGAGCGGACGAGCGAGAACATCGCGTTGCTCCGCAGCGGTTGCATCTGCTGCGCGGTGCGCGGCGATCTAATCGATAATCTGCGCGACCTCGCGGCCCAGCGGGACGCCGGAGCGGTCGCATTCTCGCGGGTCATTATCGAAACCACGGGCCTTGCCGACCCTGCCCCGATCCTTCATACGCTGATGGTCGAACCGGCCATTGCGTCCCATTACAGCTTGGAAGGGGTCGTGACGACCGTGGATGCCGTCAACGGCTTCGCCACACTCGACGCCCATGGCGAGGCGGTGAAGCAGGCGGCAATGGCGGATCGTATTTTGTTGACCAAGTGCGACCTTGCGCCGCGCACTGCCATTGACGCCCTTATTGACAGACTGCAGCATCTGAACCACGGCGCTCCCATTCTTGATGTGACCGCCGGCCGGATCGAACCGCGCGAACTGGTCTCGATCGGTCCCTATGATCCGGCGAAGAGGAGCGAGAATGTCCGCCAATGGCTACACGAGGAAGCCGGCGATCGAAGCCATGCGGGCGAACATGGCCACCATGACCATCGTCACGACGACGCGGTGCGAACCCATTCCGTCACCATCGATGCGCCCGTTCATCGGGATGCATTCGCCCACTGGATCGAGCTGATCGCGGCGATGCGCGGCGAGCAGTTGCTGCGTCTCAAGGGCATTGTGGCCGAACACCCGGACCGGCCGCTCGTGATCCACGGCGTACAGCATGTCATTCACCCGGTGGCGACACTCGATGCCTGGCCATCGGAAGACCGGCGCACGCGGCTCGTCTTCATCACCCGTGATCTGCCGGCTGATTTGATCGAGAGGACACTGACAAAATTCGCGGAGATCGCACGCGATCGGATCGTCGTCGCCTGAATCGCCAGGTGCCGCGGGGCGCGCGTGGGCGCCGAGTTACCTTGGTTCAATCTCGTTGCGCAGTAGTTCCGGATCAGAATCGCCGCTACGAACCGCTAATAACGGAACAGGCAGCATGAACGAGCATCCCCGCGTTCTCATCATCGGAACGGCCGATACCAAGGCCGACGAAATCAAATTCTTGGCCGAGTGCATCGCCGGGCTGGATGTAAAGGGTCTGGTCATGGATGTGGGCGTGCTGAGCACCCCGCCTTTTGCGGTGGATTTCAGCAATTGCGATGTCGCGGCTGCCGCAAATACCACCATCGAAGACATCATCGCCCTGGGCGATGAGAATCTCGCCATAAGCAAGATGGCCGAGGGGGCCAGCGCCCTAGCGCTTAAGCTCTACGAACAAGGCGAGATCGACGGCATGATCGCGCTGGGCGGTTCAATGGGAACTGATTTGGCGCTCGACGTCGCTGCTGCGCTACCGTTTGGCGTGCCCAAATACATTGTTTCCACCATCGCCTTCTCGCCGGTGATTGAGATCGAGCGGATCTCGCCCGATTTGCAAATGATCCTGTGGTCAGGCGGGCTCTACGGGCTCAACAGCTTGTGCAAAGCCGTGCTGAGTCAGGCCGCCGGTGCAATTGCGGGAGCCTGCCGCTCCGTGCGGCCACCGACGACTCACCGCCCGCGCATCGGCGTAACGTCGCTGGGCAAATCATGCCTGAGCTACATGGTAGGCTTGGTGCCAGAGCTCGAAAAGCGCGGCTACGAAATTGCCGCGTTTCACGCTAGCGGCATGGGCGGGCGCGCCTTCGAGGCTTTGGCCGCGCGTGGCGAATTTGTCGCGGTGATGGACTTCGCGCTCTGTGAGATTACCAACGCCTTGCTGGGCGGCGTGCTCACCGCCGGCCATGACCGTCTGGCCGCCGCAAGCCGACGCGGCGTGCCCCAGCTTCTGGCCCCCGGCAGCACCGACATGTGCGATTTTGCCACTTGGGCCGAGTTGCCGGTTCAATACAGGGACCGCGACTATCACGCCCACAATCGCCTTGTCTGCTCCATCGGCCTCACCGCCGAGGAACGTCGCGAAGTGGCGCGCCTAATAGGAGAGAAGCTTGCCTTGGCCACAGGCCCCGCCACGTTGCTCATGCCGCTCAAGGGCATCGAGGCCTGGGATCGCGAAGGCGCGGCCATGCACAACCCGGATGCCCTGGTAGCTTTTACGAACGCGCTGCGCCAGCACATCCGGCCACCCGCGGAACTGGTCGAGGTCGAGGCCCACATCAATGATCCGGCCTTTGTCGAAAAGGCTCTTTCCATCTTCGATAGCTGGGTCGAACAGGGGCTGGTGCCGCGCGGCGTGGCTTAGGGACACGGGTTGCGCAGTTTTCGCGGATTGGCGAGGCGTGAAGGACCATACACATACTATGCCGCGGCTCCGCGCTTGCTTTTGATGGTAATGAAATTACTCTGGCTAAGCAATGGCCGACGATCAGAAACCGGGCATTTGGAAATAGCTATGGGATCTTTCCTCGCCGAGGCGCTATTGCTCGATTTCGGCTCGGTTATCACCTATTCAGCGTTCGAGATTATGGACCGTGCGGAACGCCGCCTCGCTTTGCCGCCGGGGACGCTTACCTGGCGCGGACCGCTGGACCCGGCGACCGATCCGCTTTGGGTTGCCATGCAGGCGGACCAGATCAGCGAGCGACATTATTGGGAGACGCGGGCGGACGAAGTGGGGCGTCTTTTGGGCCGCAAATGGGCGCCCTTGGATTTCTTTCGCGCCATTCGTGGCCAAGACCTCAATGAAGATGTGCGCCCGGAGATTGCCACCTTGGTGAAGGAGGCGCGCGGTGCGGGCCTTAAGCTTGGTATTTTGACGAACGAACTGGAACTCTTCGGAGGGGCGGAATGGAGCCGCACGCTTGAGATCGCCCGGAACATGGATGTGGTGGTCGATGCAACGCGGACGAATATCCTGAAGCCCGATCCGCGTGCCTATACCATGGCCATCGAGCGGCTAGGCATTGCCGCCGGCGCGATCGTCTTTGTGGATGATCAAAAGCGCAATGTCGAGGGCGCCTTGCGGGCAGACCTAAGCGCTGTTCATTTCGATGTCTGCGATGTGCCGCGGTCGATCGCGGCGATACGGGCGACATTGGGTTTGAGACGAGAAGACTTGCCATGAAGCTTGCTTTGGTTGGTGCAACCGGTTTCGTCGGATCGAATATCCTTAGAGAGGCCGTGTCTCGGGGCCATGCCGTTACTGCCATCCATCCTGCCACGCTTCTTATCTCGGCGATTTACAGAAGCGCCTCAATACCCTTCGATATCGAGTTCTTCTGTGCGCTTTAGGAACTTGCCCAGAATTCGCTCCAGTTGGCGCCGCTCGGCGGGTTCGAGCGCTTCGGCAAGCCATTGCGCAGTGCGCAGCGCGTCGGGAACGAGGGCCTCGGTGATCCGGCCGCCTTCGTCGGTAAGGCGCAGGACGACGCGGCGCTTGTCCACGGGGTCCTCCTCCGCCGTGATCAACTTCAGGTCGACTAGCCGCTGCTGGGCACGGCTCACTCGGGCACGGTCCATCGAGGTACGATTGCCGACCTCATTCGCGGAACAGGGCGCG
>JBOHLV010000138.1:0-8189 GCA_050729815.1 Allostellaceae bacterium
GTCCTGGCCATCTGCGAGCGCACCGGTCAGGGCGGGCGTTTCCTTCGTCCAGTGGCGACGCGGAAGGCGGAGATCGCCGAAGCGCTGGCGTTGCTCCGCTCGTTGCGTCTCGATCGCGAGATCAACAACTTATAAACCCCGCACGAAAGCGCTCATATAATCGATCCCGCGCGCCGTCAGCGAGATAAGATGTTCATCCATGGGTAGGGCCTGCGACGAGAACTTGCTGATAACGACACTGTTGGTCGGATCGATGAACAGGTTCTGACCGAATACGCCTACCGCGAACATCATCGGCGCATCGCCTCGCCGCACATACCATTTGCCGCGGTAATGGATGGGCATGTCGGGGAAATATTTGGTGAAATCACCTCTGTCCCAGGCCGCGCGATCGCCGTTCGTCAGTATGTCGTTGATCCAGGCGGATGGCGCAACCTGCCTTCCGTCGCGCCGTCCGCCCTCCGCGATCATTTGGCCGACACGCGCGAGGTCGCGCGCGGTTGCGCAAAATCCGCCGGCGCATCGCGGCGCGCCCAACCGATCGACGGTGATATAGGCGCTGTGTTCCGACCCGATCGGCCGCCACAACAGATCGCTGACCAGATCCGCATAACGTATGCCGGTCGCGCGCTCAATGGCCCAACCCATGAGATCGGTGTTCGGCGAGACGTAGTGGAAGCGGTCATTGTGACGTCCGTCGGGCGCTGTCATCAAGGCATAGAAAGCGCGCAAATCCGAGGGCGCTTCCCCGGACCCGAGCGGATCCCAGCCTTGCGCCTTGCGGTATTCGATAATCGGCCCGGCGGTGGCAAGGTAATCCTCGTCGAACAACACACCGACCCGCATATCGAGCAGGTCGCGAACAGTGGCACCGGCATAGGCCGTTGATTTGACTTCAGGTATCAGATCCGTCACGGGCCGCGTTACATCGAGCGTGCCGCGTTCCACGAGGACGCCGACTAAGAGTCCGAGCACGGACTTCGACACCGACATCAGGATGTGCGGCGTCGCGGAGGTCATACCAACTCCGTACGATTCATGGACGATTCTGCCATCATGCAAGATCACCATCGCGTCGGTATTGGTGGCCGCCAAGAAGGCATCAAGATCGTAGCTCGTACCATCGAACGGAATCCGCAGGCCCGCGAAATCCCGGGGCGCAATGGGTAACACTCCTACATTTGCGGGGTCGTTCGGTATCTCGACCGAAGGCACAATTTCCCGCACATGATGGAATGCCCATCTGTTGAACGGCGGCTTTCGCCAATTTGCCAGGGTGACCTGGGAATCGATCGGCGGCGGGAAACCCGTCATGAGAGGGATATCGCCCATGGTCATGCTCCTCACGTTAGATACGCCGGCAAAACGAGCGGCCTCGAACAACGAAACGAACGGAGCCGCCGGCGTGCGGCATTGAGAATAATAAATTCATCCTGGTCGAGGAATGGCCTAACGTATTGGGTGGCATGGCATCGCGGGGCGGTGCCGGAATGCAGCGACGAATCGGCATTGCATGGTGTGTTGGATGCTCGATGATGCCCTGCCATTTGCGAACTGGCCGCGAGGGGATCGGGTCGATGAATGATCCACCTTTGCACGATCCAGTTGCGGTATTGACCGGTGAAATGCCTCCTTTTCACCGTGTCGACCGCCTTGGGCGGAACGGTTGCGGTTCTCGAAGATATGGCCGTGTCTCCTCACGCTCTCGGCGCAGGCATTGGAGGATTACTGCTCGATCGTGCTATCTCGGCGGCTCGTGACGCCGGTTGCCGGCGAATTACCGTGCTCACGGATGGCGACAACAAAGCCGCTCATCGCTTCTATGAGCGGCATGGTTTCGCCCGTTCGGCCATGATCCCGTTACCTTTGGCGCTCCATCAATGAAGCAGAAAAACCGCGTCGCAAAAAGGCCGGTAACTTATTGCAATAATGGGCGTTTCCTCTATTCCCTTGCCTGTCGCGCAGCACGGGGGCACATTCCAACACATGGGCCAACATCGGTCGACACGCGATAGGCGCCAGTCCGGGGTTAGCCCGAATGGACAAGCTGATGGTCGTCAGCCAGGGCCGATCCGAAAGCCTCTGACTGACCGACCGTTCAAGGCGCTCAAGCCCATGAATGCGAGGAAGCGCCACATCGTCTGGGGCGCAGTATCACAGAACGGCACGACAGGCTTTCGTGGCCGATTTGAGGAGTGACCATGGCGACGACATTTGGGCTCGGCAAGGCTGAATTGCTCGCGGATGCGTCGGAGAATATGCGGCGCGAACTTGGCGGTGAAAGCTGGAGTCTTAGGCAAAAAATCGCACTCACCTGCCGCATTTTGTATGAACGCGGGCATGCCTCCGGCCTCGCTGGCCAGATTTCCGCGCGCGGCGACAGCCCGGACACCTACTATACGCAGCGGTTCGGCCTCGGTTTCGAAGAGATCACCGCCAGGAACCTTCTGCTCGTCGACGAGGACCTCAACGTCCTTGACGGCCAGGGCGTTCCCAATCCGGCCAACCGGTTTCACTCCCGGATCTATCGTGTGAGGCCCGACGTCGCGTGCATTGTCCATACTCATGCGCGGTATACATCGGCACTGTCGATGATCGGCACGCCTCTCATCGTGTCACACATGGATACCTCGACACTGTGGGGCGATTGCGCCTATCTGCGCGATTGGCCGGGCATTCCCTTTGGAAACGAGGAAGGGCGGATCATTTCAGAAGCGCTCGAGGACAAGCGGTCGATACTGCTTGCGCATCACGGCTTGCTAGTGGCTGGCTCGCGGCCCGAGGAGACGTGTTTCCTAGCGGGCGTGTTTGAGCGTGCCGCCGAGCTGCAATTGCTGGCAATGGCGGCCGGCGACATCAAGCCGATCGTTCCTGAGTTGGGCCGCGAAGCGCATGATTGGGGGCTGGGCCAATCGCATGTGAATGCCGATTTTCAATATCGCGCGCGCAGCGCCCTCCGCCGGCATTCGGATTGCCTGGAATAACGCCGTCGGTATTCCGGACCTTGACCGCTGCGCCAGCCAGCCAACCTAGGGATAGCGCTCTGGCCGCCCTCGCAAAGGGTGCGCTCTCTTGCACGATGACGCACCGGGCAGTTGTGAACCGACCGCAAGAACCATGCACGGGATTAGCGCGAAGGATTGATCGCCCGCCGGATCAAATCACGGACTTTGTGCCTGAAGGGACCAGAGCGCAAATATTGGAAATGAGCCGACCATCTGTCTTCGACGAGAACCCTTTCTTCCGAGAACGTTTTTCTCCTTCTTCATGAGTTCAAGGCCCCGCTTGTCTTCATCCTCGGTCAGCCAATAACGTGCCGGTCCTCGAAGTATTCCATTGCAAGGTCGTAGAACCGATATTGAAATGCGCTCAATCCGCAGCCGAAAAAGCCAAGGAATCTACCGCAGCAATTTCCGGTCAATCTGGGTTTCTCCGGCCGCGAGCGAACCGACCCCTAGATCCGCAAGGCTGAGAAATGAGGCCTGGATTTCGGTGGCCCTATGACCCAGCCCGTGGGCGAACCTGCTTCCTTTCCCCGGCCAGGGCATCCGGACGGCGATAGGTGCCGAGAAGCCGATCCCAATAGAAGTCGATCACCGCGAAATTGGTACCGGCATGATGGTGATGCACGAAATGAAGTTCGCGCATATTCCGGAACCAAGCGAAGCGCAGCAGCGGTGAGCCTTCGACATGGTATGCCTTATCGAAAAACACATGGGCGTAGAATGACACCGCGCACGTCAGCGCGAAAGCGACGAACAGATCGAGCGGTAGCAGGAGGAAGGCGCCGGCGCCGACCATGAAAACAGGGATGAAGAAGTAAGGGGTGTTGTTGCCTTCGTCGCCGCGATAGGCGGGAGAGACGAGATGGTCCTTGGCATAAAACGTATGATGAAAATTTATGTGATTGCGATAGAGCTTGCCGCCCAACCGCCCGTGGCCGAGACAACGATGCATCAGCGTCTGGGTCAGGGACATCACCATATGGGTGGTGATCACGGTCAGGACGATGAGGGGAAGCTCCGGCACAAAACGCGACATCGTGTGGAGCATTACATTCCCCGGCAGTTGGCGCGCCCGAATTGATCTTTCACGCGCAATAAGCACCGAAACCTGCCGACGGACCCGGCCGTCCTTAATAGCCCGCACATAAATCGTTGACCAGCAGCCATGCTAGATATGGGATATGGAAATGTCGAGAAACGATGCAACAAAATCGGGCGGCAATCCATGAACGGCAAAATCGGGCGGCAATCTACGAATGGCGGTCTATTTGCTGTCCGCGTGATTGTCGGGGCTTGAGTCGTTGTCCGGGGCGGATCGTCGCCGCTACGATCATAAGCGTGAGTGCCCGTCCGGGTTCAGCCGCAGGGAGTGCCGCATGAAAATCCGCGTCGGCGACGAAATGATCTACGACTTTCCCCAGCCGATGCCGATCATCCTGGTCCTCAGCATCGGCTGACTCGTCGCTCTGACGACCCAGGAACCGCGGCCGCCTTGCAAAACCATTTCGAACGATCTTACACGCGCGCACGACTCAAAAAAGCCCGCTTGATCGAACGCTTGACCACGATGAGCCAAGACTTATGAATGACGAGCACTGGGCAGTTCACCCAAATCTGCTACCATACCTGAACGACCGGCTCGGGTCGAACCTTGCGGTTCTGTCGTCGTCCTGTCCGGAATCGGCGCTTGGCCGCCCCTGGTTATAGACCGTCGTGGCGTCATCGGAGATTGCCGGGATCCCGCAGCCAGTGTTCCGAATATGCCAAGAGATGACGTCCCGGGAGCCCTCCGATGGTGCCGCGGTGTTGGCGTTAGCCGGTAGTTGGAACATGCCCGAGTTCGCCGAGGGAGGCTTCGGCGCGGTGTTCGAACAGGATGGCGCCCTGATGCGGGCGACCTCGCGCGCCAACAGACCGCCTAATAATTGCTGCGTCGCCTCGCTGATCAGGATGGTGTCGGGCGCGGCCAGCGCCTGAAGTCGGACGGCGAGATTGGGCGTCTCGCCGACATTGGTACGCTCTTGCGCCAGGCCGGTGCCGATCAATTCGCCGACCACGACGAGACCGGTGGCGATGCCGATCCGCGCCTCGAGCCGGGCGCCGTCCGGCCGCTCGATCCGCGTCACCTCGGCCGGCAGCGCGATGGCGGCATGGATCGCGCGCTCGGCGGCATCCCCGAAGGCATGGGAAAGCTAAAATAAGCGAGCACCCCGTCGCCCATGAATTTGGCGACGAAGCCGCCGAAGCGCCCGATGGCGCCGGCCACCGCATCCTGATAACGCCGGATGAGATCGCCCAGGATTTCGGGATCGACCGCTTGCGCCAGCACGGTCGAGCCGGCGAGATCGCAGAACAGCACCGTGACCTGGCGGCGCTCCGCCTCGCCGGTCGGCGCGGGCGTCGGCGCCGCTTCCGGTATCACCGCTTCGTCCGCGCTCGGCGATCGCCTTGAGGAGCCGGCGGCGATTGCCGAGCGACACGGCAAGCGCGGCGAAATCCTGTTCCGTCAGCTTTGGCAGAATGACGAGATCGATGTCGTTCTGTTCGAACGCATCGGCATATCGTTCGAGCTTGTTCTTTCGCAACCAATCGCGAAGATCGCTCATGCCGCCGCCCGCACTTGTGATGGGAGACGTTGCGACATCGTATATCAGGGTAATCTTGCGATGTTCAACCTGGCCATCGACAGCAAGCTCAGGAGCTCAAGGGCTGCGACCTCGTGAGGCTGAGGGTCGACGACGTGTTCGCCGGCGGGAGAGTTCGCGACCGAGTGACACGGTGATCCAGAAAAAAATGGGCGGCCAGTGCAGTTTGAGATCACCGAGCAAACGCGCAGCCCTATGGGTGAATGGTTAATCGCCCTCGGTACCGGCAGGGGCCCATATCTATTTCCGAGCCGTTTCCGGGAACAGCCGTATCTGTCAACACGGCAGTATGCGCGCATCGTGCGCCGATGGGTGGAGCGCGCGGGTCTGGATGTTTCGGCATATGGCACGCATTCGATGCGCCGACGAAACCGGCTCAGATTTACAAGAAGACCGGCAATTTGCCGGCCGTGCAGTTGCTGCTCGGCCATACGAAGCTCGAGAGCACGGTCCGCAATCTCGGGATCGAGGTCGACGATGCGCTCAGCATCTCGGAGCAGGTCGAACTTTAGTCGAACACGGGTTGCGGTCCTGGCGCATCCAGGGCCGCCGCCCCAGCCGAGCTGCTGAGCCGGCTGTCGCTAGCCCGCAGCGGACCTCACCCGAGTTTGAACGCGAGATCGGCGCGGGGGGGGAAAGCCGGCCTTTGAATGTGCCAAGGCTATTTGCGAGATGTGTCAACAGGCGTCATTGGTGATTGACGGTCGACCTCCCTGATTTAATCGAAACGGTATCGGACATACTGTGCGGCTATGATTGGCGATGCGCGTCTCGTGCTTCATTCGCCAGATGTTGGTGGACGAAGGCGATCGCCATGCTGCCCTCTCCGACGGCGGAGGCGACCCGTTTGACCGGGCTGAGCCGCACATCTCCACAGGCAAAAACCCCGGGCACGCTGGTCTCAAGCAGATAAGGATCCCGACTGAACAACCAGCGATCGGCCTTCACCACGTCATTGCCGGTCAGGACATAGCCGTGCCGATCGCGGGCGATCTCTGGCGGCAGCCATGCCGTTTCCGCGTCAGCGCCGATGAAGACGAATACGCCGCCGCTGTCGTGGCGGCTCAGTACGTCGTCGGCACTGTTGCGAATATCGATCGCGGTCAGGTGGGTGTCGCCGTGAACCGCTTTGAGCTCCGACCGCAACCGCACCGCAACGTTGGATTTGACGCGCAGCTGTTCGATGAGATAGTGCGACATGCCCTTATCCAAGGCATCGCCCCGGCAGAGCAACGTCACGCTGCGCGCATGGTTGGCAAAATAAAGCGCCGCCTGGCCGGCCGAATTCCCGGCGCCGACGAGATGAACGTCGAGACCCTGCGTCGCGCCCACTTCGCTGCGTGCGGCGCCGTAATAGACGCCCTTGCCGATCAGCTTGTCGAAGCCCTCGATCGCGACGCGGCGCCAAGTGACGCCGGTGGCCAGAATCAATGTCCGCGCACGGATTACCTCCTCGCCATCGAGAACGACCTCATGCTTCGCCGCGTCGATGCGCGTTACCGAGCGCGTGACGAGGATTTCCGCGCCGAGGCGCCGCGCCTGCTGCAACGCGCGGCTCGCCAGCTCATCGCCCGAGACGCCGCTCGGAAACCCCAGATAATTCTCGATCCGCGACGACGTTCCAGCCTGTCCCCCTGGCGCCTCGCGCTCGACAACCACGGTACGCAATCCTTCCGATGCGCCATACACCGCTGCCGCAAGGCCGGCCGGCCCACCGCCGACTACGATGGTGTCGTATTCGGGAAGGCTTGGGCTGGTTTGAAGACCGAATAGCCGCGCCAGTTCACGCGTCGTTGGCTGACTGACCACCGTTCCGTCCGAGAGCCGTAATATGGGACATTGCGCATCCGCCGGACCCGGCCCGTGCCACCGCGAGGCCAGGTCGGCCGCGTCGGGCGTTACCCACTCGAATGTGATCTGGTTGCGTGCCAGGAACCGCCGCACCTCGCTGCATGCCGTGTCCCAGCGATCTCCAAGTATTGTCGCGCGCGGTTTGGGGGGTTCGGCCGAAATGTTCTGTAGCCCGCCAATGCGCTCGCGCGCCATGGCACCCATTTTTAGCGCAAATTCGGGCGACGCCGCGGCGACGGCATAATATTGCTGGGCATTGACGCGCATGACGCGCGACGGCTCCGCCGCCCGATAGCCGCCAGGAAATGGCGTGCCGAGCGCCAGCGGGACTTCGCCGAAAATCGTGCCCGGCCGACGCCAGCCCAACGTGCGCGGGATGCCGTCGATCAGCTTGACGACTTCGATCTTCCCCGAGATGACAGCGAAGAGCGCGCGCTCATCGCCCTCCTGAACGGCGAATTCGCCCGCGGCAAGTCGAATATCGGCGGCGGTCTGGGTGCAGACGTGGGTCGTTCGGCGCTACATCGGGAGGGCGATCAATGATTTTCGAGCAAATCGCGACGGGCGGATGCCAGTCTTACCTCATTGGCTGCGCGGATACGCGTATCGCCGTGCTGATCGATCCCGAGATTCGTCAGATGGATCACTACCTCGCGCTGGCGTCGCAGGCCGGCGTCCGCGTCCATTA
>JBOHLV010000139.1:0-7223 GCA_050729815.1 Allostellaceae bacterium
GATAGAGCCGGGCGACGAATTCGAGCACCTTCGCCTCGATGTGGTTCATGTCGGCCGGCTCGCGGAATTTCACGCCGTAGTTCTTGACGGAACCTTGTTTGAACTTGGCGAAGGTTTCGAGCACCGCAATGCTGTAATCGGGCTCGTCTGCATATTTGCGCACGACGAAGCCGCCATCCTTGGCGAGGACGCTATATTCGATTTCGGCAAGGCCGGCCTTGATCGCAACGGTCTCCGCTTTCAGCGCCTTGAAGTCCGCCGTCGCAGCGCAGGCGCCGAGATAGGCCCGCAGCGCGACGAGGGCGCGCGCGCCGAGATCGAGCGCGGCAAGCTCCTCGATCAGCCGCTCGACGGCATCGCAATAGATCGCGACGGCGTCGATGAACCAGCGCTGTTTCTGTTGCGCGTAATGGAGCTTCTGCGCCTGTTCGAGATGCTGGCGCATCGCGCGGAAGCGCCGCGCCGAGTTCATAATAGAGGCCGAGATGTCGGGTCGCTCCAAATCCGCCAGAACTTCCTGGCGATAGCGGATGGCATCGACGGTCGCCAGCGGCGCCTGAAAAAACGGCGTCAGATCATAGTCCGCCTTGTCCCGGGTAATCCCGGCGACGATCTGGTCGAGATTGAGATCGACGAAGAAATCCGGCGCCTCATGCGCCTCGGCCACGGGCCGATCGGCCGCGCTCTCATAAAGGACGCTGTGGAACGCCGTCGTCACCGGCGACCGCGCGGCCGCCGCCGGTTGCTGAACGCGATGATCCGTCGTCCCGGATGTGGGCGGTCGATCACTCGTATCGATCGGCATTGCTTCGGTCACGATTTATGCGCTCACCTCGGTCGACTGATCCCGCCGCTCGTGACATATCTCGCGAGCAGCCCACAAAAAACCCACCGCAAGCGGTGGGTGGGCCTTAATCGACCCTCCCACCGCGTTCCGCAACGCGGCAGGAGTCATTAGCCTGCGAGGCAATTTCGGGGGACTCCATCCCCACTTGCAACAAACCCAATATAGCATTGGTGCGCCTGATTTGAACCGAAAAAAGCGCCGAGCGACGCGTCCCGATGGTGCGCGCGTGCCGCCGCTTGCCTGCACAACGGAACTCCCTTACCTAGGTGAGGGCGGTGGAGTTCGCCATCAAGTGCCATCCGGGCCGATGACTCCTGGCGAATTCCGTAGCGGAGAGGCGCATGGCGGCGAGTCCGAGGCAACATTTGACGACGGCCGTCACGTTGCGTTTCACCGTCGCGGCAGGATTGATCCTGGCCGTGGCCGGGACGTTGCCGCGCTATCGATCCGTCATCCTCGATGCGCTTCCTCGCCATCTCGTCGTGGCGTTGCCAGGCTGGCTGGTCTTGGCGATCGTCATCCCCTTCGCCGTCGCGACCCTGTTGTTGCTGGCCATGGCGATGCCGCGCCCGAGGCGGCGGCGGACGCAAGACGACGAAGACTTCGAGGAATATCACGAGCCGACAAAGATGAGGGGCGCGCTGCTCCTGCTGGTGCCGCCGGTGGTGCTGTCGCTCGCGCTCGTCGCCGCGATGATCTGGTGGGCACCCTCGCATGGCGCGGCGGCCGGCCACATCGTCGGCAGGCTCGGGGCCGCTACACCGGGTCCATTCACACCGGCCACGCGGCCGCTTGGCGGCGGCATCCAATCCCCGGCGGCGAGCGCGCTTCTGGGCGGTCTGGCGCTCCTCGTCGCGGTCGCCGCGCTGTTGGGCGCGCTATGGCTTCATTTCGCCGCGCGCGGCTGGCGTGGCCGTCCGCGCGGACAATCGCAGACCGATTCGGCGATCCGGCAGGCGGTTGCCGAAGGGCTTGCGGCATTGGCGAGCGAACGCGAGCCGCGGCGCGCGATCATCCGATGCTATGGCCGCTTCGAGGCGCTGCTCGCCGGTCGCCATCTGCCGCGCGCGCGATGGCAGACGGCACTCGAATTCATGCGCATCGCGCTGGCGCGCGCGGCACTGCCCCGCGACAGCGTCGCGGCGCTGACCGACCTCTTCGAGCGCGCGCGGTTCGGCCGCGCGGCAATGGACGATGGCGACCGCGCCGCCGCGTTGCGGTCACTCGCGGCCATCGAAGCGGCACTCGACCGGCAGGGAAGCCATGGCAAAAGCGCGTGAGCGGCAATGGCTGAGATGGCTCATCGCCTATTCGGGGTTTGCCATCGCCCTCGCGGCACTGACCACCTTTGCCTATGCGTCCGCCGCGGATGCCCATAAGGCGCTGGTCGTCCGTATCGCCGTCGCAACGCTCGTCGGCATCGTCCTCGTCCATATCGGCACACGATTGTGGGGGCGAATCGACCGGATGCCGCCTTCCGCGTTTGAGGGCGCAAATCATCCGTCCCCGGCGCCGCCGGCCATCGATCCCTTACTGGTCAAGCTGCAAGTCGAGATCGAGAACGGCCACATGAGCCGCCACTATTTCGACCGGGTGCTGTGGCCGCGCCTCGAACGACTGCGTGGCGCGGCCTTGATCCGGCCACCGCAACCGCGATGGCACCGGCGCGGGCCATCGCTCGCCGCGCTCGCGGCCCTCCTATCAGAGATCGAGAGGCAATCATGACGATGGCGGAGGTGGCCGATGCCTGTCGCGGCGTGCTCGACGCGCTGTCGCGGGTGATCGTCGGCAAGGAGGCGGTGCTGCGTCAGATCATGGCCGGCATTCTCGCCAACGGCCATATTCTGATCGAGGACAATCCCGGCCTCGCCAAGACGCTGATCGCGCGGCTTTTCGGAGAGGCGCTCGATCTCACCTTCGGCCGCATCCAATTCACGCCGGATTTGTTGCCGAGCGACATCACCGGAAGCTCGATCTATGATCAGCGCGAAGGCCGGTTCGTTTTCCGGCCGGGCCCGGTGTTCGCGAATCTGCTGCTCGGCGACGAGATCAACCGTGCCACGCCGAAAACTCAATCGGCCCTCCTCGAAGCGATGCAGGAGGCACAAGTGACGGTGGAGGGCGTTTCCCATCCGCTCGAACCGCCGTTTTTCGTCATCGCGACCCAAAATCCGATCGAGCTCGAAGGCACCTATCCGTTGCTAGAGGCGCAACTCGACCGCTTCCTCATGCGCATCGCGGTCGGCTATCCCGAGCGCGAGGAAGAACGCGAAATCCTGCGCCGCCGCCGCGAGCGGCGGCAGGAGGCGGCGCGGGTGCCGACGCTCTTGTCGCGCGGCGATCTCCTGGCGCTCCAGGCGGCAATCGAGGAGATCTATCTTGAAGACAGCGTCGCCGACTATATCGTCGATCTTGCCCGTGCCAGCCGCGCCGACGGGCGTGTCGCCTTGGGCGTATCGCCACGCGGCAGCCTCGCGCTCCAAGGCCTGGCGCGCGCCGAGGCGGCGCTCGATGGCCGCGACTTCGTCACGCCCGACGATGTGAAGAGGGCGGCGGTGCCGGTCCTCGCCCACCGCCTCGTCCTGAAGCCGGAGCTGTGGGCGGCGCGGCTATCGGCGATCACAGTGATCGACGACATCTTGAAGCAGGTGCCGACCCCGGAGGTTGAGCGCTGATGCGACACCGGCCGTCGCCGCTGCTGCTGGCGTTGGCGGCGCTTTTAGGCGGCCTGCTGTTCTGCGGCATCCTGTCGGGCCGGCCGGAGATGTTCATCGCCGCCATTCCGGCCTTCGTCGCGCTGTTGTCCGCCGCGCGGCCGGTTGATCCCGCGACCGTCGATATCGCGGTCGAGCCATCGGCAACGCAAGTGATCGAGGGCGATCGTCTCTGGGTTACGGTGACGCTGCGGTCGCGCCGGCCGGTGCCGACGCTCGAACTCCTATTGCCGCTGCCGCCGAGCGTCATGTCGGAATCGGGTGAGACATGGCTCGTCACCCGCCTCGTCCCAACGCAGCCTTCGACGCATCGCTTCGCGCTTCGCGCGATCGTCCGGGACCGGGCGCGGCTCGGCCCGATTCATCTTCGAACCACGGATTCCTCGGGCCTCTTCGTTGCCGAAACGACGATCGGCGGGGTCGAGCTTTCGATCTATCCGCGCATGTCCCGCCTGCGGTCGCTGCCGCGGCCCAACCGGACCCGAACCGCCTTGGGCAATTATATCTCGCCGACCCTCGGCGAGGGATTGGAGCCGGGCGAGATCCGGCCCTTCGCGCCGGGCGACCAGGTGCGGCAGATCAACTGGCCGGTATCGCTGCGCCTCGGCCAGCTTCACGTCACCCGCTTTCATCAGGAGCGGAACGCCGATGTGGTGCTGTTGCTGGACACGCTGGCGAGCGCCGGCGCCCCGCCCTATTCGACCATGGATGCCTCGGTTCGCGCCGCCACGGCGCTGGCCGGTGCTTATCTGATGCGCAAGGACCGCGTCGGTCTCGTTGAATATGGCGGCTATCTGCGCTGGACGAAGCCGGCCTCGGGGCGCCGCCATTTGAGCGGTCTCATCGAGGCGGTGCTGCCGGCCGAAGTGGTCTTCACCTATGTCGCGAAGGATTTGGCGACGGTGCCGGCAACCGCGCTGCCGGCGCGATCGCTCATCATCGCGATCAGTCCGCTCATCGACGAGCGGTTCGGCCGCGCCATGCTCGATCTTGTCGGCCGCGGCCACGATTTGCTGCTCCTCGCCGTATCGCCCATCGCCGCGACGCGACGCGCCCTCGCCCCGTCGCAACGAAACGATCTTGCCTGTCGGCTATGGGCGCTCGAATGGCACGATCAGGTTGGCGCATGGCGCGGCCGGGGTATCCCGGTGGTGGAATGGAATCCGGACACGCCGCTCGAAGAGGCGCTCGCCGCATTGCCGCCATCGCGCCGGGGCCGGCGATGATCCGACTCCCGGCCGTGCCGTTCCTGATGATTCTAATCGGTGTGCCGCTGGCCATCGCGCCAATGACGAGCGTCGGCGCGATCGTGGCCGCCGCCGCCATCATCATGATCGTGGGGATCGCGCTGTCATCGCTGCCGACGGCGACCCTCGGCGCGCTACTGTCGGTCTTCGCCCTGATGCTGTCGCTATGGCAGCCGAACGCCACGCACGGCCTTTTATGGGCGCTGCTTGATGGGCTGGCGCTGCCGCTGTTCATCGAGAGCATCGATTTGGCGCGCCGGTTCCGCGGCGCCACCATCGAGCCGGCGCGGTGGCGGCATCAGGCCGCGTGGTGGTGCGGGCGTTCCGCGATCGCCGCAATCGCCACCATCGGTATCGCGATCATCGGCGGGCTGGTCGGCATTGTGTTGCCGGAGTTCGGCCGCGCCATGATTGCCGGCGCCGGCATTTTGATCGCGGCCGCCGCCGCTGCCGCCCTCCTGTGGCCGCGCGGCGAGGAGGCCGACTGACGAACTGGCTCGTCATGGTGCCGCATCGACCTGCTTGCGCAGCCATTGGAGGACGCGGTCGGCACGGCCGCTGATCAGCGTGCTCCAGGCAGTGTCACGCACCGCCCGATCCCGATCCGGCCCCCACCAGCGCTCGGTGACGACCATGATGCGCCAGTCGATCCGCCCGCCCGATGTCCGCTCGAGGCGGTGGGTCTCGATCTGGAAGGAATAATCCTTGCCCCAGTGAAGGGAGCGTTCCTTCGTCCAGGAGACCCCGTCCACCTCCCAATGCTCTTTCTCCCGTCCGGGATTGGAGGCCGCATAAACCGCCTGCCATTGCCAGAAGAAGGAACGGCTGTGCAATCCGGCCATTCAAACCTGCACCACGAATTCGGGATCGAAGCGGGGGTTGAGCTGATCCGGGAAATAACCGCGCGGATTGCAGACGACACGCGTGCCGGCGACGCGATAATCGAACGAATCGTGCATGTGGCCGTGGATCCAGAGCGCCGGCGCATAACGGCGGATCAGCGGCTCGAGATCGGAAGCAAAGGCGGGATTGAGCGCGTCGCCCGCAAATCTCGCGGCAATCGACTGGCGCGAGGGCGCATGATGGGTGACGACGATGGTGGTGCCGTCGAAGGGCTGCGCAAGCTCTTTTCGCAGAAATGCCGTCGAATCGGTATGAAGGCGAACCGTGTCGGACGGCAGCAGCGTGCGCAACTTGTGGCCGCGCTCAATCTTGATGACGCGAAAATCCTCGATCCGTTCCTGGGCGACCGCCATCGATTGCGCCGGCGTACCGTCGAGCCGGAAATCCGTCCACAGCGTCGCCCCGATGAACCGCGCCTCCGCCCCCGGCAGCGGCTGGCAGTGCCAGCTTGCGCGTTCGAGCATGACGATCTGGCCATCGCTGTCGCGCGCCTTGTCGCGGTTGAACGCGATGGTGCGAAAGAGTTCGTGCCCATAGGGTTCGTGATTCCCCAACACGATGACGGTCGGTATCGTGAAGTGTCGCCGCACCCAATCGATCACCAGGGGGCCGTTATGAATGTCGCCGGCGAGGACGAGAAGATCGGCCTTGGGCTGTGGCGGCCGGCGGTAAAAGTCGGTGGCGCCGCCGTTGCCCGCAGCCTGCCGGGCGGCATCGAATTCAAGATGGAGATCGCTCATGACGGCGATCCTCATCGCCGCCACCAGGAGCGAGAAAGCGATTTTCGGCCCATGCCCTCCGTCACCTCCCACACAAGCGATGGGAACGGCGCGGCGCACGACAAAAAACTCCCGCCGCACCTTGTGCAGTAGGAGTCATCAGCCTCGTCGGCGGTTACCGGGGAACTCCATCCCTGGTCATTAGCATCCTCTAACCGGCTGAGATCGTCAACGCGGCCATTGACAAAATTCAGCGACGCAACGATGCTCGGCAACCGGGTGATGGAGTTCACCTTAAAACTGCCCCCGGGCTGATGACTCCTCCGCAACGTCGTGGACGAGAGAAGGAGTCATGGTAGCGCGCCCCGGACATTTCCGAGCAACAGTCCCTCTGTGTTCGCGCCAAGTGCCGGGTCCGTGCCAGGTGCGGGGGTCGCGTTGCGTGCGTGTGGCCGTGCGTCCGCCGCCGCGCGGGGTTGGACCATGACCCTTCGAGATATCCTTCTCCAGATCGGGCAGGTCCTCACCGTCCTGATTCTCGCCCCGCTCATCCAGGGCATCATCCTCCAATTCCAGGAACGCGTGCAGCGCGCCCGCGGTCCCGGCATTTTTCAGCCCTATCGCGACCTTTGGAAGCTGTTCCACAAGGAGCAGGTGATCCCGGAAACCGCTTCGTGGCTGTTCTGGGTGACGCCGGTCGTCGCCTTCACCTGCATGTTGACGGTGCCGATTCTCATCCCGGTGCTGACCAATTATCCGCTGCCGTTTTCCGATATGGGCGACATTCTGGGCG
>JBOHLV010000140.1:0-1813 GCA_050729815.1 Allostellaceae bacterium
CATGGTCGCCCAAGAGCGGGCCGGGGTCGATCACCGCGACCTTGCCCCGCCCGACGATATAGGTGCCGGTGCCCTTGAAGGTGAAGGCGGAAGGGTTCTTCGCCACGACCCGCCGGATGAGGGGCGACACGGTGTCGGCGACGCCATACTCGATGGTGAGATCGCGGACGAAGGGCAGCGGCGTTGTCATGCGCTTCACTTAGCCCGGATGGGACGAAGGGACAAGGTCGGCCAGCAAAGCAAGCTGTTTGCGTAGAAGACATATGCCGCCCGTAGGATTTCTGAAAGCTCATGACCAGGGGGCGCCATTTGTCGGGATCGATCCGGTTCGAATGCCCATCCATCAGGATTTCGGCCGCGGCGTGAACGCGTTGAATGCTTCGTTCGGTCCTTGGGCGCTGGGTCAGGACCGCGATGCGTTCCGGTATGCCGTAACGCGGGTTGGCGCGGCCGTGGTAAAGGGGCACCATCGTGACCGGCAGCATCCAGGTGACAGGAGAAGTCGATGTTGACGCAAGATGAGAATGACCGGTTGTGCAGGATCGGGCCGGGCACGCCGATGGGCGCCCTGTTTCGCCGGTTCTGGGTGCCGATCTGCACCGCCGACCGGCTGCCGCATCCCGGCTGCGCGCCGCTGGCCGAACGTCTCCTGGGCGAGGATTTCGTCGTATTCCGCAACGGCAATGGCGTGGTCGGCGTGCTCAATGAGATTTGCATGCATCGCGGGGCATCGCTGGCGCTCGGCCGGGTCGAGGATTGCGGCATCCGCTGCATCTATCATGGCTGGAAGTTCGGCAACGACGGCGAGGTGCTGGACATCATGAATTTGCCGCCGGACAAGCGGCCGCGCCTCAAGGCGCCGGCCTTTCCCGCGGTCGAGGCCGGCGGCATGGTCTGGGCCTATCTCGGCCCGCCCGAGAAAAAGCCGCCTTTCCCGCGCTATGCCTTCATGGACCTGCCGGAAAGCCACCGCGTGCTGCTCCGCGTCGATGGCAATTACAATTGGGTGCAGGCGACGGAAAGCGGGCTCGACAGTTCGCATGTCGGCATCCTTCACAGCAATGTCGCTCGCCCGGGATGGAATGCGCAATTGGGCGACACCCTCGCCGCGATGGACGATACCGCGCCGACGCTCCAAATCGAGGATACCGAGTTCGGCTATCATTACGCGGCATTCCGAAAGGACCAGGCCGGCGGCCCCGACAATGTCCGCGTCGTGCCCTTCTTCATGCCGAGCGGGCGGATCATCCCGGGTGGGCGCCTGCAGGGCGAGAACAATCAGACCATCATTTTCGAAGTGCCGATCGACGATCAAAATACCGCGACCTATTCCGTGCGCTATGGCACGAAGCCGATCCTGCGCGAGACGAGACTCAAGGAGACCGGATTCGACGATACCGATATGTATTCCGCGCAAACGCAACGGTTTCTCTGGACCCGGGCGCAGCTCCATCGCCAGCGCCGCGACCTGATGGATCGGAACTGGTCAGGCTTCCGCGGCATCGCGCTCGAAGACGCGGTGATCGCCACTTCGATGCGGCCGATCCAGGACCGCACCAAGGAGCACCTCATCGCATCCGACCTCGCGGTGGTGCGATTCCGCCGGCGGCTTCTCGATTCGGTCGGCCGAATGGAACGCGGCGAGGACCCGCTCGGTGTCAATGTCGATGCGGCCGCCATCCGTTCCATCGACGCACCGGTGCCGACGCGGGGCCACTGGCGCACGCTGATCCCGGGTCATCGGGTCGTGGACGCCGCGCTCGAAGGGTAGGGGGCAAGAATGAAGTCGTGGATGGCCCGGGCAAGCCGGGCC
>JBOHLV010000141.1:0-2125 GCA_050729815.1 Allostellaceae bacterium
ACAGATGGGCATCTCCTTGGTGCGCTGATTGTTCTCATTCATCAATGGGTTGAGACACTCCTGGCTTCGCCTGACAGCGAACCGCGGCAGCTTGCTGAGGTTGCAAGGGCGATCGGGCGGCTCGGACGCACCGAATTGATGCCCGATTTAGAACGCCTTCTTGATGAAGACCTCTCGCGTTGGCGACGAGTAAGGCAGGCCCATCGGGAGGCGCCCGCTCATGCGACAATCGAATTGCGCTCCGATGCGGCGCATTCCTGGACGCTCCAATACCGGCAGGCATTCGCCAATATCGGTACTGATCAAGTCGTCCGGCTGATGGGGAAATATTTGGAAGACGGTGACTTCGGGTTCGATGCAGGCTGCGTGCTTAAGGCTGTTTGCGATCGAGAGCAGAACGCGCCGAGGCCCATTTTGGCGATGCCTTGGGCGGACTTTTCAAACGTGAAGGCCCGCCGCACGCAAAGGGATGCGGAAAACGCGCGACTGCCGCCGTCGCCCCTCGCGGACATGATTTTCGCGGCCATAGAACGCCTGATGCAGCCGGGCGCCGGCGAGAATGGGCAACGGCTGGCGATCATGTTAGGTCGGATCGCCCTCAGTATGCCACACGGAGACAGAAGGGCAGTTATTGACGCGTTGGTCGCGTTGCCGCAGCCCATCCGCGCGAAACGTGAACTGCTGGCTGCTCTGGTTCTCGACGGCGAAATCATTGCTGCTGATTTGGTGCTGGAGGGGGTGCGTGCATGGCTTGATGATGCACAGGAACACACCTGGATGTTCCGAGAGGGTCTATGGGAAGTGGAAGGCTGGCTGGAACTAATGCCCTTCACGAACCGGCCCGGGGCAACGACCGAAGGGGTGGAGTGGGTCAACAGCGCGTTGCCTCGTCCGCACCGGATGGAGCGCGTAGTGTCGGCTCTCGGCGTCGCCCCGGGCGACGAGGTTGAGGAAGTCCTCAAACAACTGGTCCACCGCTACCCCCACCTCGCGAGCCAACACGAGTGGGTCGAAGCTATTATCGCGCGGGGCACAGTGTCGGCGGCAAGAATTCTGGTCGATCTTGTCCTGGATGGACGTTTTGCCGGCGCGCGCGGCGTGACGGATAGTTGGTGGATCTCCGATCAACTTGCTTTCCTCGCGCGTCTTCATCCTGAACTACAGGTGGATGTGCTTCGGCGTTACGGCGGTATCGCCCCGCATCATGCGGGGCAGCGGGTGATTGAGGAGATGCTTTCGAAGATCGGCGACCCTGAATGCGTGTCGGCCCTCGCGCGCGGTTATGCCAGCAACCGGAAGCCGTTTGACGGTCTAATCCAAAGGGCGCTGCACGACGTGGCGCTTGATCAGCGCCCGGCGGCGGGTTGGGTTGGCGCCTATGATTTGGTCCCGGTTGCTCTCGCGGGGCTCCGCAGGGAATTGTTCGGAATGCTCGAGGGCCCGCCGCATGAAGCGGCATTGGGCTCCGCATGCCTTACGGCAATTGATGAACTGCGCGACGCATTTGGTCCTGCCGAGTTTGAACCACGTCATCCTGACGTGGAGTCGGGCCGGCCGTGGCCGCTGGCCGCTGTGTTCTAAGCTCGCGGTCCTGTCTGGATTGTCGGAGTCCTGAATCCCTTGTTTTTGGCCATGAATTGCAGTAATGACGATTGCGTTACGCTATGCTAGTATGGCTCTCGATGGAGGGACCTAATGCCGGGGTCACAGGCCGCACCGCGCCGCGACACGCTTAATCTGCGGATCAAGCCCGAAGAGCGCTGGCTCATTGATCGCGCGGCCACTCTTACCGGCAAGACCCGGACGGATTTCGTGCTTGGGGCTGCGCGTCACGCAGCGGAAGAGGCGCTGCTCGACCGCACGATGTTCGCGGTAAGCCCGGAAGCCTATGCGCGTTTTCTAGCGCGGCTCGACGAACCGCCGAAGCCGAATGACCGGCTGCGGCGCACCATGCAAATCGTGCCGCCCTGGGAGTAACTGTGCCGCTCTCGCGGCCGGAGCCGCTCAATGATACGCATGAGCTCACCGAATTTTTCTCGAGCGTCAGCTCGCTGGACGACTGGCTCAAGCGCCGCGCCCGGGCGAACCAGGTGAGCGACGCCTCGCGCACCTTCGTCGTCGCCGA
>JBOHLV010000142.1:0-2099 GCA_050729815.1 Allostellaceae bacterium
AAGCTTGGCCAGATCATCGCGAGTCATCCCATCCTGGAATCACACCGCGATTCCCGCGTCAACCAATACCTTGCGGCTCGACGCCCGCTCCTACCCTACCCATCGTCAACCCGGGTTGAGCAATTACGCCAATTGGAAGGCGTTCAACAGCTATACTCATACCAGCTACTTCGCCGTCGATCGGCATCTGAACGGCCAAACGATCGGATCGAGCATGTCTGACGAGCAAATTTGCGAAATGCTCGGATTTGCGGATGCCATAGCGCTTATGACCGCGCTGGAGTTCGCTGACCTGGCTCGCGACGGAGCGCTTAAGGAGAAACTGGTGAACAAGGCTGCTGAGATTTCGTCCGGGGTATTTCGCCCGCATAAACGCCGTTATGTCTAGGCGCTTTGCGTCTAATTCTTCGGCCGCGACTATCTAATCGCCGCGTCGATGCGGCGGCGCATTTCATCCTTGGTCACGACGCGGCCGGATTTGAGGGAATCAACGCCTTCGCGCAACGCGTCGATGAAGCGCTCACGCGCCGCGGATTTGGATTTGGTCGGCGTGGCTTTGGTTTTTGCGTGCGGCATCGCTACTTCATTCACCCCCCACCCTACCCTCCCCCTCAAGGGGGGAGGGAGAAAACCGTCAGCTCTCGACGAATTCCGGTTCGGGTTCGGACTGGTCGCCGTCGGGGTCGTCGGGGGCGGCCTTCGATGGCCGCGGCGGCGCCTCGGTGAAGGTGAAGGCGAGCTGGTCCTCCTTGACGGCGACATGGACGCCGCCGCCGCGGACGAGCGAGCCGAACAGCAGTTCCTCCGCCAGCGGCTTCTTCACATGCTCCTGAATGATGCGGGCGAGCGGCCGCGCGCCGAACAGCTTGTCATAGCCGCGCTTTGCCAGCCACTCCCGCGCCTCCGCCTCGAGCTCGATGGTGACGTTGCGGTCGGCGAGTTGGTCCTCCAATTGCAGGATGAACTTGTCGACCACCTTGCTGATCGTCTCGGGCGCCAAGGCCGCGAACGAGATCATGGCGTCGAGGCGGTTCCTAAATTCCGGCGTGAACATGCGGGTGATCGCCTCTTCATCCTCGCCGACGCGGACCTCCGAGCCGAAGCCGATCGCCGGCTTCGCCATGTCGGCGGCGCCGGCATTCGTCGTCATGATGAGGATGACGTTGCGGAAATCCACCGTCTTGCCGTTATGGTCGGTGAGCGTGCCGTTATCCATCACCTGCAAGAGGATGTTGAAGAGATCGGGATGCGCCTTTTCGATCTCGTCCAGGAGCAGCACCGAATGCGGATGCTGATCGACGGCGTCGGTGAGGAGCCCGCCCTGATCGAAGCCGACATAGCCCGGCGGCGCGCCGATGAGGCGCGAGACGGTGTGCCGCTCCATATATTCCGACATGTCGAAGCGCGTGATCTCGATGCCGAGCGTGCGGGCCAATTGCCGCGCCACCTCGGTCTTGCCGACGCCGGTCGGCCCCGAAAAGAGATAGGAGCCGATCGGCTTTTCGGGATCGCGCAGGCCGGCGCGGGCGAGCTTGATCGCCGCCACCAACTCATGGATCGCCTTGTTCTGGCCGAACACCATCGTCTTCAAATCGCGATCGAGATTGGTCAGCGTCTCCTTGTCGTCGCGCGACACGCTCTTCGGCGGAATCCGCGCGATGATCGCGACCACGGCCTCGACCTCCTTCGCGGTGATCACCTTGCGCCGCTTTGATTCGACCAGCAGCATCTGCGCCGCGCCGACCTCGTCGATGACGTCGATCGCCTTGTCGGGCAGTTTGCGGTCGTTGATGTAACGCGACGACAGCTCGACCGCGGCGCGGAGCGCGTCCAACGTGTAGCGCACCTTGTGATGGCGCTCGTAATAGGGCTTGAGGCCGCGCAGAATCTTTACCGAATCCTCGATCGACGGCTCGTTGACATCGATCTTCTGGAAGCGGCGGACGAGGGCGCGATCCTTCTCGAAGTAATTGCGATATTCTATGTAGGTGGTCGAGCCGATGCAGCGAATGGCGCCGCCGGCCAGCGCCGGCTTCAACAAATTCGAGGCGTCCATCGCGCCGCCGCTGGTCGCCCCGGCGCCAATCACGGTGTGGATC
>JBOHLV010000143.1:0-5808 GCA_050729815.1 Allostellaceae bacterium
ACGCTTCCAATTCGGCTTCGGTCAACCGATCGACCGCAGCCCAATCGGTGCGGGTTTTTCCGTCGGCACGCATGGCCGTGAGCTCCTTAGGGGTATAACGTCTGATAGTGCCGTTTCTCGCCATTTCTTGCTCTCCGCGCCGTGATGATTCGAAGGGTGTCGCCATGCCTCGTCCAAACCACGGCAATCATTCTTCCATTCAACTCGCCGATGCTGAGCCAACGGTCCTCGCCTTGGCGCGGCGACGGCACGGTAAGAAGGTTCCGGCCATCGAGCAGCAGCGCGACATTGGCGAAATCGAGTCCGCGCTCCTGAAGCGCCCAACGCCGCTTGGTTTCGAATCACTCGAATTCCATGGCCTTATATAATCACACCTATAGTCACAGCAAGGCCCCGGTTGAAATCGTCCGGTTCTATCCCGATATAGTTTACGCAATGCACGTACAACAGCGGGTGGGTACACCGAATGGTGGACGGCAGGAATACACCTATACCGGGAGCTGGCTGCGGATTCGCTGCAGGAACAGCGACAGGCCTCTAGCGATGGGCGAGGTCCACCCGATCTCGGCGGGAATCGGGCGCTTGGTCGGCGCTCGTCAGGCGTAGAGATAGGGGGGATCGGTAATCAGATTTTCGATCTCGCCCTTGGTCGGAAAGCTGCCGATGAACCGTAAACCGACCCGTCCCGCGGCTTCCCAGACATGGGTACAGTCGAAAGCGCCGAGGGAATCGATCGTCAGCCGGAACTTGTTGAGGTTGCCGGCCAGCGGATCGGTGCTGCGCAGCTTCGCGCCGGCGGTGGAAATGTCGAGCACGACGCACGGCAGTTTGACATCGGCGGCTTCCAACTGCGCCGGCCACAGCACGCCAGTGCGCTTCGCATTCCGGCGACTCACTTGCCCTTGCGGCGCGGTCAGGTCGGCGCCCGTCGTGGAAAAGTCAACCATCGCGTACTCCTGGTTGCAATTTCATAATTTTAGGTCGCTTTCTCAACAAATCACAATAACTTTCTGCGTTTGTTAATAAGTTTTGATCTTACGGGCGTGTTCGGGGCATTTTTCGGAGCCTCGATACAATCTCGCCCGGTTTTGTTAAGATGATCGTGACATTTCTGGATTGGACAACATGTCGCCCCGTCAGGTAACGATTGGTCCGGTCACGGTCGGAAACGATTTGCCGCTGGTGCTGATCGCCGGGCCGTGCGCGCTCGAAAGCCGCGCCCATGCGCTCGAGGTCAGCGCGGCCTTGGTCGAGATTACGGGCAAGCTTGGCATTCCGTTGATCTACAAGACCTCGTTCGACAAGGCGAACCGCACCTCGGCCGCGAGTCCGCGCGGCATCGGCATGCTGGAGGCGCTGCCGATCCTCGCCGAGATTCGCGAGCGCCGCGGTTGCCCGGTCCTCACTGACGTGCATGAACCGGGACAATGCGCGGCCGTCGCCGAAGCCGTCGATGTCCTGCAAATTCCCGCGTTCCTCTCACGTCAGACCGATCTGCTCGTCGCTGCCGGCAAGACGGGACGCGCCGTCAACGTGAAGAAGGGCCAGTTCCTCGCACCTTGGGACATGAAGCATGTCGCCGCCAAGATCGAGGCGACCGGCAATGCCCGGGTGCTGCTGTGCGAGCGCGGCGTCAGCTTCGGCTACAACACCCTCGTCTCCGATATGCGGTCCTTGCCGATCCTCGCCGAGACCGGCCTGCCGGTGGTGTTCGACGCCACCCATTCGGTGCAGCAGCCGGGCGGGCAGGGCGGTTCGAGTGGCGGCGAGCGGCGCTTCGTTCCGGTCCTGGCGCGCGCCGCGGTCGCGGTCGGGGTCGCCGCCGTCTTCATGGAGACGCATGAGGACCCGGACCATGCGCCCTCGGACGGCCCCAACATGGTGCCGCTCAAGGCGTTGCCGCGTTTGCTCGAAACCTTGATCGAATTCGACCGGCTGGCGAAGGCGCGCCCCGCCGATCCCCTGCGCTAAGAAGGCGGATGGATGATTGCAAATCCAAAGCCCGAGAGCGCGCCGCTCTTGAACTCTCTCCAATCACGAAGGGCCGCCGCCGGCCCTCTATACCTCCTTCGCCACCTGCGCATAGGAGATGAGGCCAAACAGCACCGTGCCGCCGATGACGTTGCCGAGTAGCGCGGGAATAAAAAAATCCAGAAACATTCGGCCAATGCCAATGTCGCCGTGGACGACGAGCAGAAATGCCTCCATGCTGCCTACCACGATATGGGTGAAGCCGCCGATCGCGATCAGCCAGGTCATTAGCGTGATGACGAGAAACTGTGCGCCCTCGGCGCTTGGAATCAGCCAAACCATCGCGGCGATGAGGAATCCGGCGGAAATACCGCGGAAGAACATGGTGCCCCAGTCGAGCGACATCATTCCCTCGGCGAGATTGCGCATGGTGCCGAGCAGGCCGGGCGACAGAACCGGGGTGAAGGTGCAGAATAATGCCGCGAACAAGGTCCCCACCATGTTCGCGACGAAGACGATGCTCCACATCCGTCCGAGACGAATAAAATTGTGTAGTGACGGGTTGGCCGCGATTGGCAGCACGACCGTTATGGTGTTCTCGGTGAACAGCTGCTGACGGGCCAATACCACGATGAGAAATCCGACCGAATAGCCAAAGCCGGCGACGAGTGGTCGCCAACTCGTGTCCGGAAGATGCCGGCGCAAGATCGCTTCGGCCAGCACCGAGAAGCTGATTGAGAGCCCCGCCGCCACGCCCGACCACCAGAGCGAGGTTAACGGACGGCGCATTTCCTCCTCGCCCTCGCGGCGCACGACTTCATAGATCATGGGGGCGCGCAGCCGGGCCGCCTCTTCGATGTCCTCGACATCGTGTTCGCTGAAACCCAGGTGTTCGGCCCCGTCATCGTTCTGCGGCTCCGCCATCGCGCATCCTCTCGCGGCGCACGAAATGGGGCCGATCTTGGCCATGCGCCTGCTGCGTCGGAACGGCTGATCGCGACGATCCGCTCCCGGAAAGGTTATAATAAGGAAATCCGATGGAGCGCGGAGCATGGCGGCACAGACCAGGAACGCAAAGGCGGCGGAGCGACAGCCGGGCAAATACTGGTCCGGCGAGGTCACTCACAAAAGCAATGCGCTCGACCTCGATGCCGGCGTCTTCACCTGGCGCGATCCCAAACGGATCGCCCGATCGTTGCGGCGCTCGGCCGAGGCGAGCGCGCGGCGCAAGACGAGCCCCTATCAATCGGCAATGTCGATGCTCAATTTCTACGTCAATCGCGCTGGCCGGGGCTTGCCGGCGGCTCAGCGGCGGGTGCTGACACAGGCAAAAGACGAATTGCGGCGGCTTTACCACCGCGACCAATCGGGCAGCGCCGGATAGCGCTATTTGGCGCCGCTTAAGGCCGGTTCCTGCGCGCCGGTGCCGGAAATGTCGGCCGCCTTCGCCGCCCGCTCCGGGCAGACGAAATCCGAGATGTCGAGCACGCGGTCATGCAATTCATGAAGTGTGCTGCGGTGGCCGACGCTGATGATGGTGGGCCGCCACGGCGCGTCGCGCAGCATTTGATAATAGCGCGCCTCCCGGGGCTCATCGACCGCCGAGGTCGCTTCGTCGAGGAAAACCAGTGCCGGGCGGCTCAGCATCACCCGGGCGAAACCGATGCGCTGCTGCTCGCCCAACGACAGGCGATGGGCCCAGTTGTCGACGGTATCGAGATGCGGCACCAGTTCCATCAAGCCGAAATCGACGAGGAGATGTGCAAGGCGCTCCTTCGGTGCTCCGTCATGGACATTGGGATAGCACAACGCCTCCGCCAGCGTGCCGAGCGGCAAATAGGGCCGCTGCGGCAGGAAGAGGGCGGTGCCCTCGCCGAGCCGGATCTTGCCCCGGCCGAACGGCCAGATGCCGGCGATGGCGCGGATGAGGGTGCTCTTCCCGACCCCGGTCGGGCCGACGATGATCACCGCTTCGCCCTGCGCCGCGCTGAAATTGACGTCGCGCAGGATCGGCGTGCCGTCCGGCAGGGTAAGTTCGAGATGCGATACCGAAACGCCCTCGCCGCCGCGCGTCACGGTAATCAGTTGCGGTGCGTTCACCGCGGTCGAGATGGCGTCGAGCCGGGTCTCGAAGCCGCTCAACCGTTGCGTCACCGCGAACCAGTTGGCGATGTCGGTGTAGGAATTGACCACGAAGGACAGCGCGCTCTGCACCGAGCCGAAGGCGCTTACTATCTGCATCAGCCCGCCGAGCTTGATCTGCCGGGCGAAAAAGCGCGGCGCCACCACCACCACGGGAAAGATGACCGCGATCTGGCCATAGCCCACGGTGAACCAGGACAGCATCTTCTGCCGCTTCATGATTGCCCAGAAATTGTCGAAGACATGGGCGAATCGATGCCGGAACTGTTTCATCTCGCTGCGCTCGCCGGCAAAGAGCGCGACGCTTTCGGCATTCTCGCGCAGCCGCATCAGGGCAAAACGGAAATCCGCCTCGAGTCGCTGCTGGGCGAAATTCAAGGACACCAGGGGCCGCCCGATCTTCACCGTGAGCCAAGTGCCGAACCCGGCATAGAGCAGCGCCGCCCAGACGAGATAGCCGGGAATATCGACATGACCCCAGGAGCCGAGCGGAATCGCCGCCGGCCCCGACAAGTTCCACAGAATGACCAGGAACGAGAACAGCGTGACGACCGAGGTGAGGAGGCCGAGCGACAGGTTCAGCACATAGCTCGTGAAGGAATTGAGGTCCTCGGAGATGCGCTGGTCGGGGTTGTCGGTCTGGTGGCCTTCGAGCTGCAGGCGGTAATAGGCCTGGTCGGCGAGCCAGGCATCGAGATAGCGGTCCGTCAGCCAGCGCCGCCAGCGGATCTGCAGCATCTGTTGCAGGTAGACGGCATAGACTGACATCACGATGCTGATGGTCGCGAGGATGCAGAAAATCCCGATCTGGCGAAAGAACATGCTGCTGTCGAATTGTTGCAGCGCGTTGTAGAATGCCCGGTTCCACTGATTGAGCAGCACGCTGATATAGACATTGCCGAGATCGAGCCCGGTCACGACCGCGAGGAGACCCCAGGCCGACCATTTCTCGCCGGAAACCCAATAGGGCCGGGTGAGCCGCCATGCCGCGCCCAACACCCCGCGCCGAACCTGCTTCGCTCGTGTTTCCGTTCCCATGGCCAACCCAATTCTCCCATGGCAACGGCTGGCTACCAAGGGCCGCAGCCGAACCCCGGCGCGTCGCAGTTCTTTACCACGCTGGGGCGTGGCACGCTTGACCAGATTGCCGCAACAGGGATGTCCGGAGGGTTAACGTCGCATGAAAGACGCAACCGGCGCAGGACCGGCCTTTCGCGCCGGGCTGCCGGCGCGGGGCTGGAGGTTCGGTCAGTCGGCGCTCGACACCTTGACGCCGCCGATAGTCTTCAATGCGAGGAGGCGGGTCGAGCACGAATCGGCAACCGCGTCGGCATAGCTCGAATTGAGCTTCATTCCCGGCAGCGCGGTCCAACCGCCTTTCACGAGAAAGCTGTCCTGGTTGAAATTGGCGGCGCTGTTCTTCAGCTTCTTCCATACGGCGGCGGCGTTGGTCTGCTGCTCGAAGCGTTGGACGCAGTACGGTGTCACCGATGCGACCACCGCGGTCTCGGCGTTCTGTTGGGCCATCGCGGTGGCGGAACCGGCGCTGGTCCAGCCGAGGCCCCAGGCCAGCACGGCCCACCAACCCAAGGCGCCCACCACGAGGCCCCAGAAGGCTGGCTTGATCCAGGCGGGAATCTTCATTGCACCTTACTCCTGATGTTGAGTTGGCGCTGCTCGCGGCGGTTCATTGCA